>NZ_BAABRO010000006.1 GCF_039545035.1 Novipirellula caenicola
TCATTGCATCAGCCTCGGATCAGTCAAACGGCTGTCAGTTCCACGGCCCGACTGCCCCGAGGATTCGTTGCATTCTCCACAAAAATGTTTCACGGCACCCGACCGAAACGTGGGTAAAGACAAGCCCAACGGGCTGGGACCAAGAAAACCAATGAACTGTAGGGCCAACGGCCCGGCCGTTTCCTGGGACTTAATGAGGGCGGCTAGCAAATGGCCGGGCCTTTGACCCGAAGAACTCGCAGTTGCCCGCCAACCATCCACGACCTAGCGGTGCGGCGCGAGCCGCCCGGTCAATATCGAACGTTTTACTCGCTGCAACCGGACGGCTTGCGTGGTGCCGCTAGCGAAGTAGACAGCATTTCGCATTGGCGGGACGTCGAGATCGCGGCAATGGCGAAATCATTCTTGGCTGCGGTGATTTGGGT
Source organism: Novipirellula caenicola (assembly GCF_039545035.1). Classification (NCBI taxonomy): domain Bacteria; kingdom Pseudomonadati; phylum Planctomycetota; class Planctomycetia; order Pirellulales; family Pirellulaceae; genus Novipirellula; species Novipirellula caenicola. The sequence goes on from NZ_BAABRO010000006.1 coordinate 426, forward strand.
TGTTTGTTACACTAAACCAAGTTTGGTTGAGCAGACGTGGTGATGGGGTCGTGGGAGCTTTGCGGACCCAGGTGGCGATCCACTGCGTCTCGACGGCAAGGAGCGTTTTAGATGCCGACGCGTAATCTCGCGAAAATCTTCAGGCCCAAAAAGGTTGCCGTCATCGGCGCCAGCAACCGCGACGAAAGCGTCGGGCAGCGAGCGCTGCGGAACTTGATCGCTGGTGGATTTGCCGGTGATATCTATCCTGTCAACGCGAACTACAGCGAGCTCGAGGGGCATCGGTGTTATCGATCGCTAGCCGAGATTGACGTCAGCGGTGGCCCGGTCGATCTCGCGATCATCTGCACTCCCGCGGCCAGTGTCCCCAATGTGGTCCGGCAATGTGGCGAGTCGGGTGTCTTGGGAGTGGTGATACTGTCGGCCGGTTTTCGCGAAGTGGGCAGTCAGGGCGAGCAGATTGAGGCCGAGATTCGCAAGACGGCAAAGGGATTCGAAGGGCTGCGGATTATCGGTCCTAACTCGCTCGGTTTGATGTCGCCCTACCATCAATTGAATGCCAGCTTTGCAGCGGACGTTGCCACGCGTGGACGAGTCGCTTTTATCTCTCAGTCGGGCGCCCTGTGTGCTTCCGTTTTGGATTGGGCGGCGCGCGAAGGGATCGGATTTTCTCATTTCGTGTCGATCGGCAACATGCTCGATGTAGGCGTAGCCGACTTGATCGACTATTTCGCCCAAGATCGTTGGACGGATTCGATCATCTTGTATGTGGAATCGATTGCGCACGCTCGTCAATTCATGTCGGCCGCTCGCGCGTTCACTCGCAACAAGCCGATCATCGTCTACAAGGCGGGACGTTTTGACGAATCGCAAAAGGCAGCGGCGACTCACACCGGTGCCATGATTGGATCGGAAAACGCTTACGAGGCCGCACTGACTCGCGCTGGTGCGGTTCGTGTTTTGGAACTTGCCGATCTATTTGACTGTGCCGAGTTGCTGGCTCGACAAGAAGCTCCCGCAGGACCTCGGCTTGCGATCGTCACGAACGCGGGTGGTCCCGGTGTGATGGCCGTCGATGCGCTGCTGCAGCGAAACGGCTCGCTTGCGGAACTGAGCGACACAAGTCTCGAGAAACTCGATGCTTTGTTGCCGCCGGCATGGTCACACGGCAATCCGATCGACGTGCTAAGCGACGCCGATGCGTCGCGTTTTGGCGACGCGGTCGCCGTGGCACTTGCGGACAAAAACGTCGATGGCGTCCTTGTGGTTTTGTCGCCACAAATTTGGACGTTGCCCCTGGAAACCGCCGATGCGGTCATCGAAGCCGCCAAACGATCTCGCAAACCGGTACTGACCACGTGGCTGGGAGGTTTGCGGGTGCAAACCGGAATCGAACAACTCCGGCAAGCTGGCGTGCCCACTTACGCGACGCCGGAAAAAGCGGTCGCATCGTTCATGTATTTAGTCAAGTATGCTCGCAACCGCAGCATGCTTTACGAGACGCCTCGTTCGGTGCCCATCGGATTTCAAATTGATCGCGATCATCTGCAGACGATTTTTCGTGAACGAGTCGCGGCGTGCGACGGTGATTCGCAGGACTATGAAACGCTTTCCGAATTGGATTCAAAAACGATGTTGGCCGCATACGGCATCCCCGTTTGCGAAACGTATGCTGCGAGTGACCAAGCCGCTGCACTTCAAATCGCCGACGAGATTGGCTATCCGGTCGTGATGAAAATTCACTCGCCGTCGATCGTTCACAAAAGTGATGTCGGCGGAGTCGCGTTGAACTTGATTGACCGAAGTGCCGCGGCCAAGGCATATGACCAGATCATGCGGCAAACGCAACAGAAACGTCCCGATGCAAGGATTGATGGCGTTACGGTTCAGCGAATGATGGTGGGCCCGTTGGGGCGAGAGCTCTTTGTCGGCTCAAAACAAGGCCCGGTGTTTGGCAGTGTGCTGATGGTAGGGCTGGGCGGCACTGCGACCGAATTGTTGTGGGACCGAACGTTTGAACTGCCCCCGCTGAGCGAACGGTTGGCGCGGCGGATGCTCGAGTCGCTACGGGCGTGGCCGCTGTTGGGGGCGTATCGGGGCCAAGCTCCCGTGGATCTGGATCGCTTGATCGAAGTGCTGATGCGGATCAGCTATCTCGTGGCCGATGCCCCTGAGATTATGGAATTGGATATCAATCCGCTGTTGGCGACGCCGACCGAAGTGGTGGCATTGGATGCGAGAATTGCGTTTCAGCGGGATGCTGTGCTGCACCCTCGTTCGCCCTACTCGCACCTTGCGATCTGTCCCTACCCGACTCAGTTCACTCGTCCACTAAAATTGTCCAGCGGTGTCGGCGTCTTGTTGCGAGCGATTCAGCCCGAAGACGAACCGATGTGGTGTGAGTTGATTGCCGGGTGTTCGGCCGAGTCGATTCAGATGCGGTTTCGCTATATGTTTCGTTCGGCAACCCACGAGCTCGCGTCACGCTATTGCTTTAACGATTACGATCGCGAGATTGCGATTGTCGCCGAAGTGAATCATGACGGACGCAATAAGCTCGCCGGAGTAGGGCGACTGGTGGCCGATGCCGATCATCATGAAGCGGAGTTTGCCATTTTGGTGGGCGATGCTTGGCAGGGGCACGGGCTCGGTGCTGCATTGATGGATTACTGTTTACAGATCAGCAAACAAATGAAGTGGAAGCGAATCGTGGCCGAGGTCGCACCGCAAAACCGCCGCATCTTGGACATGTTTGCGTCGCGAGGCTTTACGCTTGACCGGCGGATCGGCGCCGACGTTGTCATCGCCAAGAAAGTGCTGTAGCTGCAGGGCACTGGGTAATTTGCGGAACCCTGGACGATCACACTCACATAGCTGGTGAAACCAACCAGCCGCTCTCGTCGTTCCGCCAAACCGGAGGTTTTGTTGTAGAAGCCTCGTTAGCTCTCTTCCATTAGAATTTCCAGATGATTGCTCACGCTTTCGGCTAACGCATGGGGGTGGTAGCCTCCTTCGAGCGTGCTGACGATCCGTCCGCCGGTGTATTGTTTTGCCACCTCGACAATGTCTTGCGTGATCAAGGTAAAGTCATCGCTCGATAGCCCGAGTGATCCGATGGGGTCGAGTCGGTGGCTGTCAAAGCCCGCGCTAACCATCAGCAAATGGGGAGGATTTTTTTCAGCAAGACTCAACATGGCATCGCGAAAGTTTTGCCGTTGGGTTTCTGCGGAGGTACCAAATTTGATCGGCAAGTTGATGGTCGTGCCAGCGGCTTCCCCTAGTCCTGTTTCGTCTTCGCTACCGCTGTAGGGATAAAGCGGAGAGCGATGCATCGAGAGAAAACTGACTCGCGGGTCGGCATAGAAGATATCTTGAGTGCCATTGCCGTGGTGGACGTCAAAGTCGACGATCATGACATGTTCAAGCCCTAGTGTCTGGGTGGCCACGCGGGCTCCGATAGCGACATTGTTGAACAGGCAGAATCCCATCGCTTGATCGGCAGTGGCATGGTGGCCGGGGGGGCGGACCAAGCAGAGTGCGGTCTTGTCTTCGCCGGCAACCACCCGCTGGACGGCATCCACGACGGCTCCCGCGGCCAGCGTCGCGGCATCGTACGACCGCGGGCTGACGACCGTGTCTTCATCGATCGCACCACCCCCACGCTCACACAAGCTGCGAACCGCTTGGATATGGTCGGCGGTGTGGACGAGTCTCAGCTGCTGGATCGACGCGGGGGCCCACGCCGGTCGTTGGCAGACCGCATCGAGCCCGAGAAAGTTCAGCCGCCGCATCACCGTCGCCAATCGTCCCGCATTCTCGGGATGTTCGCCGGTGTCGTGTTCTTGAAACAGATAGTCGTAATAAAGCAGTGTCATAAGCCTTTGAATCCCTACGCGTGCCTTCATTATGCACCGAGATTCTTTGGATTGTCACTTGGCTTCACGCGGCTAGGTGAGTACACTTCGCAGTGAAGCCCCAGCATTTCGTCAAGATTTTCTGGGGATGGTGGTCGAAAATAAGCGAGTAACGCGGATTTTTCGAATAAGTGTGGAGCGTTTTGCTTCGTAGAGTCTTATTTGAAACGGACGCGTTTTTCGGCCAAACGGGATTTCTGATCGCAGAGTTGGACCCTCTTGCTACCCCGTAAAATGGGTGCCGGCACATTCGCCGCACAAAATTGCTGCCAACTATCGGTTGTGTTAACCGCTCTGGAAAGCTGTCGGCGTCGACGATTCGACGCTCCGGATTCTGTGACTTTCTTGTTTGTCCAGAGTTATCGTCCTGCACGGGCGGTCAAACGTTTCCCCTTTGTCGTGGTTGTCGCGTTCCTGTTGGAAAGCACGACACGGACATCTGCGGATTCAAACACAACGATTACTCCATCTGCCCATTTTAGACCGACGCGGCTTGCATTGAATGCCGAGCGGCGGTCACGCCTGTTCCGAAGTGTTTCGGTTGGCAATGAGGCGTCGATGGATCCCCAAAAACAATCTTCTTAGGAAAACTTTTTTGAAGACATTTGACGAACTCGATTTGATTGCTCCCCTGAAACGCGCAATTGCCGACGAGAAATACACCACGCCGACCCCCATCCAAGCACAAACCATCCCCGCAGCACTCGAAGGACGCGATGTCCTCGGCTGTGCTCAAACCGGAACCGGAAAAACCGCTGCCTTTGCCTTGCCGATCTTGAATGAAATCGGTGGCGAACATCGTAAAGCGGCTCCAAATCGGCCTTTGGTCCTCGTGCTTGCTCCGACACGAGAGCTTGCCATTCAAATTGGCGAAAGCTTTGCCACCTACGGCAAACATCTGCGTCTACGACAGGTGTTGGTCTATGGAGGCGTTAGCCAAGGCAACCAAGTTCGCGCGTTGAATCGCGGTGCCCATATTTTGGTTGCGACTCCGGGCCGTTTGATTGATTTGATGGATCAAGGGCACATTGATCTTCGCCAGCTCGAGATGTTCGTCTTGGACGAAGCCGATCGCATGCTCGACATGGGCTTTCTGCCTGCACTTCGCCGCATCATCAGCGAGCTGCCGAATCGTCGCCAATCGCTGTTTTTCTCTGCGACCATGCCGCCAAAAATCACCGAGCTTTCGCAAAGTTTGTTGCGTGATCCGGTGACCGTGAATGTGACTCCGAAATCGACAAGCGTCGAACGCATTGCCCAACAGCTGTACTTCGTCGAAAAGGGCGGAAAGCTGAAGTTGTTGGAAAAAATCTTGGTCGATGAAAAAGCGGATCGTGCGATCGTCTTTACTCGCACGAAGCGTGGCGCAAACGTATTGGCAGAAAAATTAGATCGCAACGGATTCAAAGCGGTCGCCATTCATGGCAACAAGTCACAAAGTGCTCGGCAACGTGCACTCGAAGCATTCCGGCGTAACAAGGTCCAAGTTCTCGTGGCGACCGACGTTGCGGCACGAGGAATCGATATTGATGGCGTCACGCACGTGGTCAATTACGACATCCCCAATGAACCCGAAAGCTACGTACACCGCATCGGGCGAACCGGTCGTGCGGGAGCGGAAGGGGTCGCAATCTCGTTTTGCAGCGATGCGGAGCGAGGCGAACTGCGGGAAATCGAGAAATTTATTAGCTTGAAATTGCCGCTGGCACCCAATCAACCGCCACAGCAACCACGCGATCCCAATGCGGCCAAACCTAAATCGGGCAAAGGGGCTCGTCGTGCTCCGTTCCGCGGTGGAGGCCGAGCCAATCGCAGCGGATCCCATGCGGCCGCCGCGGGCAGCCAGACGAGTCGCCGCCCCAGACGCAAACAACGCGCAAAACAAATCAACTAAGTTTTTTGTTAGAAAAGCCCGCCCTGCGGCGGTGAAAACAGGCAATAGGAAGCAATTCGCTTTAATCCCCGTCATTAAAGCAGCACGACCGAACGATCCCTTTTTGGAGAGAGACTATCGCAAAAAACCAAAATACCTTCGCCAAGCGACAACGCGAAATGGAGAAGAAGTACAAGGCTCAGGAAAAGCTGAACCGACGTGCACAACGCAAGCTGGATCAAGAGAATGGAGTCGTTCCGGTCGTTGCAATCGACGAAGAATCCGAAGAAGATTTGGATAACGACGTTTAAATTGCAACAACACCCCGATTGATTTGATATAATCGACCCCGCTAAGGATGGTTTATTACCTACGAGGACGGAGTCGTTAACGTAGACCTCGGTGCAGTTCGATTCGCAGGAACGTTTCTTGTGATTGAAAACGGCACAATTGTTTTGAGAGTATTGGAAGAAGAAGAGATGGCAGAAGGCAAAATCAAGCGAGTTACCGACAAGGGATTTGGTTTCATTGAAACCGACTCGGGTAGCGACATGTTCTTTCATAGTTCCGCACTGGAAGGTGTGAACTATGATGACCTACGCGAAGGTCAACTCGTTTCGTACAACGTGGGCAGCGGACCGAAGGGCCCTCGTGCTGAAAACGTACAACTTGTCGAAGATTGATTGATCAATCTGATCGATATTTAACATAAGCACCGAGAGCCTAAAAAACTCTCGGTGTTTTTTTATGCGCCGATCACCCAAGCAGGCAACATCGGAATTGGCAGCATCGCAGCAGTTGGCGGGGCCCGGCAACCGAGTTCACATCCAGTTGAGGATCTCGACCAGCATCGGCCCCAGGATCGTGATCATGACCAAGGCGACGGGGTAGGCCGCGACATAGCTGGTAACCGGTTGGCTTGATTCGGTCGAGCCGGTGAGTACCGCAAGCCCAGGGGTCGAGGTCATGCCGCCGCACGTGGCGCCGAGATTTTGTAGCAGCGATAAACCGAAACCGAATCGCGCCATGCAGTAGCCGATTAGCAGCGGAAAACACACGATCGCAAGTGCGACGAAACAGAGGATCAATCCATGTTGCGCCAGCACGGGCCCGACATTTTTACCAGCCTTGATTCCGGCGTCCGCTAAAAACAACGCCAACCCGCCTTCGGTCATCAACAGCATCGCCGCGGGAGGAAAGGCGCCGCGGATCGGTCCGATCTTGCGAAAATGACCCAGCAGCAGTCCGACCATCAACGGACCTCCGGCGATACCAAGTGAAATCGTCAAACCGGCTAAATCCAATTCGGCATGCCCGACAAAAATCCCGATGGCAATTCCGATCACCACCGATAATAGGTCGGTCTCGTCCAGCGTCCGTGGACGATGGCCGACGATCGGTTCGATTTTGGCAAGGTTGGCCGATTCGCCGACCAAGGTGAGACGGTCGCCAAATAGGATCTGTGTTTGGGAGGAGGGAACAAACTCGATCTCGTATCGGCGGATTCGCGCGACGGTGACTCCGTAGCGTGAACGAAGCCTCAGCGCTTTGAGCGTGTGGCCGTAGATCTCCGGTGATGTGACGACCACCGTTTTGCGTTCGTGGTCTGCATCCAAAATTGCTTTTTCTTCTGCGTGCAATACCCCAAGCGTCTCGGCCACGCGAGCAATCTCGCCGTATTCACCGAGCAGCATCACGCGGTCCCCGATGGCGAATGCATAATCCGGCGGCGTCGGGATCCACCTCGAATGGACCAAGACACGCGAGATTTGGCAGCGAGAATTCGAAAGCACTTCGACTTGGCTTGGCCGTTTTCCCACAATGCCTGGATTGACGATCTCGACCATGCGTCGCTGGATCGTCGTATCTTGCGCCGTTTCGGATTGGCCGTTTGATGAGCTGGGGGCAATGGATTCGGGCGATGCCCATTTGAAGGCGAGCTGGACGAACAAAACAACGCTAATGATTCCGATCGGATAGGCGACCCCGAAACCGACCGCGACGGCTGCGGGATCCTCGACCGATTCGCTGATCGCCCCGAGTGCCGGGGTGCTGGTCATCGCTCCGGCCATCAAGCCGCCCGCCAAATCCGCAGGCAGGTCGAGCAGCTTGGCACTGCACCACGTTACCGTAGCGCCGGTGACGACAATCATCGCCCCGAGACATGCCATCACCTTGCCTCGCGATGCCAATCCGCGAAAAAACGTAGGGCCCGCCGATACGCCGACACAGTAAACAAAAAGTGCCAACCCCAAGGTCCCAAAACCATCGGGGATCGTCCAGCCAAAGTGGCCGACCAGCAGGGCGACGAACAGAATGGCCGAGGTTCCAAACGAGATGCCGAGAATCGACAATCGGCCGATAAACAGACCAGCGGCAATGATACAGAGCAGAATGACAAGCGGGGACATTTTAGCGTCTACCTAGCCGGATACGAAACACAAATCAGCGGATGTTTCTAACCGATTGGCTGTTTCGTTGCGACGCCAACAAAATCGTCGGAGGTCAAAAAGAAATGCGTCGGAACTCAAATTCCCCCAGTTCCCCGCCCAAGGGAAGTGATGCAAACCGACTTCGATGACTTTTGTTGATCAAATCTAGCAATTGATGACGTTGACCGCCAAACCACCAAGGCTGGTCTCTTTGTACTTCGATTGCATGTCGACGCCGGTTTGTCGCATCGTCTCGATCACTTTGTCCAGCGAAACGCAGTGTTCGCCGTTTCCATACAACACGGCAAGCCGAGCCGCATTGATCGCTTTGACGGCGCCCATCGCGTTGCGTTCAATGCAAGGCACTTGCACCAAACCGGCGACCGGATCGCAAGTCAGTCCGAGATTGTGTTCCATGCCAATTTCGGCTGCGTTTTCAATCTGTGCGGGCGTCCCACCCATCATCGCCGCGAGTCCAGCGGCGGCCATCGAACAGGCAACCCCGACTTCGCCTTGGCATCCCATTTCCGCTGCGGACAAGGAAGCGTTGCGTTTATACAGCATGCCGATCGCCGATGCCGTGCGTAGGAACGTATGAATCGCTTGCCGATCGACGCTTGCGTCAAAGCGAGCCTGCGCGGCCAAAACCGCCGGGATCACGCCCGCCGCCCCGTTGGTGGGTGCCGTCACGACACGCCCGCCCGCTGCGTTTTCTTCGTTCACCGCCAACGCAAACAGCGTGACCCAATCGATTTGGCTGAGCGGGTCGATGTGATCCTTGGGCAATGACAATGTTTCCCCCTCCAGCGACATGCCCATCAATTTTTTGTAGATCCCTGGGGCTCGACGCTGAATTTTCAAACCGCCTGGCAGGATGCCCTCATGGCGACACCCCATTTCGATGCTGTGGTTCATCACGTCCCAAATCTGATCCAGCTCGCGGTCAATCTCCTCGGCGGTGCGGAAACTAAGTTCGTTTTGTTGTACCAGTTCACTGATCGTCAGATGGTGCTCGTTGCATAGACGGAGTAATTCATCGGCACTGTGAAAAACGAAGGGGGCGGTGTGGTCGCGGCTGAGGGGATTGGCGGCTTCGGCGATTTCATCCGCTTCGACCACAAATCCGCCACCGACCGATAAGTACGTCTTTTGCAATAACGTCGCACCTGATCCCGTCATCGCGGTGCAACGGATTCCATTGGGATGTTCGGGAAGAAAGGTGTCGCGATGAAACAGCAAGTCGCGTTCGATATCAAATTCGATCGAGTGCTTTCCGAGCCAACGCAGGACGCGTTCGGATTGAATTTTGGCGAATCGGGGGTCAACTGATTCAGGATCCACGGTGCGCGGATGTTCGCCACAAAGCCCAAGAACGGCCGCTCGATCGGTGCGGTGCCCCTTTCCCGTTAACGCCAAAGAACCATACAGATCGACAACAATACGAACCACCGAATCGGATGCATCGGTTTGGTCCAGCTGTTTGACAAAACGTTGGGTCGCGATCATCGGGCCCACGGTGTGAGAACTACTGGGGCCGATCCCAATTTTCAGCAAATCAAACAAACTGATCATGGTGCATGTCCTTCGATCACAAACGCAGCGTGTCGACCCGAACGAGTGGACGTCGACTTGTTTTAGCCACAGGCGGTCAATTCTTCGCAGAGATCATCGTTTGCCGCTCGCATTGCGGTTTGCCCCAAATCCTTCCGCGACCGTTAGTTGACCGAGTGAACTGCGAATGTGTAAGCGGACGGGGATCAAATGCCACTTATGGCGAATCGGTGTTGGGGATCATCTGGGATTCGGCACAAAACACCACTGGTTTTTTCAAGCACACGACACGTATCTATTCTAACATAACGGGGGTGTATCCATCCTAATTGCGAGCCTGATTGCGAGGACTCTTACATTGCACGTTGCATTAACGATTGCCGGTTCGGACCCTTCGGGCGGAGCAGGCTTACAAGCGGATCTAAAAACGTTTCACGCCAATCGTGTTTACGGCACCTCTGTGGTGACGTTATTGACGGTTCAAAACACGCAAACCGTCGATGCGATCGAAATGATCAAACCCGACTTTGTGCTGGCTCAATTGGACGCCGTGCTCGACGACATCCCGCCGACCGCCGCCAAGACCGGTGCGTTGGGAAACGCCGCGATGATCGAGGCGATTGCCGATCGGGCCGCCTCGTTTGGCTTTCCTTTGGTGGTGGATCCCGTCATGATCAGCAAGCATCACATGCCGCTGTTGGACGATGCTGCGGTCGAGGTGCTCGGGCGACTGTTGTTGCCACACGCATTTTTGGTCACACCCAATGCGATGGAAGCGACTCGGTTGACCAACGTCCAAGTCGAGGATTTGAAATCCATGAAAACTGCCGCCAAGATGATCCATGCGATGGGCGCGGAAAACGTGCTAATCAAAGGAGGGCAGATCGGCGATGAGTCCGTCGATTTGCTGTTCACCGACGATCGATTCCATCAGATTGGCGGCGAACGAATCCACACTGAAAATACGCACGGAAGCGGATGTGTCCTCTCGGCAGCGATTACCGCAAGTCTTGCTAGGAACAAACCTTTGCTCGATGCGGTCGAGCACGCCAAACAGTTTGTGATCCAGGCAATTCGCACGGCGCCGATGTTGGGCAAAGGAACGGGGCCGCTGAATCTGATTCCCTAATCCAGCGGGCACTCAGGACAATTTCGTTGCTTCGGGCAATCCGATCCTCGATAATTCCAGAAGATGCGGGTGATCAAGGTTGGCGCAAAGTTTGCTCAACCGCTTAGGTCCACTCCCGCTTCATCTCAGGAATTTGTTTTATGCAACGGAATCTCCAGCACGAACGGATGGACGATCCAGATCTGCCTCGTGACCAACACGAATTGGCTTTGAAGGGCCTGTCTCGTCTTAATCGCTTTACCGGTGTCGCCGGTTTGATGTATCGTCATCTGAGGCGACGAGGCACCATGAAAGCGGGACGGCCACTGCGGATTTTGGATGTTGCCAGCGGGGCGGGGGATGTTCCCATCGATTGGGCCCGACGCGCCCGACGCGATGGGGTTGCGATGGAGATCACCATGCTAGACGTCAGCCCCGTCGCCGTGCAAACGCAACAGCGACGCGCTACCGAAGCGCAAGTGAGCGTGCGGTCGCTGCGATCCGATTGTCTAGCTGAGCCACTTCCTAGTGGTTTTGATGTCGTCACCAGTTCGTTATTCATGCACCATTTGAATGACGAACAGGTTGCAACGCTGTTGCGTGCGATGAAAGTGGCGACCGACGGCGGCATCCTTATTTGTGACCTGCATCGGTCGCGAATGAACCTTGCGATGGTTGCCTTTGCCGGGCGGGTTTTGTCGCGTTCTCCGGTGGTTCACTCCGATAGCGTGCTCAGCGTCCAAGGCGCCTACACGCATGCTGAGTTTCAAACGTTGGCGCAGCATGCCCTCGACGGCTCGATTGAAATGCACGCTGCGTTTCCGTGTCGTTTCCTTGCATCGTACGAGAAGCCGGTGGCGGCAACCCCATCGGCACTGCCGAACATTGGCGGCGTGCCAACGGTTTCAAGTGTTGCCGTATGAGCGATCGCAGGCACGAGTCGTTGTCTTGTTCGCCGGTGCTGATCATCGGCAGTGGCGTGGCCGGTGCCGCATGTGCCATTCGTTTGCGTTCGCATGGCGTCGCGGTGGACTTGGTGGAAAAGGCCACGTTTCCGCGAACGAAAGTGTGCGGATGTTGCATCGGTGAAGCTGGATTGAATGCGTTTTCCCAGCTTGGCATTCGTGACGAGGTGCTCGAACATGGAATGACGACACGGCGTTGGTGTGCTTCGCTTGCGGGGCGACGCATCGAGTTGTCGATCCCACTCGGCGTGGCGATCTCTCGCGAAGTGTTGGACCCGTTGATGATGCAGGCTGCGGTTCGCAGTGGAGCCGACGTGTCAATGAACTGCACCGCGACGATCAAAGCAAGCTCAAGCGATTACGTTTCGGTGCAGCTGGATCAAAACGACGCAACCATCATGAAAAACTACCGCTGTGTGGTGGTTGCCTCAGGACTCCGCTCCGGTAACTGCAGCGGTTTGTTGCCTTGGACTGAACTGCCGCATGGGCCTTTTGGGATTTCAATGATGGCTTCGTCGGTCGACGTGGATCCCGGCGTGATCTATATGGCTTGTAATCAAGATGGTTACGTGGGGCTGGTCAAGCTGGCTGATGGACGAGTCGATGTCGCAGCGGCGCTGCAATCACGACAATCCTCGGTTGCCGGTGGCGATCCGGTCACGCGAGTGCAGCGGATACTGGCAGCGAGCCAATTTGCATCACTTTCGCTTACCGAATTCAGTCCTGCGATGACCACACCGCCGCTGCGTCGATCACGCCGCGCTGGGCATGGTCGTGTTTTGGCAATTGGGGACGCCGCCGGTTACGTCGAACCCTTTACCGGCGAAGGCATGACGTGGGGGATGCAGGGAGCGATCGCGGCGGCCGATTTGATCGCGTCAACGGTCGGCGACTGGGGTCACGTCGGCGATGATTGGGAGCAGAAACTCGCCGTGCTATTGCGTCGCCGAAAACGGACTTGTCGCGTTGTCACCACGGCGCTGCGGTCGCCGGCGGCGTGTCGCATCGCCGCAGGAACGCTGCAGCTGTTTCCGAGACTTGCCACCCCGCTATTGCGGAGCATGAACAAAGCCTAGCTGGCCGCAATCGCAAAAATTCGCCGTGCCCGCGGCTCACTGTAGCTGTCACGCACTGTAGCTGACGCTCGCCATAGCGAAACTCGCTAACGGCTTGTTGATTTAATCCAATTGGAAATCGCAAGGGTGAGCCGTGGGCCGTAAGGCACTGGGTCTCGTGTGGGACCCGGCCGCTGACGCGTCGCGGCTCAATGAATCAACAAGCCGCTAAGCGTTTCGATCCACGATTTAATCGGCCCCCTCGGATCCCCTCGCGATTTCCCCCCGATTGTTGGCGACCGAGAAGCATCGGCGTCCTCCAAAACCGCTGAAAAACGGTGTTTCTGTTAGGGTTCTACACGCTGACGCCCGGACGGACTAAGTTGTGGGTCGGTGAATGCACTAATGAAAACCTGTTAATTGAAGGCTGCAAAGCGAATGACGTCGTACGATGTATTGGGTGTAGGGAACGCACTGGTCGATATTCAAGCACAAGTGGAAGATTCGATCCTGAGCGAATTGTCGATCGATAAAGGAATCATGACGCTGGTCGACGATCAACAACAAGCAAGCGTGTTGAGTCGGCTCGATGGCCGCCCCTTGAATCGTTGTGCAGGTGGTTCGGCTGCCAACACGATTGTCGCACTCGCGGAATTTGGCGGCACCGCAGCCTTTATCGCAAAAATCGGTGATGACGAAGTCGGCGAGTTCTTTATCAAGGACATGCGAGATCTCGGAGTCAAAATGGACATCGCACCGGCCAACGGGGCGCCCACCGGAACCTGTGCGGTTTTGATCACCGACGATGCTCAACGATCGATGATGACCAATCTGGGCGCTTCGGCCACGCTGCAATCATCCGATATCGACGAGTCGCTGATCAAGGCGGCCAAGTACGTCTACATCGAAGGCTACTTGTTGACCGGCGAAACCACCAAAGCGGCTGCTTACCATGCGATGGATCTCGCCAAAAAGCATGGCGTGAAAGTGGCGTTCACCGCTTCGGATCCTTTCTTGGTCAACATGATCCGCGACGAAATTTGGGACTTGATCACCGGCCCCGTCGATTTGTTCTTCTGTAACGAAGAAGAAGCCAAGAGTTTGACGGGCGAATCAGACCCAATCGCATGTGCGGCCAAAATCCATGACCACGCAGAAAACGTCGCATTGACGCTCGGCCCCAAAGGCTCGATTGTGATGCACGGTGGCGAAGCCGTCCCGATCGAAGGTGTCGAAGTCAAAGCGATCGACACCACCGGAGCCGGTGACATGTACGCCGGGGCGTTGCTGTACGGCATCACCAATGGCATGACTTGGCGACAAGCAGGCCACTTGGCTTCGCAAGCATCCGCACGCGTTGTCTCGCAAATGGGCGCACGACTGGAGCGAAAGTTTACCGAAGAAGAAATCAAATCGCTGAGCGATTTGGCCTAGGTCGGTTTTGCGGCAATCGATCGAGTCGACAAACTCGCCGAATCGAAACACCCGTATCGAAACTCCGTAGCGAAACTCCGTAGCGAAACTCGCCAAGAGTTTCGGAAGTTCATGGTGCGTCCGCATCCACCGGACGCACTCCACTCTCAAACTCCCGCCGCTCACGTCCGAGCGGCTTGCAAAATCATTGCTTCGCGTTTGCCGCGGCAAGTGATTCAAGGTAATCCAATAACGATGCCAACTCGTGCGTCGTATAGTCTTTCATCACCCCCTCGGGCATGACCGAGATCGGCGAGGTTTGACGCACTTCGATGTCGTCTTTCAAAATCATCGTCTCTTTGCCCTGCTGGTCTCGGATCGTCACGCGGTCGCTTTGTTCGTTCGTGACGAACCCGGTCAAGACCACGCCATCGAGTGTCAAAATCGAATTGGTGACAAAACCTTGAGCGATTGTTTTGCTTGGTTCTAAAATCGCGGTTGCCAAATCAGGACGCTTGTAGGTCTTGGCAATGTTGCCCAAGAATGGCCCTTTTTGCACCTCGTCTTCGCTGATGGTGTGGCATGCCACACAGTTGGCTTTGGTGAAGATTTGCTTGCCAATGGCAAGATTCCCTTCCATCGCGACCGCCTGCTCAGCTGCTTCGCTTGTGGTCAATGAGCTGATCATTGCCGAATCATCCTGGGCGATCTCGGCGATCTGCATCTGTTTTACGATCGATTTGGCCGTGTTCGCGATCGATGTATCGGCGTCGGATCGTGCGGCAAGGATTTCTGCATCGAGAAAATGGTTCTCGATGGCTGCCGCCGCTTGCATCAACCGCACCCGGCGGTTCGCGTCTTGCCATGCATTGTCAATCGTTTGTTTGGCCAGTTCGCGATTTTCGGGGCTCGCGTTTGATCGAGACGCCACGGCGATGATTGCGGCTTCGGCCCACAATGCGTCGGCTGAATCTGACGACGATGCAAGGTTGACCAAGGTCGATGTTTGCGTATCGAGCCACGGTGCATTGATCAACGCGTTGCGAGCTCGCACGAGTTCTTTGGCATTTTGTTTTTTTGATTCGGCATGCTGCTGCAGTGTGGCAAGTGCAGCGATCATCGACACGGCCGAATCGCGATCATCCACAGTGCTTAGCAGGTTCACGATGTCCGCCAAGGTGGCGGCCGACAAGTCGCTGCGGTTGGCGGCCGCGACGAGTACGTGGACCGCGTCACGAGGCACCGTGTTCTCGGCGGTAAGTTGCGTGACCAATTGGCCAATTAACTTTGAGTCCTGTTTGGCCAGTTGAACCAAGCGAGTGAGTGAATCACTCGATTCAATGCGGTTGCGATTCATCAATGTGATCAGCTTCGCGGCGGCGTCTCCCGAAGCCTCGCGAAGCGTTTGCTTCAGCACCGCCGCGATCTTGTCGGTTTCGCTCCAAGGGGTCGGCTGGTAATAAGGGCCTCGCGTATCAGGGCGCGTGCCCCACGAGTCGCCGTTCCACTGGCCCTCTTGAAAGTGCAGTCGGCAAAGGGCTTCCAAAATCGCTTCGCGTCGATCAGGGGCGGTTTCCTTAGCGATCCGTTGGATCAGTCCCGCGACCACCGTCGGGTGGTGCATCATCGCCAAACTGCGAAGCACAGGTTGCGCAGAAACCGATTGGTCGTCCAGCGCCGCAAAGCACGCATCATACGCGTTGCGTTTTGCCAAACTGCGAATCGCCACATGGACGATTACCGGATCATCGCTGCGGAGCGCCGCGATACAGCGAGCGATCGAATCCGGGTCGGTTGTGTCGCCTTGCAGCGATTCGACGAGCGTGCGTTGTTCATTTCGTTTTGCCAATCCACGCCGTAGCAGTTGGCGATGCACCGCGTTTCCACGTCGCATTAATTCACGCTCCGCTTCCATTCGCCGGCGTGCACTCGGCGAATTCATCACCTCAACAAGCTGGTCGTCTCTTAGGCTTTCAAATTTTGGCAACGGCGTGGGGCTGAACGCTTTGGGTTTGACGCAAACAATGTAGCCCACATTGGGACCGTTCCAATCAAACGTCGCTCCTCGCCAACTGGCACAATACACCCGACTGTTGCCGTCGACGTCGGCATCGGTGGGACGTGTCATGCGGATGAACGGCTCGGGCGATTTGGTTTCTTCGTAACTGGCTCCCTTGGGGGCGACGGTATGTCGGTACAACGCTCCGGTGCCCCAATCCGCGGTAAACGGAGCGTGGTTCCATTCACCAAAGCCGGGCTCGTCGATGTAAACCGCGCCGCACCCGGAACCGCCGCCGTAATCGGCCAACGGCTGAACACACTCTTCGGAAAAGTTTTTGTACAGCCGCGGGTAGCCGTGGTCGTCAGTGCCGGTGAAGTGATGTAGACGAACGTCCCATCCGCCACCATCGTTGGTGTTGTCGCGGGCGAACATTTCCATTTCGGGACTGATCGCCACCTCCAGGATATTGCGGGTTCCGGTCGAATGGATTTCCAGTCCCGTTCCATCGGGACGCACGCGGATCACTCCGCCGCCACGATGCGTCAGCCGCCGGCCATCGGTGCCCTCGGCGTTGATAAAGCCAAAGTCGCCGCCGGCAATGTAAAGCCATCCATCCACCCCGAGACTGACACCGTTGGTGGTGTGGTCGGCGGGCCGTTTGCCATAATCAAAGGCCAAGTTTTTAACAAGTATCTTTTGCTCGTCCGCTTCGCCGTCGCCATCGTGGTCAATGAACGCACTGAGGTGCGGCGGGTGCATCAAGTACAATCGGTCGTGGTCCCACACCAAGCCACGCGGCGCATCGACTTCGCAAAACACTTTCGTCTCATCGGCGCGGCCGTCGTTGTCGAGGTCACGCAACCGGATCACGCGGCCTCGGCGTGGATTGCGGCCGAGCGAGCCGTTGCCGTCCGAGCTGACGTACAAGGTTCCATCAACGTCGGCTGCGACAAAGACGGGATAATTCACTGCCGGAGGAGCGGCGAATAGCGTCGCCTCGAAACCGTCGGGCACTTTGACGTCTGCTAACAGCGTCGCTTCTTGGTCCGCTGTCAACGTTTGAATCGTCGGATAGACATTGCCTTGTTTCGCATACGGATCGGGGCTGAGCGGAACAAACGCTTTCTTCTCTGCGTCGGCCGGCCACAACGGGCCAATGCCCTCGCCGCTCAATTTGACCTCGCGAATGCTGCACCAGCCGCCACTGCTTGAAATACCGGTGATGCGGATGAACTTCGTTGGGGAATGGGTGGTCAATGCCTGAGGTTCGTTGATCGCGGTGGATGCACTGGATTGGTCCAAAAGCATTGACCACGATTTGCCGTCAATCGAGCCTTCGACTTTGTATTGATACGTTCGGTCGGGGAACTCCCATGTGATTTCAATCTCGCGAACCACGTGCGGCTTGTCCAGTTCAAGTTGCAACCACTGAGGATAGCTCGCTCCATCGGCACACCAACGCGTTTCCTTGTTGCCGTCCACCGCGAGGTAGGCGTCTTGCGAGGTTTGGGTGGATGATGACTTGGCTTTCACCAGTGTCGCGTCGTCGGGCATGTCGCCTAGGCTGATTGAGAGTGGTGCCTTGAATTTTTCTTTGTCGATGAACGTGACTTTGTTTTCGCCAGCGAACGGTTGCAGATACTCTGGCGACAATTTTCCACACGCCCATAACACTCCTCGCGTGACTAATTCCAAGTAGCGTGGATCCTCAACCGTTTCCGTATTGTGACCAATCGTGGTGCTAAAACTGCGAGCTCCTTGCATTTCATTGGTCCACGCCACAACCGCTTGGTCGACACGTGCGTTGTCCCCACTGCCAACGGCTTGTTTGCCGATGGCCAAGGGATGAGCCCCGAACAGTTTGACGTTGTTGTAGAGCTCTTCTTTGATCGTCGTCCAATCGCTTAGCGTTTCGGTGATCGGATGTTTGGTGTCGACGAACTGAATCTCGATCGGTTCTTGCGGTCCATGCCCACTCGATTGCAAACCGAGATGTTCGAACCACGCGTCGCTTCCGGTGCGAAAGCTATGCATGGCACAGTGCAGGTGCACGGCGGGAATCGTCTGATGCGTTTGCACGATCCGGTCGACAATTGCTTGATCTTTGATGTCCGCCGCACACTCGTCGTGAATGATCACGTCGTAGCGTTTGGCCCAGTTTGGATTTTCATAGATCGGCAACACGGGGGCGGTGGTCGAATTGTCGGTCCAATAGACATCGACCTGGATATTGGCCCGCGACTGAATTCCCTTGCACAACGCCTCTTGCTGGTTGGCGTAATCGTGGCAACAACCGCCGGCGATCAATAACGCTCGAAGCGGCTTGAGGGCAGGGGCGTCGGCAAAGCTTGGCCTTGCAGTCGCTACGAAACAGAGTGACGCGGCGATCACCGATAGAAAACGGAGTGAGTTCATAAAAAGGCGGGTGGTAAGGAGGGCGAGATGGCAGGGCTGGGGTAGGCGGGCGATTCTACTGGGCGGAATTCTACTCGAGAATCGCGTCGTAGATCAGGCCTTTTAGCTTGAATTCGGTCAGCCATTGGTACGGCATGATCTGTTCAAGCGTGATGACCACCAATTCGTCTTTTGGGGACACCCAGTAATGCGTGCTGGCGGCACCGCCCCACCCGTATTCGCCGACACGGCCATCGGGATCCCAATCGCTCATCGATTCACGCACTGAGAACCCAAATCCAAAGCCGACTCCGCCGCGAACCTCCTTGCCAAACTTGATCCAGCCGACGCTTTCGGGGACTTGGTTGGTCGTCATCATCGCGACCGTTTCAGGCTTCAGCAAACGGGTGCCGTCGAATTCGCCACCCCCCGCGATCATCAGCAAAAAACGCATGTAGTCCTCGGCGGTAGAGACCAGACCGCCGCCACCCGATTCAAACGCAGGGGCTTTTAAATAAGGGCTTTCGGCCGGCGCATCGCCGAGCGTCAATTCGCCTTTGCCGTCGGTGTTGTAGTTTGCGGCAAAACGGTTCACTTTGTCGGCGGGAACAAAGAAGCCGGTATCCTTCATCCCAAGCGGATCGAAGATTCGATTGCGAAGAAAATCGCCAAGCGAGTCACCCGAGACGACTTCGACGACACGGCCAAGCACATCGATCGAGATGCCGTATTGCCAATCGGTCCCCGGTTCAAACACCAATGGCAATTTAGCGAGTTTGGTTTGCATCGTTTCGAGCGAGTCGTCTCGCTGCAGCATGTCGAGTTCCTTGAATGCTTCGTCATGAAGCGAGTTCCCCGATCGGCCGTACGTGTAGCCCGCGGTATGCCGCATCAGATCAGCGATCGTCATCGTCTGTGTGGCCGGATGCGTTTCGCCGTCCGAGGCAACTTGCACGTTTTTAAGTTCAGGTAGATATTTTGAAACGGGATCGTTGATATCCAGTTTTCCATCTTCGTACAGCATCAGTGCCGCCGCGGTCGTGATCGCTTTGCTCATCGAATAGATTCGCACGATCGTATCGGGCTTCATTGGCTTGTCGGCTTCGAGATCCATTTTGCCATAGGCTTGATGCATCACGATTTTGCCGTGACGGGCGATCATCACGATCCCGCCGGGGATGCGGTTATCGTCAATCGATTCCTGCATCGCCTCGTCCACTTTGGCGAGCGTGTCGGCCGACATGCCAACGTCCGCCGCGTCCGCAGTGGGTAACTTCTTCGTTGCGACATCTGCGGTTTGCGCCTGCAAGCATTCGTGGCCGATGGTCAATAGGGCAATCATGCAAAGGATCGAGCGAATCATGTTAGGAACACCGGAGAGGGACGAAGATGAATTGGATGGCGGGAAGGGGGCAAAGGGTTGCTGGCCACTACGGGGGCTACCGGGGCGATTGCGGCGGGATGGCTTCAAAGGCCGCTCCTTTTCGCAGATGACTGCGGTCTCGCCATGCCGTTCCGTCTGGAAAACAGTACTCATCGATAAACGCAGGTACAAATTCCAGCCCCCATCCCGCAGCGGTGGGCGTGACGTAGTGTCCGTTGCGAGTGCGAACCGGATGCTCGACCGCTTCCTGCAGAAAGTCGATGTATTCCACCAACTGGGTTTCCGATGTTCCCGAGACGGCGATTTGGTCCCAAACACTGTAATGCTGGATCATGTTGCACAACGCAATGCCGCCTCCGTGGGGACAAACCGGGATACCGAATTTGGCTGCCATCAAGATGATCGCCATCACATCGTTCACTCCGGCGACGCGAGTGGCATCGATCTGGCAGTATTTGATCGCCTTGCTTTTTAGCAGTTGTTTGAAAATCACCGGCGACGCGGCGTGTTCGCCACAAGCGAAACCAAAACTTGCATCGGCGAAGGTTTCAGCGAGATCGACGTAGCCCAATACATCGTCTCGCGCGATCGGTTCTTCGACCCACTTCAAATCAAAATCACGGTATTGTTCCAAATGTCGCTTCGCTTCCGGGACGCCCCAGTATTGGTTGGCATCGACCATTAAATTGCACTCAGGGCCGACAACGCTGCGAAGAAACGCAATTCGTTTGACGTCATGGTCCAGGTCGCGACCGACTTTCAATTTGAACGAATCAAACCCTTGCGCGCGTAACTTGTCGATGGTGGCCACAATCTCTGCGTCGCTCAGTCCCAGCCATCCTGCGGTACAGTACGCCTTGGGACCTCGCTCTCGCAATTCAGTTTCTCGGTCGGCGACGCGGCGGCGAGCGTTTTGCAAGAGAGCCAACGCTTCTTGTTCGGTTAACGCATCGCGAAGGTTCCGCCAATCGATGCACTGAACGACAAATTCAGGTTCCAAATCCACCATCAATTTCCAAAGCGGCTTCTCAAGCGACTTGGCCCACAGGTCCCACATTGCATTGATCACGGCGCCGGCGGCCATGCGGAACACACCGTCGTGCAGCCAGCGCAATTGATGGTGGTCGATCAAACGGCGATACAAGGTGATCGGAGATTCTGCAAATTCGTCGAGCGTCGTTCCGATCAAGAGTTGGCAAAGGTCTCGAATGCCGTGACAAATCCAGTCGGTGCCCGCGCCGACGGTGAACACAATCGAAACGCCTCGCAATCCCGAGTCGGTTTCCAGGTGCAAGACCGCTGACGAGTAGTCGGGCTGAAGATGAAACGGATCGGACCCTAACAATTGGTCGGATGTCGGAACGCGAAGATCGAAAACGTTTGCCGAGGTAATTTGGATGCTGCGATTGGACATGCGAGAACCAGACGAGGGGGGGCAGTAGAAGCGGCAAATCATCTTAGCGTCACGCACGCTCGCCGTCACGTAAGCTGAAACGACCGCGACGTAGTGTTTAGGACGGTGGAAATGAGAACGTGGCCCAAGTCCGAAAGATCACAAAAACAGTCCGAAATTAAACATCAAAAATGGGGATGTCAAAAATCCAGCTCTAACGTGTGCAAACCCGCATGAACTCGCCCTCGTTGTCGTTTAAAATGGCGTGCATGATCCCACCACGCTTTCCCACCTCATTGCTACTGTTGTCCGTTTCCTTGTTAATCGCTCCTCGTGTCTGCGCTGCGGACACCCCGGTGCGGTTTAGCAGGGACGTGTTGCCAATTTTGTCGGACCGCTGTTTTCATTGCCACGGCCCTGACGAAGAACACCGCGAAGCCGATCTCAGATTGGACCGTCGTGAATCGGCTGTCGATGAGATTGGGGCGATCGTGCCGATGCAGCCTGATGAAAGCGAGTTGCTTTCGCGGATCATCACTGACGACGAAGATAGGTTGATGCCACCGCCGCAGTCGCATCGTAAACCGCTGAGCCAATCGGAGATCGAGATTCTGCGACGCTGGATCGCCGAGGGGGCCGAGTGGGGCAGCCACTGGGCGTTTGAGAAACCGGTGCGTCCGGAAGTACCGAAGTCAGAAGCCAATGCAATCGATTTTTTTATTCGCAAACGATTGCAACAAAATAATTTGCGACCGTCGGTTCAGGCCGACCGGCGGACTCTGATTCGCCGTGTCACCTTGGATTTGACCGGATTGCCGCCAACGCCCGAGCAGGTCGAGGCGTTTGTTGCTGACGATTCACCCGCTGCCTACGAAAACTTGGTCGACCGTTTGTTGCAGTCGCCGCACTATGGCGAGCGGATGGCGTGGCCATGGCTCGACGCGGCTCGTTATGCCGACACCAGCGGTTACCAAGGCGATCCGGTGCGTTCGATGTGGCCTTGGCGTGATTGGGTGGTCAACGCGCTGAACGACAACATGCCGTTTGATGAATTCACGATTCAGCAAATTGCGGGCGACTTGCTTCCGAATCGCACTCCGGAACAGCAGCTTGCGTCTGGGTTCAATCGCAATCACATGCATAATGGCGAAGGAGGCCGAATCGCCGAAGAAACGCGCGTCGATAATGTCTTTGACCGCACCGAAACGACGGGCACGGTTTGGTTGGGGCTGACGCTGCAGTGTGCTCGTTGTCACGACCACAAATTCGATCCGACCTCCAACGTGGACTACTTTGCCTTTACCGATTTCTTCAACCAAACCTCCGAAGAAGGGCGTATCGTCGGTGGACTGGCTGTTCCACCGGCAATGGACTATGTGCCCGCCGAAACACGCAGCGAACTTGAACAACAGCAGCGTCGCATCGATCAGTTGACGGCGCAGTTGCTAGAACCGTCCCACCAAGCAGACGCGGCCCAAGTCGCTTGGGAATTGCCTTGGAACGAAGCGAGTTTGACGAAGGATTCGCCGCAGTGGCATCCGCTCGATGCAACGCAGTCGCGTTCGACCGGCGGGGCCACGATCACGAAACGAGATGATTTTTCGTTGCATGTGACTGGCGAACGTCCTGAGAAGGATGTCTATGAAATCACGTTTGCTCCCCGAATGGACCGCATCAGCGGTATCCGGTTGGATGCGTTGGTGGATCCAACGTCGCCAGGAAAAGGAACGGGACGAGACGAAAATGGCAACTTTGTGTTGAGCGAAATCGAAGTTGCGACGCGTCCCGCGGATCTCGCTGACGCTAAAGGCACGCCGATCAAATTGGCACGTGCGAAAGCCGATTTTTCTCAAAGCGGACTTCCCGTTAGCGAGGCGATTGACGGTAAAAGCGGAAAGGATAACGGTTGGTCTGTTAGCGGACACACAAAGAAAGAACCGCGTTGGGCGGAGTTCTTTTTCGATCAACCCGTCAAACTCGGCGACACGACCGTGTTGAGTATCACGCTTCGTTTTGAATCGCAGCACACGCACCACACGCTGGCTCGGTTCCGTTTGAGCGCGACCGACATCAAGCAGCCCGAGGGAGATGACGCCAAAGTCGCCGAGATCTTGCTAAAGAATCCCTCACAACGAAGCGATGCGGATCGAGCGGCACTGCGAGAACATTTTCGCATGTATCACTGGGAACCGACGAATGAAATCGCTCGCAAACTGACCGCGGCTCGCCGCCAGCTTTCCCAACTGCAGTCCAAGTCAAAACCCGTGCCAGTGATGGTGATGGACACGCGAGAGAAACCTCGCGAAACCTTTGTTTTAGTCAAAGGAATCTATAACGATGTGACGGATCATAAAGTCGTTGCCAACGTCCCGAGCATGTTGCCGCCATTGCCCGAGAAAGCGGACGGCACGCCGCCGACACGACTCGATCTCGCCCGCTGGATCGTATCGCCCGAAAACCCACTGACAGCTCGTGTGACCGTGAACCGCTATTGGCAGACTTTTTTTGGCCGCGGGATTGTTTCGACGATGGACGATTTTGGTTTGCAGGGGACGCAGCCGACGCACCCCGATTTGCTGGATTGGTTAGCGGTTGAATTTGTCGAGTCCGGCTGGGACGTCAAGAAGATGCATCGCTTGATCGTGACCAGCGATACGTATCGACAATCCGCCCAGGTGACGTCCGAGTTGCTAGAGCAGGACCCCGAGAACATCCTGCTTTCACGGGCACCACGTTATCGCATGCCATCGTGGATGATTCGCGATCATGCATTGGCGGCAAGCGGGTTATTGAATCCGACGCGGGGCGGACCGCCCGTCAAACCGTACCAACCCGACGGGATTTGGGCCGAGGCGACGTTTGGCAAAATTCGTTATCAAGCCGATACGGGCGAGAAACTGTATCGCCGCTCGTTGTACACATTTTGGCGTCGCATCGTAGGGCCGACGGTGTTCTTTGATTCGGCCAAACGACAAACATGCGAAGTCAAGATGAACTTGACCAACACCCCGCTACATGCGCTGACGACATTAAACGACGTTACCTACGTCGAGGCGGCTCGCGTGTTGGCAGAACGAATCATCAACGAACACGAACGCAAAAGCGATCGGATGACCGCGGCGTTCGTCAAGCTGACCTCACGACCACCCACTTCGGCGGAACTCGAACTGCTAACAAAACGTGTGGATGCCTACGTCGACGAATTTCGTAAGACTCCGGATAAAGCCGCCGAGCTATTGGCGATCGGCGACAAACCGCGAGACACGTCGCTGGACCCGGCCGAACACGCGGCCTACACCACCTTGTGCAACACGCTGATGAATCTCGACGAAGTATTGGTGAAACTATGAATCCAATCCATGAACATGCCGCGCTGCTCACCCGCCGTCATCTGTTAGGGAAAATGGGATTGGGGGTTGGGGCGGCCGCACTGAGCACGCTGATCGGTGGCAAGGCCCAAGCGGCGCTGCCGGATCCGGCGGCACCAACGCTACCGAATTTTCCTGCCAAAGCGAAACGGGTGATTTATCTGTTCCAAAACGGCGGTCCGTCGCACGTCGATTTGTTTGATTACAAGCCAAAGCTGCGCGAGCTTGCCGGAAAGGGGTTGCCTGATGAATTGACCGAAGGCAAACGATTTAGCACGATGACCGCGAGTCAGGAAAAAGCGTTCTTGCCCGAGATCACGAAGTTTGCTCGTCATGGCGAATGCGGCAAATGGGTAGCCGATAACTTTCTGCCGCGTACCGCCGAAATCGTTGACGATGTCTGTTTTGTCCAATCGATGAGGACGACGCAGGTAAATCATGCGCCGGCGATCACTTACTTTTTGACCGGTTCCGAACTGCCCGGCAAACCGAGCATGGGAGCTTGGTTGACCTATGGACTCGGCAGCGAGACCGAGAATCTGCCCGCCTTTACGGTGATGACCAGCCGTGATCGGCAAGCTTCGTGTGGTCAAATTTTCTACGATTTCTATTGGGGTAACGGTTTTTTGCCCAGCAAGTATCAAGGCGTCAAGTTTCGCGGTGCCGGCGACCCGGTACTGTATCTTTCCAATCCCGATGGGATCACTCGCTCGACACGGCGTACCCAATTGGATGATTTGGCGGCGCTAAATCAAATGAACTTGGATCGACTTGGTGACCCCGAGATTGCCGCTCGGATCGCGCAGTATGAAATGGCGTACAAGATGCAATCGTCGGTGCCTGAGTTGACCGACATGCGTGATGAACCGGCACATGTGCTGGAGATGTACGGACCGCAAGTTCACGAGAAAGGAAGCTTTGCCTACAACTGTTTGATGGCGCGTCGGTTGGCAGAGCGTGGTTGCCGGTTCATCCAACTGATGCACGCCGGTTGGGATCAACACACCAATTTGGACACGCAGCTCGAAATCCAATGCCAAGACACCGATGCGCCCTCGGCAGCGTTGGTCAAGGATCTGCAGCAACGCGGGCTGCTCGAAGACACGTTGGTGATTTGGGGGGGCGAGTTCGGACGGACTCCGTTCCAGCAAAACCGGCCGGGTGCCAATCGTGGCCGCGACCATCATCCCTATGCCTTCTCGCTGTGGATGGCAGGGGGCGGCATCAAACGAGGGTTCACGTACGGCGAGTCGGATGAGTTTGGATTCAACGTCGCCGACAACCCGGTCGAAGTGAACGACTTGCAAGCAACGATTTTGCATCTGCTGGGGATCGACCACGCCCGTTTCACACACCGCTTCCAAGGGCTGGACCAGCGATTGACGGGCGTCGAAGAAGCACGTGTGGTTCACGATCTATTGGCATAAGCCCGGGCCGAGCTCGATCGTCCTCCTTAAAAAACGGACACCGTGAACTCTATGCACTTTCGCTGGCTTCGCGATCTTTGTGTCGCGAAATCGGTTACAATGGGCGTCCGCTTCTACACCCTCCTACCTGATTCGGAGCCCTCCGTGAAAGTCTCATTTCCACTGGTACGATTCCAAGTGCCGCTACTGTTTGTTGCGATTGGCTTCGTGGTTTGTGGTTCGTCCGCGTTGGTCGCTGGCGATCCCACCCATCATCGTGTTCTCGACGCCGACGTCCGCCCTGATGACGTGCGGCTGAGCGAGCCGAAGGATCTGAATGGATATTTTCCGTTTGAGGTACCTGAATCGAAAGAAGCGTGGCAGCAGCGTCGGGCGGAATTGAAGCAACGGGTATTGGTGGCGACCGGTTTGTTCCCGATGCCCGAGAAAACGCCTCTTAACGCAGTGATTCACGGCAAAGTCGAGCGTGACGGTTTCACAGTTGAAAAGGTCTACTTTGAAAGTTTGCCGGGACATTTTGTTTCGGGACTATTGTTTCGGCCTGAGGGCGAAGTGACCCAAAAGCGGCCTGCAGTCTTGTCGCCTCACGGTCACGGAGGGCGACAATACGACTACGGCGAAGCCAAGATGGACGAACTGATCAAATCGGGTGCCGAGCTGCATCGCGAATCGGGGCGTTTTCCTAAACTGGCTCGCTGCGCTCAACTTGCACGAATGGGCTGCGTCACGTTTATTTTTGACATGCTCGGCTACGTCGACAGTCAACAAATTTCGAAAGATCGTGCGCATGGGTATGCCAAGCACGACGCGGAATTAGAAGGCCGTGAAAACTATGGATTTTACTCCGCTCAAGCCGAAGGACGGCTGCACAGCATTCTTGGTTTGCAAACGTGGAACTGTATCCGATCGCTTGATTTTTTGGAGAGTCTAGAGGATGTCGATCCGGCCCGTTTGGCGGTCACCGGTGGCAGCGGCGGCGGAACGCAGACGATTTTGATGGGAGCGATTGATGATCGGCACATCGTGGGTTTTCCCAATGGCATGGTGTC
Organism: Novipirellula caenicola; assembly: GCF_039545035.1. Taxonomy (NCBI): domain Bacteria; kingdom Pseudomonadati; phylum Planctomycetota; class Planctomycetia; order Pirellulales; family Pirellulaceae; genus Novipirellula; species Novipirellula caenicola. The sequence continues at coordinate 27,754 of NZ_BAABRO010000006.1, forward strand.
GACCAGCATGCAGGGAGGCTGTACCTGCGAGAACTGCAGCCTGCTTCGCATCGGTACCGGCAACGTCGAACTTGCCGCCTTGTTCGCCCCGCGTCCGCAAGCGATGACGGCGGCCAACGATTGGACCAAAGAGATGATGACGAAAGGTTATCCGCAACTTCGTGAGCTGTATGCAATGCTCGGTGTCGCCGAGGACGTGTACTGCGAACCGATGTTGCAATTTCCTCACAATTACAACGCGGTCTCTCGCAGTGTGATGTATTCGTGGATGAACAAATATCTTGACCTCGGATTAGAGGAACCGATCCAAGAACTTGATTGGAAACCGCTAACACCCGAGGAGTACACCGTATGGAACGACAGCCACCCGGCACCCAAAGGCGGTGACGTTTACGAACGCAAATTGCTTCAGCAGTTAAACGAGCGAGATCTCGCCGTGTTGTCAAACCATTCGCCCACGGGGGATCGTGAAACGCAGTCCTACCTCGCCACGGTCCGCTCGGCATGGCAGACCTTGATCGGACGAGAGCTGCCCAAGGCTTCGGAAATCAAGCGAACCAAGGTCTGGAAAGAACCACGCGAACAGTACATCGAATTTGGCGATCTGATCACGCTGACCGACAAAGGCGAACAATTGCCCGTCGTTTCGGTCTACCCCAAGTCGGACAAATGGAACAAGCAAGTCGTGTTGTGGGTCGATGGCCAGGGCAAATCGGGAATGTTTCCCGGTGGCAAGCCCGATCCTGGTTTGCTGAAGTTGGTCGAGGCAGGTTTTGCGGTGGTCGCCGCCGATTTGTATGGACAGGGCGAATTCACAAGCGAGTCGGATTCGCTAACCGAGAATCCGACGGTCAAGAATCCGCGTCCGTTTGCGGGATACACCTACGGTTACAACGACACCGTGTTTGCACGCCGCGTTCACGACATCCTAAGTGTCACGGCATGGATTCGTAACGACGATCACGAACCCAAATCGCTTCATGTGCTGGGTGTCAACGGAGGCGGCCCGCTGGTTGCCGCGGCTCGAGTGATTGCCGGAGCGAAGATGGATCGCGTTGCAATCGACACCGAGGGGTTTCGGTTTGAAATGCTCAATGATTGGCGTCACGTGAATTTTCTGCCAGGAGCGATCAAGTATGGCGACCTGCCCACGTTGTTGGCTTTGTCGGCACCGAACTCGCTGTGGATCGGCGGCGAGAAATCGATTCCTGCGATCGTGACCACGGCCTTTTACACGCTTGGAAATCCGGACGCGGTAACAATGGGCTCACCGAACGCCGATTCGACCGCGGCCGCCATCGATTGGATCCGGCAATCACGATAGCCGAACATTTATGACGTAGCGAAACTCGCGTAGAGTTTCGGATGTCATCACGATGTAGCTAAACTCGTGTACGGCCTGTTGATTTGATCCAAATGCAATTTGCAGCGGTGAGCCGAATGCCTTAAGGCCAATGCTATCTACTTTGGGGGCGGTGCGGGGGCCCGGCCGCTGACGTGTCGCGGCTCACTAAATCAACAAGCCGCGTGCTGCAAACCAGCCCCGCGCCACCATTTTTGGCCCATTCGATCGAACTCGAGGCCATTCTTCTTTCGCACCGGCGGAACTTAGCATGCAGCCGCTCGGCTGCAGCTGCGGATCTGTAACCACGTGTGGAATCCCCTCGCCACTTGCGGTGTTCTCTATGCGCACAAGTTGGTTGCCGAGTCCGGTGTGGGACTGCAAAACGCGGTTTGGCCCCCCTTTTGCATTTAGGTCACCGCGACCGGAAAACCCTTTCAGCGGTTAGGCCGTCTGGGGGCGAAACGATGCGGTTTTTTCCCGGTTTTTCGGCCTTTTTGTCCTCACCTCCGGGCGTGAAGTCCTTTACCGCAAACGAAAACCGAAGACTGCAACTTTTTGCAGGTTAGTGCTCTTTATTGCAGACCATCGCTTGTTGCCCGCGTTGCACGAAAACGACATGACTGAGAGAAACGGAAACGCTGGCGATCACCAGCATGTGGTTTCCTAAGGCCATGAACGTTGGCAACTAAATCGGGCGACGCTCCACTCGGAAACCATCCACTACAAATCATCAACCTTATGAAAATCTCAGCGTTTCGCACCATCATCCTTGGGGTGTCTTTTCTTGTATTGCTTCCTGCTTGCAACAAGCTCAGCGATCTCAAGAACCAGTACTACGTATCACACGCCGAAGCGTTTCCAAGCGAGGGCTTAGCGTCGCACGCGGAGCATCGTGTTGGCGAGCCGGGTTCCCACAAGGATCAAAACCACCAAGTTGATCATCATGATGGCCATCAAGACGAACACCGAAGTGAACACCATGGAGCACACAAGATCGTGGTCACCACTCCGGTTGCCAAGGACGTGGTGAGTACCCAGCAGTTCGTTTGCCAAATTCATTCGTGGCGTCACATCGAAGTTTGTGCGTTGGAAGGTGGGTATCTCGAGACCATTGCGGTCCAGGAAGGGCAGCGGGTGAAGCAGGGTGATTTGCTATTCAAAATCCTTCCGACGCTGTACGAAGCCCGATTGGAATCGGATATGGCCGAAGCTCAACTGGCACAAATTGAACTGCAAAACACAGAGAGATTGTTTGAACAAAACATTGTCGCCCAGCCCGAAGTCGCATTGGCCAAAGCAAAGTTGGCAAAGGCCCAAGCGAAGGTCAATTTGGCACAGGCAGAGTTGAACTTCACCACGTTACGAGCACCATTTGATGGCATCGTCGACAAGCAACACGAACAACAGGGCAGTCTAATCGAGGAAGGCGACGTGCTGACCACGCTGTCGGACAACAGCACGATGTGGGCGTATTTCAACGTGCCTGAAGCTCGCTACCTGCAATACGAAGCCAGCCCGGACAAAGACAATGTCAAGGTCGAGCTTGTCTTGGCTGACGGCAACAAGTTTCCTCATGCGGGAACGATCGGCGCGATCGAAGCCGACTTCAATAACGAGACAGGCAATATCGCGTTCCGAGGCGACTTTCCCAACCCCCAACACTTGTTGCGGCATGGTCAAACCGGCACCGTGTTGCTCAGCCGTGTCGTCGCCAATGCGATTGTCATCCCTCAGCGAGCCACCTTCGAGATTCTTGCTAAGAAGTATGCGTTTGTTGTTGGCGACGATGGGGTTGCTCAACAACGCGAGATTGTCGTTCAGAGCGAACAGGACGACATTTATCTGATCAAGGATGGACTCGACGTCAACGAAAAGATTGTGCTCGAAGGGATCCGACAAGTCCGTGACGGCGAGCACGTGCAGTATGAGTTTCAAGCTGCTGAGGACGTTCTTCGCAGTCTGAAATACCACGCCGAATAGTCGTTTCGACCGCTCGATAGCGGAAGCCGTCAACGGCTTGTTGATTTAATCCAAATGCAAATCGAAATGGTGAGCCGTGTGGCGTCAGGCACCGGGGCGTGCGTGGGACCCAGCCGCTGACGCGTCGCGGCTCAGTACATCAACAAACCGTCAACGACGTTCGTTCCGCGGACATATGCCCCCGAAACTCTTGGCAAGTTTTCGCTCCGGAATGCCTCACAGCGTTGGCCAATATGCTTAACGAGCATTCACCTACCGGTTCCCGCCTGCCCTGCTTACGATCAAAAGTCCAAAACCAACTCAGTTTCATCTAGACCTATGTTTGCAAGAATTCTGCATCGTCCCGCACTGGCCATCGTCATCTCGCTGCTGATCCTGTTTATGGGCGGGTTGTCGATCGTTTCACTGCCAATTTCTCAGTTCCCCTCAGTCGCGCCACCAAGCGTGGTGGTCTCGGTGTCGTTTCCGGGCTCGAGCGCAAAAATCTTGGTCGATTCGACTTTGGTGATCCTAGAACAAGCGATCAACGGCGTTCAGGACATGCGGTACATGATCTCTGATGCAACCAGTGCTGGCGAGGCAACGATCCAGATTGTTTTCGAACCTGGGACGGATCCCAACGTGGCGGTCATGAACGTGAACAATCGGATCCAAGCGGTGAAGAACAACCTTCCGCCGATCGTGGATCGCGAAGGCATCATCGTCATGCAGAACATGTCCAGCATGCTGATGTACGTGAATGTGTTCAGCAAAGACAAAAACGTCGACCAAAATTTTCTCTACAACTACGCTTCCGTCAACGTGTTGCCCGAGATCAAGCGGATCCAGGGGATTGGCAGTGCGACGATCCTTGGCAACCGTGCCTATGCGATGCGGATCGAGCTCAATTTAGAACGATTGCGTGCTTATAACGTATCGGCCAAGGAAGTGATGGATGCTTTGGCGGAACAAAGTATCATCGGTTCGCCAGGACGTCTCGGCCAAGCGACCGGGAAAACCTCGCAGACGTTGGAGTACGTATTGACTTGGGTGGGACGCTACGACAAGCCTGAGCAATATGGGGACATCATTCTAAAGTCCAACGCGGAAGGTGAAATCCTGAGGATCAAAGACGTTGCGACGGTCGAACTCGGTTCGTCATTCTACGATTTGTACTCGGACATCGACGGCGACCCATCGGCCGCCATCGTGCTCAAGCAAACGCCTGGTTCGAACGCCAGCGAAGTTATCGATAAGGTCAAAGAGAAGCTAGAAGAGATCAAAGAGGCACAGTTCCCTCCGGGAATGGACTATTCAGTCACCTATGACGTTTCCAACTTCTTGGATGCGTCGATCGAAAAGGTACTTCACACGCTGCTTGAGGCTTTTGTGTTAGTTTCGCTGGTGGTTTATTTGTTTCTCGGTGATTTTCGCAGCACGTTGATCCCCACACTGGCCGTTCCCGTGTCGTTGATCGGAGCGTTCTTTTTCATGTTGATGTTCGGCATGTCGATCAACCTAATCACGCTCTTTGCATTGGTGTTGGCGATCGGTGTCGTGGTGGACGATGCGATTGTCGTGGTCGAAGCAGTACACGAAAAAATGCACACCAAACATGTGGGGCCGTATCAGGCGACCCAAGAGGTGATGCATGAAATCAGCGGCGCGATCATCGCGATCACGATGGTCATGACCGCCGTGTTTATTCCAGTGACCTTCATGACCGGACCAGTTGGCGTTTTCTATCGCCAATTCGGACTCACGATGGCGATGTCGATTGTGCTATCGGGGTTAGTGGCTCTGACGCTCACACCGGTGCTATGTGCGATGATTCTGAAACCTATCAATCCGAACAAAAAGAAGAGCCGTAGTCCGCTCGCCATTTTTTTGCGGGTGATCGACTCGGCAATCGTGAAGCTGACCGGAGGCTATGCCTGGATCTTGCGTGGTCTCGTCACGAAGCGACTGCTAACCATGCTCGTGATCATGGCGTTTAGTGTCGGTATCTTTCTGGTCAACACCGTGCTTCCCACCGGCTTTATTCCGCTTGAGGACCAAGGGATGATTTATGGGATTATCCAAACGCCGCCGGGATCAACACTTGAGTACACCAATAGCAAGTCGCACGAATTGGCCGAGATCTGCAAAAGCTTTGACGAGGTTACTTCGGTTTCGTCGATCGCTGGTTACGAAGTTCTGACTCAAGGGCGGGGATCCAACGCAGGGACATGCTTGATCAATTTGAAGCCCTGGGAAGAACGCAAACTTACTTCGAAGCAGTTGATCGAGGAACTTGAAGAAAAAGGTCGTGAGATTGCCAATGTGCATCTGGAGTTCTATGAACCACCGGCGGTTCCCGGCTTTGGTGCGGCGGGCGGTTTCTCTTTGAACTTGTTAGACAAAACAAACAGTGGCGACTACCAACAGATGGGCGAAGTGACGGAAACCTTCATGGAAGCCCTGGGGAAACGCAAAGAGTTGAAAGGTCTGTTCACGTTCTTTGCGAACAACTATCCGCAGTATGAAATTGTCATCGACAACGATGTGGCGATGCAAAAGGGAGTTTCGATCGCCGATGCGATGGAGAATCTTTCCATCGTTGTCGGCAGCACGTGGGAGCAAGGTTTTGTCCGGTTTGGCCAATTCTATAAGGTCTATGTTCAATCGGCGCCCGAGTTTCGTCGGTATCCCGAGGATCTAGAGAATTTATTCGTCCAGAACGATAAAGGCGAGAATGTTCCCTACTCAGCATTCATGAAACTCAAGAAAATGCAGGGCCTGAATGAAATCAGCCGTTACAACTTGTACACGACCGCGGCGATCCAAGGAGCACCGGCTGAAGGTTACAGTACTGGGCAAGCTATTGCGGCGATCCAAGAAGTGGCCGCAGAGGTGTTGCCACGCGGTTACGACATCGATTGGCAAGGCCTTTCTTATGACGAGGCCAAAAAAGGGAACACTGCTTTCTATATTTTCTTGGTCGTCGTGATGTTTGTGTATCTCGTTTTGGTGGGGCAATACGAAAGCTTTCTGTTGCCGTTGGCGGTGATCATTTCCCTGCCGGTGGGGCTGTTCGGTTCCTTTGCGTTACTCAAAGCAATGGGCTTAGCTAACGACGTCTACGCACAAATTGGGTTGGTCATGTTGGTCGGTCTACTGGGCAAGAATGCGATTCTGATCATCGAGTTCGCGGTGCAGCGGCGGCATGATGGATTGTCGCTAAAGGACGCGGCCATCGAAGGTGGAAAGCTGCGGTTCCGGCCGATTCTGATGACCTCGTTCGCGTTCATTGCCGGTTTGATCCCGTTGGTCCGTGCCACTGGCCCTGGGGCGATCGGAAACCGCACGATCGGTACGACGGCGGTCGGCGGCATGCTGGTGGGGACGGTGATTGGCGTGTTGTTGATTCCCGGACTCTATTACATCTTTGGCAAGTTGGCCGACGGTAAAAAACTGCTGCAAGACGAAACCGATGAACCCCTCAGCGAGCGATTCGAACACGAAGCTTAAATGCGGCATAATCGCCAAACTCGATGCCTCCTGTGCAATCGGACGCCGACGGTGAAGGCCATCGGCAACAAATGCCGATTGGCTGCAAGAAATTGCAGATCCATGTCACTTTTATGCGAGGATTTGCGAGGTTTAGTCGCATAACCGATAAAGGCCGTCGGACGCATCGGTCGAAAGTAGAAGCAGTGGCGATCGCTCGCAGTTTGCGGCAGGTTTTGCCATCGAGGCCAGGCCCCGGTCAACGTTAGACGTCGACGGAACCGAGCGTTAAAGGGACCGCTTTTATCCAGCATCCCGAGCGCAAAGTGGTTGTTGCTTGACCGAGATCTGAAACGCTTGAAAATGTTCAAAAGGTAGCGTGTTTCGTCCATATGGATGTGGTCAGACAATGCGAGCTGAAGATCGTGGCTCAGAACGTCAAGGAGTAGACGGATGAACCTGTTGAAAAATGTCCCGCATACGAAGCTAAAGAACGTCGCCATATCGACGGCGGTTGTGACCAGCTTTCTAGTGGTGTTACCGTCGTGTTCTGTCCCGCCGCTCCGCCGAGCCCAACCGGGACCGATGATGCCAGAAAACTACAATCTAAATACCCAGTGGATCCATGGAGCTTCTGCTGAGGCTCCAGATGCTGCGGATCCGGATGTTGTTAGCGCGAGTGATGCGACTTCACCGCCGGATAACCTTGTCGACGCGGATGATTCCTCAAGCGAATCGAAGAGCCTGTTGGGATCATTCAAATTGGCAAGCTTTGTCAAGCCAGCCACTGCACTGGAGTTGAATGAAGCCGATGACTCAGCGGTTAACACGAGTCCGGTGAAGGACCAGGCTTACTATTTGAGTGATCTGCCGGGCGGATCTGGGGTTGGACCCAACCCGATGGAGATCGGCTACGATGCCGTGGAGATCGGAATATCCAATTGGGAAAACTCGTCACAGGTCCCTCGCTTTGAATTCTTTAACGATCCCTACCTGACCGGTCTGATCCACCAAGCGTTGACGGGCAACCAGGAACTGAAGATTCTGAACGAAGAGATCCGGATCGCATCGAACGAGGTTCAGGCTCGAAGCGGTGAGTACCTTCCCTTCGTCACGCTTGGCGGCGGTGCCGGTGTTGAAAAGTCCAGTGCCTATTCGCGAGAAGGGGCGGTCGAAGAACATCTTGATGCTCGCGGCAAATCGTTTCCTGATCCGCTGCCCGATTTCTTGGTTGCGACCAACGTGTCGTGGGAGATCGACATCTGGCGTAAACTACGCAATGCGAGAGACGCGGCTTGTCTACGCTATCTCGGATCAGTCGACGGACGGAATTACATCGTCACCCGTATGGTCGCCGAGGTGGCTGAGAACTATTTCGAGCTGTTGGCTCTCGACAACCAATTGCTGACACTCGACAAGACGATCGAGATTCAACAAAGAAGTCTCGAGACCTCGCAACAGATGAAGGATGCCGGCCGCGGCACCGAATTGGCCGTCCAGCGATTCTTGGCCGAAGTGCAAAAGAATGAAAGCGAAAAACTGATCATTCAGCAGCGGATCGTCGAAGCCGAAAACCGCATCAACTTTCTGCTCGGTCGCTACCCCCAACCCGTCCAGCGATCCTCGGTGGAATACATCGACTTGAACCTCCACTCGCTCAGCGCCGGGGTGCCAGCCCAATTGCTGCGTAACCGCTCGGACATCCGGCAAGCCGAACGTGAAGTGGCAGCAGCCGGGTTGGATGTGAAAGTCGCAAGAGCTCGCTTCTATCCTTCGCTGAACCTTAGTGCAGGGGTTGGCTACCGAGCCTTCGATGCCGGGTATTTGTTCTCGACGCCGGAATCCTTGATTTACAATGTCGCCGGAGACTTGGTCGCTCCGTTGATCAACAAGAAGGCGATCAAGGCGGCCTATCGCAGTGCGAATGCTCAGCAACTGCAAGCGGTGTACGACTACCAACGCACCGTGTTAAATGCGTATACCGAAGTGGTTAATCAGCTGACTAAAGTGGACAACTACGCCAAGAGCATCGAGATCAAAAAACAACAACTCGAGTCGTTGGAAGCATCGGTCGACAGCGCAACTAAGTTGTTTCAGAATGCTCGCGCCGAATACATGGAGGTGCTGTTGGCTCAGCGTGACATGATGGAGGCCAAAATGGTCTTGATCGAAACCAAGCAAGAGCAATTGGCGGCCACGGTCAACGCGTATCAAGCCCTCGGCGGGGGCGGTGCGGTGACAGGGATGAATTAGCCGATGCCCATCGCAGGGCAATCTTGTAGCTACGCTCGCCAGAGCGTGGATGGTTGCTGTCGGTTGCGAATTACCACCTTCTGGCGAAGGTCGCTACCCGAGAATGCTTTACCGCGTCCACGTCAGACGCAATAAAAACAAAATGCGTCGTCATCCTTGGCGACGCGTTTTTTCTTTTCCGTTCTTTGCTATTGATAAACCCGTACGTAGTCGACCAACATCTTTGCCGGAAATGGAGTGGAATCATTTGGGGGGCCAAGGAAATTGCCTCCGACCGCGACGTTCAATAGCAAGTGAAATTCTTGGTCAAACGGCGCCGGGAATTCACCTCCGGTGCTGCTCCATTTGGTTTGCGTTTGGTATTTCTTGCCATCGATTAGCCAATCGATTTGGCCCGCTTTCCAAACGACAGAAAAGGTGTGGAAATCGTCGGCGAAAGTGCCGCTCTGCAGTTTGTACTTGTCGCCGCTGTATGCATTGCGTGGCCAAGCATCGCCGTAGTGCAACGTGCCTAAGACTTGATCGGGCTCTTGTCCTTTCATTTCCATGATGTCGATCTCACCGCTGGCAGCCCATCCGCCGTAGGCGTCGTCGGTGGGCAGCATCCAAATCGCCGACCAAATTCCGGCTCCCTCGGGAAGTTTGGCTCGCACATCGATGCGGCCGTATTTCCAATCGCCGCGATGTTTGGTCCGCACGCGTCCCGATGAATACTCACGCTCGGTACCGCTGATTCCCGCGTTGTCTTTGCGAGCTTCGATTACCAGATGGCCATCTTCGACGCGGACGTTTTCCGAACGGTCAGTGTAAATTTGCAGCTCGCTATTGCCGCCTCCAAACGCGTTGACTTCGACTCCCCACTTGCAATAGTCCAGTGAGTCGCCATCGAATTCGTCTTGCCACACCAGCTTCATCGCGGGATCGGCCGCCGTGGTGGTTTTGTCCTGTGCAACCAGCGGACTCGCCGTAAAACCAATCCATCCCATGCAAAGGGCGACACACAATAGCCGATGGATGGCCGAGGCTTGCGGAACGTGTCTGCCGAAGCACGCGGGAATCCGTGACAGATGGATTGAGTGTTGCTGAATTGCCAGGTAAGAGATTTGTGAATTCATGTTTTCACTTTCGTTGTGGGGATTAGAAAGAACGAGGTAAACGGGTCGGGGATCAGGAATGCGGAGTAAAGTTCACTTCGATGCGGGTGATTTCACCGAGACGACGAAACAATACGTCCGTTTCGCAGGCTGTCATCTGTAGCGAGTCGCGGTGCACACTTGGCTGTTTCGCATAATGGATGCTTAACTTTTCACGGTCGCTCGAACGATAAATAATCGGCACTTGGCATAGCGTCATCGCAAAACAGCCTGCGGAAACGGGCAGCGTGATGCACCGCCGATGGACATCGAAATAGACCAGTTCGCTGTCGGTTAACAGCTGTTCGCTGGTTTCGAAAAAGACGGGGGCAAAGCCGAGTCGTCCTTGCTCGATCTGGATGCCAAGTTCGTCCCAGCGAGCCAGGATGTCCTCTTTGACTTGCCCCGTCATTCCCGGTTGTTGGACACCCGCGGCATACGGAGTGTGCGAATAGGGATCCGAAGGGAAACCGCCATATTGCAGCGGAGTTTTGGTGAGTCCGATGCCGTCACGGATTTCTCGATAGTGCTGGTGAAGCTGCTCGAGTACGTCTGCGTTGGATCGTTGCGGCATCTTGTGCGCTTGCCAACACTGCTCCATCACCGCCAAGGCGAGTTTGGAAACCATGTGCCAATAGATGGACCCGAGTCCCTCGTAGCCGAAAAAGGTGCCGGAGCGACCGGTGAAGTGACGATGCCCAAAGGTTTGCTCAAAAATTTCGTTTAGCAGTGACCGGTCCTGGCGTGCCAAGTCGCCATATTGCGGGTGATGTTGTAATCGGTCCAATGCATGGTTTAGGTCCGCTGCGTTGCGAAAGTGGCTATTGAAATGCAAATCGCCATGGATGTCTTGCCGCACAATCGCGTCGTTCTTGTCGGCGAGCAAGCTTTTTAGCAGGGCTGAACGTGAAGCATTGTTCGGACAGATTCGGTTCTTTTCTAGGAATTTTGGCAACTCGCGATCGGGATACAGCATGTAACTTTGCTGGTCTTCGCGGTAGATTTTGCTGGCCCGCAATGCGTCGAGCACTTCGAGCGATTCCGCCGGTGATAACAATCCACAACTGAGCACCGCAACTTGGCCTTCGAGCATTTCGTACAAATGGGAAAGCGGCGCTACGTCGCTTTCAAGGTGCATCAAGTTATAGGAATGGTACAAGCCATCGTCGCGGCGGTTGCTGCGAATCGTGTGATCGATCATTGTGCGTGCTTGTTGAAACAGATCAACCAGCGACGCCAAAGTCACCTCTTCTTGTTCGTCGCAAATCGCACCGCTATACAACTGGTCGCGATATCTCTCTCCCACGATGGACAACGCATCAAGGATTTGTTTGCGGCGATCATCCGGAATCGCTCCATCGAATGCTTCGGCATGCTGCTGCAAAACTTGTTGGATTCCCTCGGCCAATTGGCACACCGATTGGGAGATCCGTGTCGTTTCGGGCAGCCCATCGACGGGACTGGTGAACCAATCGATTAGAAACGTCAGATAGCGGCGAAGGTAACACGCCGTGACCACCGACAATCCTCGGCCGACCAATGCATTGTTGGCGTCATTCCACTCGGGCCGCTGGGTGTTTAGCCAAACGCCTCCTTCAGGAACAAAATTCGTCAACTTAGTGAGCGCCGGAACCAGCAGCTTTTCAATCAGACCCACGTGATAGGGTTCGCCATCGTCGCCCCAAAGTAGTTTGCCATCGCTGCCAATGGATTTGACACGTTGGTTGATTTCGGCCGCATGTTCAAAATCAAAATCGATCGTGGATTGAGGATCACGACAAATTTGTTCATAGGGGCGGATACGGTATGGGATGTCCGCATAAGTGCAGTACGGTTGTAACACACATGCGTTTAACTGGGCCGGCGTCATTGTCCGGCAACGTTCGAGCAGCTTCAACAAGTAGATGATTTGATGGTCGCCCCAATATCCAATGTTCGCCCAAGGATCATGAGGATCAGGGACCTCCCATTCAAAACCGTCCTTGGTGACTCGGTAGGGATTGTAGCCGTCGGCGGTCGATGCGTTGACAAAGCGAAGCACCATGCTGGTAGCGAAATGAGGATACGCGACCGCGAGTGCTTCCCAGTTTTGAAAAATGTCTCGCCAGTTGCCTTCGTAGCTCAATTTCTCCGATCCGTCTTCGGATCGAACGTCGATCGAGTAGGTGTTCCAGGGCCGGGTGGGGTCGCCGTGCCGACGGCTAAAGTACAGCGGTAAGTATTCTGAAGCGATGCGGATCAGATCGGGATCATTGCTTTCCGCGATTCGCAAACTCAATTCGTCCATGCCAATCGACTTCGGCAAATTGTCCCATAAGGTCGCATTACGCTGTTCCGCGAAGCGGTTCGCACCTCGCACGTGGGCATGGAAGTCGGTGGTGTTGATTTCGTATCCATGCGCCGGAAGTCCACCCCGCATCACATTGAATAACACGTTGGATTGATGTCGCTGGATTCGCAGCTGGTTTGCCCCGAGTTGACGGCCATCCGCCGCCGACAAGATTTTCAGGAGTTGCGTTTCGTTCGCCGAAATGTCTTGTTCCAACGCGTCGCCGATATCTCCACCGGCGGTCAGATGGTGTTGCAGTTTGATAACGTCGCAGTGGTCATTGTTCAGATCCGCGACGATACTCCATCGCACAGGATCAAGCGGTTGCAGTTCAAGCCGTTTTGATGCGAAAAATGCACCCCGGCGTCCCCGCACCTCGTGCTCCGATACCAAGTCGGCGCCGTTGCGGACTTGCTCGAGCTGAGTATCACTCAGGGCAATTGCGGGCGAATCCAATCCGTGTTGCCAAGCGACGGTTGCACGAAGTCCCTCGCTGGGTTCGGCACGATCGGTCGGAATCGAGCTGAGGTAATACAACGCTAGCCCCGCATCGGAAAGCAGCTCGCTCTTTTTGTAGGCGTCCGCCAAATTGCTGTAACGCAGCTGGAAATCCTTTCCCAAATCCGCTGGCAACAAGTTCTGCAGCCCATCGGTGACTTCGACTTGCACAGGGGCGTCGTTCAAATTGACCAGTTCACAGCGGCGGATGAATCCGAAATGGTGACCCGAGGTCCAGACGTAGCGAAACGCAATTCCCAGCGAATGATGGATCTCTTCGAACAGGATGCGATTGCCAAATGAGTTTTTGTAAAGGTTTTGGGACCGCCCACCATCGCGGATCGGGGCGGTCGAAAACGGCTCCCACAACACCCAGTGGTTGTCTTGCAGAACTCGTAGCAAGGTCTTGGGGCCGGTATGGGCGGCGGTGTCGGCGATCTTGTCTGACGAGTAATAGGGGAAAAGCGCCGAGTCGGGATTTTGCCGGCCCGCCGTCAACGCCCCGCGGCTGGAAATGAACATCCAGTGGTCGCTCGAGCTCACGGCGCTCATGAAGAACGGGGGCATCAAGTGGCTGTTGGAGATCTTGTACCACGTTGCTCCTTCGAGCTGGACATATTGTCCCGAGACACTTGGCCGCGTGATCGCAGGGGAATGAAGAGAAGTCATGTGAATATAGTGATAGAAGGGAGACGAAATGTTGTTTTGAAAAGAGTGCCTGTGGAAAACCAAGTGTCCAGCTCGATGGACGGTGTTTGCTGTCGCGAGCAGCGTGCTATGTCGGTTGCAAGTCCTCGGTCCTTCTCGCTTGCAACTCACGCTCGATCTGGACCGACAGCGTTTGGTTGATGTTGTACAGAAGCAGGCAGGCTGCGGCCGATAACAGGAACACCGCGGGAATCACGCTCATCATCATTCGCAAACCCGCCAGCGTCGTGGGGGTTTGCAATTGCTCGACACCCAACAGCGGTTGCAGATAACCGTAGTAATCCAGTGCAAATCCGGTCATCGCAGCGCCAACGGCGCAGCCCATTTTTTGTGAGAAGGTGGCGGCTGCGAAAACAAGCCCGGTGGCGCGTCGGCCTCCACGCCACTCGGAATAGTCCGCGGTGTCGGCGTACATCGCCCACAACAACACGGGAACCGGTCCGCCAATGAACGACGCGGCAATTTGCAGAGCAAACATCGTCTTGATCTGGTCCGGTTCAAGAAACAGGAAGCAGGCGGTCAACACGGCGACTCCCGCATTCATCCCAATCATCAGGTTCTTTTTGCCAAAGATCCGTGTGAGCGGTTTGGTCAACAACATCCCCGCGATCGCAGCAAAACTGCCCAAGACCCAGAACATCGGAGCCAGCGAGGCGTCGCCACAGTAGTACTTGAAGTAGTACAAAATGGCACCGCCGCGAACAAATAAGCCAGAGAGTTGCAGTAGCCCAAAGCCAAACAAAACCATCCAAGGACGATTGGAAATCAAGTCATTGAAATCCATTTCCAAGGTGGATGCCTCGGTAACATCGTCGAAGCGATGTAACGCCACTTGGCGGACCGCCAACGAAACCAAGCTTAAGAACACGTAACCGCCCAAAATGGGCAGCAGCGTGTCGGTCGAAAACGCGGTGGCCAAACATGCCAATAGAGCCAATCCGCCTAACATCACTTGATGGACGCGAAGGCTTGTCAACACAAACCGCAAGTCGGCGCGGAAGGTCGACTTCATCGCAACCGCCGGTTGCACTCGTTCTTTGGTGGTGGCAAACGTGATCAAAAACAGGATCACGGCGGCAACCGAAAAGACCGCCATGGTCCAGAAAAAGCCCATCTGTTCGTTGACGACGACCTCTTTGGCCACGCCATCGATGACGGCGGTTTCGCTGCCACCAAAGTAGCGAACCATCCCCAACGTGCAGTACTGGACCACGATGCCTCCGCAAAACGCAGCGACAAACCGGTAAGTCGAAACGCTCGTCCGCTCGATCGAATCCGAGCTGATCACTCCCATCAACGCTCCGTACGGAATGTTGATCGCGGTGTAGGCCATCATCACTAAGGTGTAAGTGACGTAGGCGTAGATCAATTTTCCGGTGGGCCCGAGATTAGGCGTGTAGAACGTCATCATCCCCGTGATCGCAAAGGGGACGGCCATCCAAACCAAATAGGGCCGGAATCGTCCCCACGCCGTACGCGTGCGATCGGCAAGGTAACCGACCAAGGGGTCATTGATCGCGTCCCAGATTCGGGTCACCAACATCAGCGTGCCCGCCGACTTGGCCGTCAAACCAAACACATCGGTATAGAAGTAGACCAGAAAAAATTCGAACGTTTTCCAGTACAGGTTCGATGCGGTGTCGCCGACCCCGTAACCCAATTTTTCACCCACGCTGAGGCGTTGGTCACGTTCAGGGGGCGAGGTTACTGGACCTTCGATCGCTCCCTGGCCGGGCGGTTTTGTCGCGACACCAGGACTTTCGGCGGGTTCATAGGCAGTCACGGGCACAGTCATCCAGTAGGTGAAAAGTGAGAAAGGCCCGTGAAAAGTGACTCCGTTGCAATCAAGCGGCGTCCAATTGGCCCTTCTGAGACGCTAAGGTAGCAGTCATTGAAACCGGTTGCAATCAGATTTCGGAAAGACGTCACGAAAACGGGGTTTTGCGAAAACTTTAGAGAAACCGGTTGCAGTGCTTGGGGGTAGGTGCGTAGATTTAATGAAACCGGTTGCAGAAGCCTTACTCGAAGCGAGCCCCCATGAAACTCAACGGAACCACCATCAGCGACATCGCGGCGCGAGCCAACGTCAGCAAGAGCACGGTGTCGCGTGTCTTGAACGACAAGTCGGTGGTCAATCAGCAGACACGCAAAGTCGTGCTCGAGGCGATGGAGTCGCTTGGCTATCAAGCCAACGCCTTCGCTCGAAGCCTCGCCAGCGGACGTTCGATGACGGTGGGTGTGTTGACTCAGAAAATTGGCAGCCCCTTTTACGACATGATTATGCAAGGGGTCATCCAAGGCTTTGCCGGAACCGGTTACTCGCCGCTATTCGTCGACGGTCAATGGGAAGAGAGCACTGCATTGGAAGTGATCCGAGCGGTGCTGGGACGAAAAGTGGATGGAATGTTGCTGCTGGGCGGTGATCTTCCTGAACAACAATTAAATGAACTCAAAGAGCGATTGCCAACGATCGTCGTCGGCAAAGAGATTCCGGGGTGGGAAAACCAATGTGTCTATATCGACAACATCAGCGCCGCCTACGACGCAACGAAACACTTGATTGATTTTGGGCATCGCGACATCGCGATCATCCAAGGGATCAAGCAGCATCAGGATGCGATGCGGCGATTCGACGGCTACGCCAAAGCCCTCGCTGACGCGGGCATCGAGCTGGATCCGGGCTTGGTGCTCGAAGGAGACTTCTCGGCACAGTCGGGTATTGTCGGGATCAGCTCGCTGTTGATGCGAGGCAAATCCTTCACTGCGGTGTTCTGTGCAAATGACATGGTTGCCTATGGCGCTAGACTGGCTTTACAGCGGCATGGGATTCGTGTTCCCGAGGATGTGTCCATTGTCGGGTTTGATGACCAGGGTGAATCGGCTTATGTGACTCCGCCGTTAACCACGGTCCGGCAACCAGGGACGGAGATGGGAGCGGCCGCCGCGGCGGGGCTCGTCCAATTAATGCAAGGCAAACCCTGCGTGCTGCCAACGTTACAAGCCGAACTGAAATGTCGTGAATCGGTAGCGAGGGTACTGCGATGAATGTTCGCTCCCGGCTCCGCCGACGTTTAGCTGGTTTTTCGGCAGGTTTCGTTTTTGAACCCGTTTTCGTTTTCTCACCATCATCCTTACGACGCCCATGGCGAGGAGGTCCAAGTTAAAAAGCACCCCTGCTACCTCATTGCCCGCGGTTGTATCCATGGGTGATCGGTGAGCTTCGACAAAGAATGAATGTTACGTAGCGTCTCAAGCATAAAACACGGTCGTGTTTTACTCTCTTTTCTTTCCAAAGGCTATCTTATTATGTTCCGCTCCCAAACTTCCAAGGCGGGTTTTACGCTCGTCGAACTTCTCGTCGTGATCGCGATCATTGGCGTGTTAGTCGGACTGCTGCTTCCCGCGGTCCAAGCGGCTCGTGAGGCGGCTCGCCGCATGAGCTGTAGCAACAACTTCAAGCAAATCGGGCTTGCAGTTCACAATTACCACTCCGCTTACAACCAGTTGCCGAAGCAGAAAACGGGGACCGGGTTGGATCCCACAACCGGGGCCTGGTGGGACGGAACGAATGTGACCAACCAAAGTCAACTCAGTTGGCTTGTTCCAATCACGCCGTTTATTGAGCAGCAAGCGATCTGGGAACAAATCTCCAATCCGCTTGGTTTTGAACTCAGTGCGGGTGGTGGACTTGTCCCGCGAACACCATCGTGGACTGCGATGGGACCTAAGCCGGGCAGCAACTATGTTTATCCCCCGGGAATGACCGAATTACCAAGTTTCCGTTGTCCGTCGGATCCCGGCACTGGCTTGCCAGGCATGGGACGTACGAACTATGCATGTTGTCTTGGGGATTCGTTTTCCAAAGCAGAATCCGGTGCGGTGAACCAAACGTTGGTCGTCACGTCGGCGGATGCAGAGTGGTGCCGAGCCGGACAACGTGGTGCCTTTGTCGTTCACCAAAAGATGGCATTTCGCGATATCTTGGACGGTCTTTCCAATACGATCATCGGTGGCGAGATCAATACGGATCTGGGCGACCGTGACATCACGACCGATGCGGCTATTTTTAAGCCCGTCAAAGCAACTCCGTCGATCTGTCGAACCGACGGATCGGTTGATCCCCAACGTCCTCGCTTCTGGGCCTCGGGAACGAACACCATCATCAAGGCACACGGTTCCATCTACGGTCGTGGTTACCAGTGGATGACCGGTGAGCACTTGCATACTGGCATGATGACCATCCTGCCGCCCAATAGCACGCTGTGCTACCAAGGCGAATGGCCTGGTCAAGAAGGCATTGCACCTCCGAGCAGTCGCCACCAAGGTGGTTGTCATGTGCTGATGGGCGACGGTGCGATCAAGTTCGTTACCAATTCGATCGAATCGGGTAACCAAGAAGCTCACATGGTTGAATTCAGCCGAACCGGCATTTCGGCTCCGGGTTCAAAGAGTCCTTATGGATTGTGGGGGGCGCTTGGTACGCGAGCAAGTAAAGAGACGGTCAGCGAATTTTAATCCGCCGATCGGCACTCCCGGTTTTCTCGTGCAACCCTCGGTTGCACGAGGCGGCAATCCTATCGCTCGCCGCTTACTCTGTCTTCAAACTTTCCACTCGACCCAATACCCAATCATGAAAATTTCACTAACGCAACTGTGTTGCACCGCTTTGTTCCTTGGAACGTTAACCATCACCGGATGCGGCGATTCGGATACGCCCGCGATCGTCGGTGGTCCGACTCCTGAAATCCAAGCACAGCTTGATGCTCGAGATGCCGACTACGCTAAATCGATGGCCGAATCAAGAAAAGGCGATCGTAGCCAATAATGGCGAAACCAGATCGCATGGTCGACAGGGCGTGTCTTGATGGCTCGCCCTGTTGTGCCATCGATTGGCACTTTGTTCGAAGCGGTGAACCGCTTCGCTTCCACCTCGTGATACCGATGACTCGTCGGAATTTGACGAGGTTTTTTCTATGACATTCCCAGCGGATCGACCCTCTGCCGCTTCCCTTCGGTTGTCGCGGGGGATCATCCGGCTGACGCTGCTCTGGTTGTTTCTCATCAGCGGCTGCGATCGGTCAAGTAACGCTGATTTGCAGTTGGGCTCGGATTCACTGCAGTCCACTGCTTCACGGCAAGCGTCCAATTCACCGCAAGCTTCAGATTCGCTGCAATCGCTGAATGACGCGATCGACGGTCAACGTTGGACCGAGGCATGGGAGTTGTCCCCCGTCGTGTTATCGCGTTATCCGCAAGACGCCGATGCGATCGCCTCGGTAGCTCGCGTCGCGTTGGAAAACCAAAAGCCACATTTGGCTGGCGATCTGATGATCGATGCCTGTCGTGCCGAATCGCTCGACAATTTATCACGGCTACAACAAACGGTTGCAACCCTCGCAGTCACCGGTCGGGTCTACGACGCAATCGACTTGTTGGAGGAGTTCATTGATCGGCATCCGCAACAACATGCGATGCGGCGGATGTTGTTCAATTTCTACAACGGAGTCGAAGATCACGTTCGTGGCATTCCCCATGGACGTTTTCTGGTTCGCCACCGCCAATTTGATTTGCCATTGTTGTTGGCGCTATGCAGTAGCGAAACACACACCGAAACCGCGGATCCGTTGACGGAGATGGCACGGCGACATGCGACGGATCATCGTCCGATGATTGCCGAAGCAAAGATTCAATACGACCTGGGCAATATGCAGGATGCGGCATCACGGTTGCAGGACAGTCTTCGCTTTCACCCGAATTACGCCCCGGCGCTCGCGCTTCGGTGCCGTGTGTTGTTCGCTCAGCATCGCGAAAGCGAATTGATCCAGCTTGCCAAAAAACATGGCAATGCCATCGATCGCTACCCAAATTACTGGATCGCTATCGGTGATTTCGCAAGTTCGCAGCAACGCGATGCGGAAGCAACGCGGGCGTATTGGGAAGCAACACGTCGCGATGCGGATGCTCGCGAGGCGTGGGTGAAATTCAGTACGTCACTTAGACGGTTACAAAATTTGCCCAGTCGTCTGGACGCCGAGACGATTGCCGCGATCGAAAATCGGGCAGTTCAGCTCAGCCGATTAGTTGAACTAAAGTTATCGATGACGCGGCGTGAGCATCCAGATCGTCGCACGGCGATCGAGATTGCCACCACGTTGCAGCAGCTCGGGCGACTTTGGGAAGCCGAGGCATGGGCCGCGTTTGCCACCACTTTGGTTAACGGCGACAATGTTCCCGTGAAACAAGTACGTCAATCAATCATCGCCGCGCTTCGCAAGGACACGTCTTGGCAAAGTTTGGTTTTGCACCCAGAGCTGACGCTCGATTTGAGTGATGTGCCGCTGCCACAATTGGTTGCCTCGGATCGTGCTGCGATCAAAAACGGCTTGTCGCCCACGTCGTCGGGGGCACCTTCGATGCGGCGTGCAGGTCAAGCGGAAACGTTGGCGTTGGTCGACGAAGCAAACCAGCGTGGTTTGGAATTCTTTGGACGCACCGGTGATGATTTGGACCGGCCGGGGGTGATGTTCTATCAAACGGTCGGATGTGGTGGTGGGGCGATCGATTTCGATCTCGATGGTTGGGTTGATCTTTACATAGCCGCCGCTGGCGGAACACCGGGCAAATTCGATTCGGCCGCCAACGGGTTGATCAGAAATCTCGGTGGTCGGTTTTCCGATGTGTCGATTCAGGCGGGGGCCGATGATCGAGGCTTTGGGCAAGGCGTGGCGATCGGTGATGTCAACGAAGATGGATTTCCCGACATCTTGGTGTTGAACTATGGCCCCAACACGTTGTGGGTCAACAACGGCGACGGCACCTTCGCTGATGCAAGCGAGCGTTTGGGCGACCGCAATGCGTCGACCTGGTCGACAAGTGCCGCGATCGCGGATTTGGACGCAGACGGTTTAGCGGACCTGGTGATTGTCAACTACTGCGACGGGCTAGAACCAGTCAGCAAAATATGTCGCGGTGCGGACGCCGAGATCGCGCGAGCCTGCTCGCCAATCGTTTTTCCCGCCGCAGCCGATTCGTTCATGAAAAGTCACGGCGACGGAGACTTTATAGATCGAACAACTCAGTGGAATGCGACGGCCTCGGTTCCGGGACGTGGTCTGGGCGTGATCGCAGGCCAGTTCGATCAGCAACCGGGCGTGGATGTGTTTGTCGCAAACGACATGACCAGCAACCATTACTGGACCCGCAGTCACGACTCGCAATCGGCCGCCGATTATCAAATGTCCGAATCCGCCATTTTGCGTGGCCTTGGATCGGATGACCGCTCTGCGGCTCAAGGTTCGATGGGCATTGCCGTGGCCGATTTTGACCGCGATGGCGACACCGATTTCTATGTCACAAACTTTGTCAACGAAGGCAATACCTATCATGATCAACAGCGTGACGGGTTGTGGCGTGACCAAACGACCATTCGCCAACTGTATCAACCGACGCTACCGATGGTCGGCTTTGGCACCCAAGCGGTTGATCTTGATAATGACGCGGTTCTCGAGCTGGTGGTGTCCAATGGACATGTGGACCACTATCCCAGTGGCGACCGTGCTGCGTTCTATGCCCAACCGATGCAGGTGTTTCAGCGTCGTTGGCTCGACCATGGTGCGAACGCCAACGAATTCACTTCGATTGCTGATCGGATCGCCGGCGAATATTTGAAGTCGCCCCACGTTGGACGTGCCCTCTGGACACTGGATGCCAATCGTGATGGACGAACCGATTTGGTCGTGACACACCAAACCGAACCTGTTGCGCTGCTGATCAACCACAGTAAACCGTCGGGAAATTGGTTGGAATTACAACTTGTCGGACGCGATTGCTCGCGAGACGCAATTGGTGCGACCGTCCATATCGAGTCGGGCGATCAACAGTGGACCGCGGGGCAAATCTCGGGTGACGGATTTTTGTGTAGCAACGAGCGTGTGATCCGAGTCGGAATGGGTAGCGCGAGTGGTGATTGCGATGTCGTGGTGAATTGGCCCGATGGTCAACAACAGCGATTCCATCGACTGTCGATCAATTCTCGCTGGTTGCTCGTGCAAGCAGACGCGGACGCATTTAGGTGGTAACGATGCGAATCACAATCCCTGGCTCAAGTAAAAAGGATCGCCGGTCGCGGTCCGACATGATCATTGATTTCGTGAACGTCCTCTTGCTGTATCGAAGATGTTTCTTCGGTGAAAGACGGCGATTCGACGCGTGGAGCCGCAGTTGCATGTTAATGGTGCTATGGTTCGTCATGACCGTGGGAGTGGTCGGCTGTCGTGAGGCAAACGAAGTCACGGCAAACGTGGATCCGATCGCAAACCACTCGGAATCCGCAGCGGAATCTTCGCGGACGCAATCACAGCGAATGGAGTCCGCCGTGCGGTTGATCGACGCGGGGGCCACGTCGGAAGCCTCGTTGGTGATCCGTGATTTGTTGATCGAGGATCCTGATGATTTGCGATTCAACACGTTGATGCTGCGGGTGTTGGTCGCCGATCAGGACATCGCGGGCGCGGTATCGCTGTTGGACCGGATGGTGGATGTGCATCCGCAACGTCACGACGATCTGCAGGCTCATGCGGCAAACCTGTTGTATCACGACGGAGCGGTCGAAGAAGCGATCACGCGGCTCGAGTCACTGCTGACACGGTCGCCCGAGTTTTACGAAGCTCGGCGGCGGTTGGCTCAAATGCTGAATCAACAAGGATACCTGTTTGACGCCAATGAGCAGCTTCGAATTCTGATTCGCGACCATTCGATGACGCTTGACGAACTGGTCAGCTTGATCTTTCCCGATCGGTCGTGGGTGGCAGTGAAGGATATTCCGCAGGATCGCAGCGAGTGGCCGAAGCATCAATTGAGCTTGATGAGTGTCGCTTTGGCCTATCGCATCGACGGGAATCCTCGTCGGGCAC
Source organism: Novipirellula caenicola (assembly GCF_039545035.1). Lineage (NCBI taxonomy): Bacteria > Pseudomonadati > Planctomycetota > Planctomycetia > Pirellulales > Pirellulaceae > Novipirellula > Novipirellula caenicola. The sequence goes on from NZ_BAABRO010000006.1 coordinate 50,380, forward strand.
TTCAGTATTTGAGTGAGTTTGACCCGAGTGGGCGACGCACCGATCCAGCGATCTTGTCATTGCATGCCCGCTCGCTGGCCGACGCGCAGATGTATCCGCTGCTAAGGGATTGGGTTGCCTCGGCACCGATTCAGTGCCAGCGGTATCCCGATTACTGGATTGCTTGCGGCAACTTGGCGATCCACGACAAAGACGATGCAGCGATCGCTTGTTTTGCAAATGCGATCCAGAAAGAACCGCACAGTTTGGACGCTCACTATGGGATGATTCAGTCGCTTGAAAATGCGGGACGCACGTCGCAAGCCGAATTGTTTCGTACACGATCCCAGTTGCTCGATACGCTGGGACACAACGTCCGAACGATCCGCGGTTCAACGCATCCGAATTCGCAAGCGTTTGTCGATGTGGCGACCGGGTTGATGAGTGTGGGGCGGTCGTTGGAGGCGATTGCATGGCAGGAATTCGCCTTGGCTATTTTCTCGCCTCAGTCACCCCAGCGTCATCAGATTGGCAGTTACAAGTCACGCGTCCTGGCCGAGTTTCCCTCCGGCAGCGACGAATCGACGATCTTGTGTGGGCTTGATCCACGAGAGTTGCCGTCGCTGGATCGCTGGTTCGCCATGCTCAAGCCTGTTTCATCCACCACCGAGGCTGCGATCAAAACCGTCTCGCATGTTACAGCGACTCGCGACGATTTCCCTCCGATCAAAGCTGTTTTCTCAAACGTCGCCGAGCAAGTCGGGCTCGAGTATCGCTATCGCAATGCCGCCGTCCCGGTAGAACGTGAATTCCTAATTTTTCAAGCCTTCGGAGGCGGAGTCGCATGTCTGGATTTTGATCGAGATGGACACATCGACTTCTATTTTGGGCAAGCGGCGACAACTCCGCCCGCTGGGATTTCGGCTCATTCCAATGCGTTGTTTCGAAATCAGGACGGTCAATTTACAAACGTCATCACGGGGGCCGCGGCGGACAATCGAGGGTACGCCGTCGGGGTGACCGCGGGGGATTTTAACCAAGACGGTTTCGCCGATTTGATGATCGGCAACTTGGGGCGAAACGAACTGTTGATCAACCAAGGGGATGGTAGCTTTCGTCCGCTTGCCGACGACTCACTCGCAGAGGTGTCGTCGTTCACCAGCAGTGTGGCGATCGCCGACGTGACAGGCGACGCGCTTCCGGACATTATCGAGATCAACTATCTGGATGATCCACGCATTTTTGATCCGATCCAGTATGACACCGATGGCAAGCCCGTCTCGTTGCCGGGACCGTTGCAATTTAAACCCGCAATGGATCGCGTCTGGGTTTCCGTCGGCGATGGAACGATGATGCCAAAACCGCTCGGGGATCAAGATGCAGACGGCTTTAGTACCGGGCTAGCCTTGTTGGTTACGGATTTGGATCAAACGCCTGGTAACGATGTGTTTGTCGCAAACGATCTACGAGCGAATCAATTGTGGGTGCGTCATGACTCTGATGATTTGCGTTCGGCAATGGTGGATGTCGCGGTGTCACGAGGCGTGGCGTACGGAAGTGCGGGCAAGCCGATGGCGTGCATGGGAATTGCTGCAGCCGATTTCGATGGCAATGGACGAACCGATTTGCATATCACCAATTTTGAAAATGAGTGGTCCAATCAATACATGCAGAACGACGCAGGCGTGTTTGTCGATTCCGCAGTGCCGTATCAATTGGACACGGTGTCACGAAAAATGTTGGGGTTTGGAACCCAGGCGATTGATTATGACAACAACGCCGTGTGGGACTTGATCGTCGGCAATGGGCACATCGAGGATCTGACCGCCACCGGAAGTTTATTTGCAATGCCCACGCAACTTTTGGCGGGGCGGGGAAACCGATTTGAATTGCAAGAGGTTTCTGGCGACGATGGCTATTGGAACGGCATGCATTTTTCGCGAGCGATGGCAAAATGCGACTTCAACCGTGATGGACGTGTCGATGTTGTCATCACGGATCTGAAGCAGAATGCGGTCTTGCTTGAAAACCAAACCTCCACGTCGCATCATTGGCTGCAGCTCGAGTTGGTAGGGACGACATCAGAACGAGACGCGATCGGGGCGCGAGTGACGGTCGAGTTTGACTCGCGATCGATCACGCAAACGGTCAACACCGGAGATGGTTACTGTGCAAAGAACGAGCCGGTACTTTGCTTTGGACTCGGGGCAGCCGATTCGGTCGATCGAGTCAGCGTGGTGTGGCCAAGCGGCCGGGAACAGGTTTTTGAGCGATTGACCTGCGACACTCGTTGGATGTTGATCGAGGGTGAATCGGCCTGGGACACTACGCTACAATAGCGTTTCTGCAAAAATCTCTGGCTCGATCCCCCATCTTCACTTGAGTTGCCGTCTATGAAAGCTGCTTTTATTGAACAGACTGGACCTGCTTCGTCGATCCAATATGGCGAATTGCCGGTGCCGGAAATAACCGAGTCGCAGGTGCTGGTGCGAGTGGGGGCGGTCTCGGTCAATCCGATCGATCTGTACATCCGCAGCGGTGCGGTGGCCGCCAATTTGCCAAGTCCTTACGTCATCGGTTCGGACCTGGCCGGCACCGTCGAAGCAGTCGGAGCCAAGGTGACTCGGTTCAAAGTCGGCGATCGAGTTTGGGGAGTGCAGCACAGTTCTGCTGGCCATCAAGGCACGTTTTCAGAATTGTGCGCAGTCGATGCACAGTGGCTGCATGCCATCCCGGAGGATGTTCGGGACGAAGACGCTGCGGCGATCGCGCTAGTTGGGATCACGGCTCATTTGGGAATCGTTCGCGAAGCACGTTTGCAGCCGGGGGAAACGATCTTTGTGCATGGTGGCACCGGCGGTGTCGGATCGGCCGTGGTGCAAATGGCCAAAGCCATCGGAGCACGCGTGATCGCGACCGCTGGCGGTGAAGAAAAGGTGAAGCGGTGTCGTGATCTCGGTGCCGATGTCGTTATCGATTATCGCGCCAGTGATGTTGCCAGTGAGTTGCAAACGGCGGCGGCAGAGGGAGTCGATGTTTTTTTCGAAACGCTGCGGGAGCCCGATTTTGATTTTGCCATTGGTGCCATGGCGGCACGCGGCCGAATGGTCGTGATGGCAGGTCGCGATGCGCGGCCGGAGTTCCCCGTGGGCCCGTTTTACGTCAAAGGCTGTTCGCTGCACGGATTCATGTTGCTCAAGGCGAGTGCGGAAGAACAACAAGCTGCCGCCGATGACATCAATCGTTGGTTATCCGCAAAACAGCTTCGCCCGTTGATCGACCGAGTGATGCCGCTCAGCGAAGCCGCCGAGGCGCATGCATTGCAAGAAAAGCAAACGCTCAAAAACCAAGGCAATCTCACCGGCAAATTGGTCCTAACCCCGTAGTGGATCTTGCTAAAGATCCCATCAAGAGCAAGGACAGCCACGAAGTGGCGACAGCCGTCCCTTCGGGACTCACGAACAGCCACGAAGTGGCGGCAGGTTGTAGCCATGGGCGTCAGCCCATGGAAGACGTGCACGTCGTGCGCCGCAAGTCCCGAAGGGACGACAGGAGATTCCATGCACGCGATTCCTGTCGCCCCTTCGGGGCTTTGCGATCGCGTTTGCCCCCGCATCCACGGGCTCACGCCCCGTGGCTACAACAAGCCGTCCCTTCGGGACTCACGAACAGCCACAAAGTGGCGACAGGTAGTAGCCATGGGCGTCAGCCCATGGAACGCGTACACGTCGTGCGCCGCAAGTCCCGAAGGGACGACAGGAGATTCCACGCCCGCGATTCCTGTCGCCCCTTCGGGGCTTTGTGACCGTGATTGCCCCCGCATCCACGGGCTCACGCCCCGTGGCTACAACAAGCCGTCCTTTCAGGACTAACCGGCAGCTGCAAAGTGGCGGCAGGTTGTAGCCATGGGCGTCAGCCCATGGAAGGCGTGCACGTCGTGCGCCGAAAGTCCCGAAGGGACGACAGGAGATCCACGCCCGGGAATCCTGTCGCCCCTTCGGGGCTTTGTGACCGTGATTGCCCCCTGCATCCACGGGCTCACGCCCCGTGGCTACAACAAGCCGTCCTTTCAGGACTCACGAACAGCCACAAAGTGGCGACAGGTTGTAGCCATGGGCGTCAGCCCATGGAAGGCGTACACGTTGTACACCGCAAGTCCCGAAGGGACGACAGGAGATTCCATGACCGCGATTCCTGTCGCCCCTTCGGGGCTTTGTGACCGTGTTTGCCCCCGCATCCACGGGCTCACGCCCCGTGGCTACAACAAGCCGTCCTTTCAGGACTCACGAACAGCCACAAAGTGGCGGCAGGCTGCTCTTGGAACGCGTACACGTTGTGCGCCGCAAGTCCCGAAGGGCGACAGGAGATTCCATGACCGCGATTCCTGTCGCCCCTTCGGGGCTTTGCGATCGTGATTACCCCCGCATCCACGGGCTCACGCCTCGTGGCTACAACAAGCCGTCCCTTCGGGACTTACGAACAGCCACGAAGTGGCGACAGGTAGTAGCCATGGGCGTCAGCCCATGGAACGCGTACACGTCGTGCGCCGCAAGTCCCGAAGGGACGACAGGAGATTCCATGACCGCGATTCCTGTCGCCCCTTCGAGGCTTTGCGATCGTGATTACCCCCGCATCCACGGGCTCACGCCCCGTGGCTACAACAAGCCGTCCCTTCGGGACTCACGAACAGCCACGAAGTGGCGACAGGTTGTCGCCATGGGCGTCAGCCCATGGAAGGCGTACACGTTGTACACCGCAAGTCCCGAAGGGACGACAGGAGATTCCATGACCGCGATTCCTGTCGCCCCTTCGGGGCTTTGCGATCGTGATTACCCCCGCATCCACGGGCTCACGCCTCGTGGCTACAACAAGCCGTCCCTGCGGGACTTACGAACAGCCACGAAGTGGCGACAGGTTGTAGCCATGGGCGTCAGCTCTTGGAACGCGTACACGTTGTGCGTCGCAAGTCCCGAAGGGACGACAGGAGATTCCACACCCGCGATTCCTGTCACCCCTTCGGGGTTTTGTGATCATGTTTGCCCCCGCATCCACGGGCTCACGCCTCGCGGCTACAACAAGCCGTCCCTGCGGGACTCAGGAACAGCCACAAAGTGGCGGCATGACGTCCCTGCGGGGACTCACCTAATAATCCTGTCCATTGTCACTAGATTTGCATGATGCTTGCCATGCGGTGAAGGCTTGCTTCATGCTATTGACTCGCTCGGGATGACGATCAGCTAGATCATGACTTTCACTTGGATCTTGATGCAAATCGTACAACTCCCACGTCTTGCCACTGTCTGTGCTGATGATTTTGTAGGAGCCCTGATGCCACGCTTGCTGTTTGCCGGATTGGAATCCGATCGGTTGGCTTCGCTGCAATTTTGGGTTGGCAATCGCATCGATCAGCGAGATGCCGTCGATCGGACGCGAATCGGGATACTCGGCTCCGATCGCCGCGAGCACGGTCGGTAGGTAGTCGCTTGTGACGGCAGGGAAATCGGTCGTCGATCCAGCCTGGGTATGTCCCGGCCACACCAATATCCCTGGTACGCGAACACCGCCTTCGTACAACGAACGTTTGCGGCCGCGAAAGTCGATTGCGGAACCCGGAGCTTTTCCGGCACTCCCTTCGGGGCCATTGTCGCTACAGAACCACAGCATCGTATTGTCGGCGACGTTCAATTCAGCCAGCTTCGCTCGCAATCGGCCCACCTGTTCGTCCAACGCCGTGACGCATCCGTAATAATTGCGTTCATAACTCTCGTGATCCTGGTAATGTTTGGCGTGCTCTTCACCGGCGACGACTGGCAAGTGCGGCGCGTGGAACCAAACCGCAGCAAAGAAAGGGGTTTCTTCGGACACCGCATTCTCGATAAACGGGATCGCGCGGTCCATGATCACACGGGAATCATCGCCCTCGAGATTCTCGGTAACCGGGTTGCCGGCGTGATCCCAGTAGTGTGTTCCGTAGGGTTTGGCATTCGCTTTGTCAGAGATCGCATCCCAGTGGCCGTTGTCTTTGGCATTGGCCGGTTTGATCATGGGATCATAAGTGGGAACTTTCGATTCGGTCACAAAGCTGTCGTCGTAACCATGTTGTCGTGGCGGTGAGAAATGTTTGGCTCCTTGGGGGCCGCCGCGATTGGCATCTTTGACCGTGGTTGTCAATGTTCCGAGGTGCCATTTTCCAAAATGCCCCGTGGCATAGCCGTGCTTTTTCAATAGCTCGGGAAGCGTGATCTCGTCCTGTTTTAGATGCCCGGTATTTGCGAAATAGATGCCGTAGCGAAACGGATGACGGCCGGTCAAACAACTGCCGCGTGTGGGGCTGCATACGGGGGCAGCAGCGTAAAAACGATTGAACTTCAATCCGTCGGCTGCCATCGCGTCAATGTGTGGCGTGTGGATGGGCGACTCGGCGTTAAAGCACCGGGGATCTCCGATGCCAAGATCATCGCACATGACCAAAATGACGTTGGGTTTATCCGCAGCGGTCGCTTCCAATGCCAACAAAACCGTCAGCGAAAATGCAAAGAGGAGACGCATCGAATTTCCTTGTTTTGTTCCGTACTGAACCATGGTTAAGCCGCTTTTCGCATCACGGTAATAACTTACAGCGATTTCGGAGGCCCTGCCGGTTTCCCGGTCTGCTTGTCGATCGGATACTTCGGTTGCCAAGTGGGGTGTTTTTGATTCAGCCAAGCATTCATCTGTTTGGAGATCGTCGAGGCAATTTCAGGACGTGTCTTGATCAGATTCTTGGTTTCACCTTGATCTTTGCTCAAACAGTACAGCTCCCACGAATCGGTCTCGTAGACGTACATCAACTTGTAACGTTGGCCATCGATGTCTGCGATTGCAGAAACGGCCGGTTCGGCTCGTTTGTCCATGTAGCCAGGGAACAGATAGAACACGGTGTTTCGCGTTCGCTGCGTGTTGGGATTTCGCAACACATCGGCAAACGACTCGCCGTCCAGCGGATGTTGGTCTGACGGGGGAACCCATTCTTTTCCGGCTAGCTCAAGGTAGGTTGGGTAATAGTCAACCGAGTGGACTTTATGATCCGTGACGGTGCCCGCCGGAATCACGCTAGGCCAATAGGCGATCAGGGGAACGCGAATGCCGCCTTCGGTCAGCATTCCTTTTTCGCCTCGCAGCGGTTGATTGTCTGCGTGAGTACCGCCATTGTCCGAGGTAAATAGAATCAGCGTGTTGGCCGCGATGCTGTCGTCGGGGTTACCATCGCCATTGGGATCCTCGAGCATCGCCAGTATCCGGGCCAAGTTTTCATCGACGCCTGCGATGAAGCCGACATACTCGGCCATCTTTTTATTTGCACCGCCGATGCGATCGATGGCAGCTTGTTTTAGGTCCGGCCGAGCGCGAACCGGTCCATGCACCGCGTAGGTGTGAAATTGCAAATAGAAAGGTTTGTCGCCGCTGGCAAGCTCTTTGACGGTGTCTTGCATCGCATCGCCTAACGCATCACTGATGTGCTTGGGCGTATCGAGCAGCGATTTTGGCAGTCCTCGTTTCGTCAAATAGGCGTTGTCATACGGAGCGGCGTAGCGATCAAAGTGTCCGAGTCCGACACCTTTGAATTTCCACTTGTCGTTTTTCTGTGAAGCAAAACAGGTTGGTTGATGACCTTGGCCATATCCGCCCAAATTGATATCGAAGCCGACATTTTCGGGCATCGTTGCTTCGCCGCGATGACCGCCAACGTGGAATTTGCCGATATGAGCGGTGGCGTAGCCGTTTTGCTTAAGCGCCTCGGCCACCGTGATCGCCTCCGGAGCAACATCCTCGGATTGCTTGGGCCCTTCGAAACGAGCGGCTTCCTTTTTGATTCCGCCTCCGCCAAAACGGTTCAGATGTCCGACCACATAAACATTGTTGTTGACACGGGCCGGATATTGACCCGACAACATCGCCGCTCGGGTGGGAGCACAATTGGGTTGGGCATAGGCATGCGTAAAGCTGAGTCCGCCGGCGGCGATTCTTTCGATCGTCGGTGTTTGGTAGACCTCTTTCGTCGTCCCCATGGTCGCCTGTTTCGCGCTGATATGATTCCATCCCAAGTCGTCGACCATATAGACGATGATGTTGGGTTTGGATTGAACCGGATGGTTGTTGTCATTCGCAGCGAGCGACTGGGTTGCCGCGTTCACTGCTGCGAACGACGCCAGGACGAAGAAACGTAGAAAGGTCGAACGGGGGCTGCGTTTCACGAGGGGCCTCTCGAAGCGGTTTTTGAAAGGATTAGGGTTCGGCATGCCGACGGGATGGAGGGATCTCATTGTAGCCTGCGGCATCGGCGACTGCACGCGTGTCATCAACCTGGGTAATGATCCCGTTTGCCTCTGCGGTATGCGATTTGCTTTTGATTGTTAGCAACTTGTCCGACCTACACGAGGAAAGTCTCATGACTGACTACACCAAATTGAGAACGGAACTCGAAGCACAACTTCAAGAGCTCGTTGCCCGAGCCGAGGGGATCGACAACGACCTCCGCAAACCCGGCGACGAAGATTGGGAAGAGCGGGCGGCGGAATCCGAAGGGGACGAAGTGCTGGCGTCGGTAGCCGATCTTGCAATCAAAGAGATTGAACAGATCAAGCATGCACTGCACGAGATCGACGAAGGAACGTATGGCAAGTGCACCCGCTGCGGTAAACAAATTCCGCAAGAGAGACTCGAGGTGGTGCCCTACGCCACAACGTGTACCGGATGTGGTTGATCGTGTGATTCTCGCTCGATCAAACCGAAATTGACCCTTGTAGCGGAGACGGTGATGCGCATTCGATTGCCCCTGATGGTGTGTGGTATCGCGATGGTTTTGATGTCCGCGATGTTCGGTCGGTCGCAACAGGCGGAAAAGCCCGGATCGCAGATGGAGGTCCAGAAGCGGGACATGCAAAAGAAGCTGGACTATTCAAAAAACATCCTCGATGGATTGGTGACCGAAGATTTCGACAAAATCCTTGGCAATGCCAAATCGCTTAACACGCTGGCAAAACACAAGTGGATGCAGAATGATTCGATTGCTTACCGCACCCAAAACCAAGTGTTTTGGTTTACCACCGGGACGCTGATGACGGCAGCGGAGCAAAAGAATCTCGACGGAGCGATGCTCTCGTACACCCAGATGATGCACACCTGTGTCAATTGTCATCAGCTGATCCGACGCCAGTAGTTTGTGCCATGACGATCGTGACCTCCGTAGCGGTGATTGCCGGATTGACGTTGGCTTTGGCGTCGATGATCGTGATCGCTAATCGCTGGTTACACGTCCAAGAGGACCCCCGAATTGATCGGGTGGAATCGATGTTGCCGCACACCAATTGCGGGGCATGCGGCTATCCGGGATGCCGAGCGTTTGCCGAGGCATTGGTGCGGGGCGAGACGTTGCCTGTGAAATGCACCGTCGGCACGGCGGAGGACCACGTCAAAATCGCGACCTTTCTAGGTGTGGATGTCGGCACGCAAACAAAGCGAGTGGCACGTTTGGCATGTGCGGGTGGGAGCAATGTGGCTCGAAACCGCGCGCATTACGAAGGACTCGGTTCGTGTGCCGCCGTGGCATTGGTTGCCGGAGGTGGCAAAGCCTGTTTTTGGGGATGCCTTGGGTTAGCCGATTGCGAGCGTGCCTGCGATTTTGATGCGATCGAAATGGATGTGCACCAGATTCCGGTGGTCGACGAAGATCGCTGTACTGCCTGCGGCGATTGTGTCGAGGCGTGCCCAAAGGATCTGTTTTCACTTCACCCGGCGAACCAGCGGTTGTGGGTGGCGTGTGCTTCGTTGGCCGAGGGGGACGAAATCCTTAGCGATTGCGAAGTCGCTTGCACGGGATGTGGTCGCTGTGCGATGGACGCACCGGTCCAGATCCAGATGAAGCATCATTTGCCCGTTATCGACTACAGCAAAGGTTCGTTGTCGGCGATGCCCACCCAGCGATGTCCAACCGGCGCGATCGTTTGGCTCGACAAAACGCTTGGACCCGTGAAAGGCCGAGCGGCCAAAAAGATCATTCGCCAAGGCAATGTACGCGAGGGGATCTCGTAAGCGATTCGTCGCGGGGGGCGGCATGGGCTTTGCGTCGGCATGGGCTTTGCGTTCTGAATGGTTACTTTTGAGAATGCTTTGCTTTTTGAGGTTTGGCTTTTGAGCCGCAGCCCGAATTGCATGGAAGCGGCTTTTTCCGTGAGCGATGGTGGCCATGACGAAATCAAAACGGGAATTCAAATACCCAGGCACTCGTGTCGCAGTCGATGGAAACACTGCGGTGGCGATGTGTGAACGCGAGTCGACCGATGCGGCCGGGGCATACCCGATCACGCCCTCCACGCAGATGGGCGAGTATTGGGCCGAGGCCGCCGCGAGCGGCCACTTGAATATCTCGGGTCGTCCCTTGATTTTTATTGAACCGGAAGGAGAGCACGCTGCCGCGGCGGTCACCGCGGGGCTGTCGATGACGGGGTTGCGAGCGAGCAATTTTTCGTCCGGCCAAGGCATCGCCTACATGCACGAATCGCTGTACGCAGCGGTGGGAAAACGGTTGACCTATGTCCTGAATATCGGGGCACGGGCAATGACCAAAGCGACGCTGAATGTGCACGCCGGGCATGACGACTATCACTGCATGGATGACACCGGCTTCTTTCAAATGTTTGCCAAAGATGCGCAAAGCGTCGCCGATTTAAACATCATCGCTCATCGCATCGCCGAACTTGCATTGACACCGGGCGTTATCGCACAGGATGGGTTTCTAACGACTCACTTGATCGAATCGATCCAAGTTCCCGAACGCGAATTGATCCAAGAATTTCTGGGGCGTCCCGACGACATTATTCAAACGCCCACCCCGGCGCAGCAGATTATTTACGGCGACACACGGCGACGGATCCCCGAGGTATGGGACGTCGACAACCCAGTGATGACGGGCACGGTTCAGAATCAAGACTCGTACATGCAGAGCGTCGCCGCCCAGCGTCCCTATTTCTTTGATCATTTGCCGGAGTTGACCGAGCAAGCGTTCGAGCAATTTTATCAGCTGACCGGCCGCCGCTACGATCGTGTAGTCGGCTACCGCGTCGACGATGCGGAATACCTGATCGTCGGTCAAGGCAGTCTAATTCCGACGGCCGAGGCGGTGGCCGATTATTTGCGTGAAAGCCGTGGCATTCGAGTCGGTGTGATCAACTTGGTGATGTTTCGCCCCTTTCCCGCCGATCTTCTCAGCCGAATACTCAAGGGCAAAAAGGGTGTCGCTTTGCTCGAGCGACTTGATCAACCACTTGCGGTGGATTTGCCGTTGATGCGAGAAGTCCGCGCGACGATGAGCCGTTGTCTCGAGAATGGGCGTGAGCCATCGAAGCCTGCCTTTGCAAACTTGGAAACCTATCGCGTGCTGACGGACGCACCTTCGCTGTATTCGGGTTCCTTTGGGATGGGCAGTCGCGATTTGCAACCCGAGGGGGTTGTGGCAGCGATCGAGAACATGCTTCCGCAAGGCCCGAATCGTAAATTCTTCTATCTGTCGATTGACTTTCTGCGGGAAAACCCGGTCAGCCCCAAACAGCGAATTCACCAACAAGACATCGAATCGAAGTATCCCGACATCCGCAAACTTGCGATCCGCGGATCGGAGAATCCGAACTTGATGCCGGAAAGTAGCATCACGGTGCGAATGCATTCGGTTGGCGGCTGGGGCGCAATCACGACCGGCAAAAACTTGGCGTTAACGCTATACGATTTGCTTGGGTTTCATATCAAGGCCAACCCAAAATATGGTTCGGAAAAGAAGGGACAACCGACAACCTACTACCTGTCCGCGGCTCCCGAACCAATTCGCATCAATAGCGAGTACTTCTATGTTGACGTCGTGTTGTCGCCCGATCCAAACGTGTTCCACCATACCAACGCCTTGGCGGGATTAAAGGAAGGCGGGGTGTTTATCATCCAAAGTGACAAGACGTCTGCCGACGAGGTGTGGAAGAGTGTGCCGGAGCCGTATCGCCGGATTTTGATTGATAAGAAGATCAAATTCTACTACTTGGATGCGTTTCAAATTGCTCGTGACGAGGCGAGTGACCCCGATCTGCAGTTGCGTATGCAAGGCATTGCATTTCAAGGAGCCTTTTTCTCGGCGTCTCCGGTTGCTGAGAGAGCTGGATTGTCTCAGGCACGTCTGATCGAGGCCATCCGCAGCCAATTGCAACACAAATTCGGCAGCAAAGGGGCTCGCGTCGTCCAAGAAAACATGGCGGTTGTCAAACGAGGGTTCGACGAAGTCAAAGCGGTTGCCTATGGTGCGATCGACGAGGAATCTCCTCGTAAAACGACGACGCGAGAACCGGCACTTCCGGTGGTACTAAAGACGCAACCGGCAAGCAAGTCTCGCCGGTCGGACATTCATCGCTTCTGGGAACAAACCGGCAACCTTTACGCACGTGGGATGGGATCCGACACGATCACCGATCCCTTTATCGGTTTGGGAACCATCCCCGCGGTGACCACGATGTTTCGTGACATGAGCGGGATTCGCTTTCAACATCCCCAATGGATCGCCGAGAACTGTACCGCATGCGGACGCTGTTATACCGTTTGCCCCGATACCGCGATTCCGGGACTCGTCAACGAAGTCACTCAGGTCTTTGACACGATCATCGCTCGGCTTCGCAAACGGGGAATGGATTTAAAGTACCTGCCAAAAGCGGTTCGTGACGTCGAGAAAAATTTGCGTCCGATCTTTGCCGAGGCGAGCGAAAACGACAACGTGTTGGGAATGTTACAAGAGGCGATCAACAAGACTCTTCGCGACAGCAAACTCGAGAAGGGTTCGCGTGACGAACTCAAGCACGAACTCGAAGCGTTCCGCGAAGAAATTGGCGAGTTTCAGTTTGCGTTGTCGCGTCCTTATTACACGCTGAAAGAGAAAGAGTCGCCTGGCGAAGGCGGGTTATTGAGTATCACGGTGAATCCCAATACCTGTAAAGGGTGCATGGAATGCGTGCAAGTATGTGACGACGACGCACTTCGTGTCGTGCCGCAAACGGACGAGTCGCTCAGTACATTGCGGCGAAATTGGGATGTTTGGCAAGACCTTCCCACGACACCGAAAAAGTACATTCGCGTGCAAAACATCGAAGAGGGCATCGGTGTGCTCGAAACATTGTTGTTGGACAAACGAAACTATTCGTCATTGGCAAGCGGCGACGGCGCCTGTAACGGTTGCGGTGAAAAGAGTGTCATTCATTTGTTTACCGCAACGGTCGAAGCACTCATGCAACCTCGTGTCGAGCGGCATGTCGCCTCACTGACCGACTTGATTGCGAAACTGGAAACTCACATCCAACATCGATTGGTGCAGGAAATCGATGTCGGCGATCCCGATTCGCTTGCCAAGATCGTGGACGAAATAGGCACTGCCGATGTGACGCTCTCAGGGATCGCGCAACGAGTCGAGAACCAGCGGGGCGGCGAGCCGATTGATCAGCAATGGCTTCGCCGCGTCACCGGCTTGTTGGCGAAACTAAAACGTCTTCGCTGGAACTACGTCGAAGGGGTCACCGGGCGTGGGCGTGCCAACGCCGGAATTTTGAATTCGACCGGCTGTTCGTCGGTGTGGGGCAGCACGTTTCCGTTCAATCCCTATCCCTTCCCCTGGGCCAATCATTTGTTTCAAGATGCCGCTTCGATGGCGATGGGAGTTTTCGAAGGGCACATGAGCAAGATGGCCGACGGTTTCAAAGCAATCCGCTTGGCCGAGCAAGAGTTGTCGGGCAATGGGAATGATCCAGCCGATTCGTCGTTGACCTATTTCAATTGGCGGCATTTCAGTGATGAGGAATGGGAACTTTGTCCGCCGGTGGTCGCCATCGGTGGCGATGGCGCGATGTACGACATCGGTTTTCAAAACCTTTCACGCGCCATGATGTCGGGCAAGCCGATCAAAGTGTTGATTTTGGACACGCAGGTCTATTCCAATACGGGCGGACAAGCCTGCACGTCGGGATTTCTTGGGCAGATTTCTGACATGGCTCAATACGGCAAATCGATCCAGGGCAAACAAGAGGTTCGCAAAGAAATCGGTTTGATCGGAATGGCGCATCGCACGACCTATGTGATGCAGAGCACGATTGCACATCCGAACCATTTGATCGAAGGATTCATCGAGGGGCTGAAGTCACGGCGACCAGCGCTTTTCAATCTCTACACTTCGTGTCAACCCGAGCATGGCATCGGAGATGACATGAGTGCTAATCAGGCCCGCTTGGCGGTGGAATCGCGAGCCTATCCGCTGTTTCGCTACAACCCCGATCACGGCAATCGCCCCGAGCAGTGTTTCGATTTGGAAGGTAATCCCGCGATCGACCAAGATTGGCCTAGCTACGAATTGAAGTACACTGAGAATGGTCGTCACAAGACAATGTCGCTGCCGATGACCTTTGCGGATTTTGCCGCGACCGAGATCCGATTCCGCAAACATTTCCGGACGGCACCGCCGGAAACGTGGAACGACAAGATGATTCTTCTGGCCGATTTCTTGGAACTTCCGGCGGAGGAACGTGAAGGACGGTTTCCTTATGTGTGGAGCGTCAATCGCAAGCAGGAATTGATGCGTTTATTGGTCGCGCCGCCAATCGTTGCATCCTGCGAGGATCGTCGCGACTTCTGGACGATGCTGCGAGCGATCGCCCGTGTGAACGAAACGAAGCCGGATCGCACCACGATCGAAGCGGATGTCCGGCGGGAAATGACCAACCGTATCGCGTCGGGGATGATGCAGTTATTGACTGGCGAAAGCAACGGGGCGACCGTTGCCGTCGCGGACCCTGTGCAGACGATTCCCGACCGCCAATCATCGGCGGATGCCAATAGCGAATTCATGGCACCATGGATTGACACGCCCGAGTGTACCTCGTGTGACGAGTGCGTCCGTTTGAACCCCAATATCTTTGCCTACAACGACAAGAAAAAGGCATTCATCCAAAATCCAGAAGGAGGGCCTTACAAGGACTTGGTCAAGGCCGCCGAACGCTGTACAGCCCAAATTATTCACCCAGGGTTGCCGAAAGACCGCAGCGAAAAGGACATTGGAAAATGGATCGCTCGTGCTGAGAAGTTCAACCAATGAGAAATCTACGGTTTGACTTTTTTCGCGGTAAGACATTCGCCCATGGGATTCATCCTCCTGAATCGAAACAGGAGACTTGTCATCGCGAGATTCAACAATTCCCGTTTGCACCGCTATTGATCGTGCCACTTTCGCAGCACATCGGCAAACCGGCTGTTCCCGTGGTGGATGCAGACGACGAAGTGGTGCGCGGCCAGTTGATCGCTGCGGCAGACGGATTCATGTCAGTGGCGATCCACGCTCCGGCGTCAGGAATCATCCGCCGAATTGCCCCAACCCCCAGCATCAACGGAAAGATGGAACCCGCATTTTTTCTTGAGCCGTTTGCGGCATCGACTCAAGAAGTGGTCGAGGGAACTCCGCTGGACATCGATTCGGCAAGCGGTGAGCAGATCCTCGCCGCGATCCAGTCCGCGGGCATTGTCGGGCTCGGGGGCGCCGGATTTCCGACCCATGCGAAACTGAAAATCCCCGACGACAAGTTTGCCGACACGTTGGTGATCAACGGCATCGAATGTGAACCGTATCTGACGACCGATCACCGCGTGATGCTTGAACATGCCGACGACGTGATCACCGGTGTCGGTTACTTGTTACGCGCGACCGCTGCCGAGCGGGCGATCATTGCGGTCGAAGCAAACAAACCCGATGCGGCGGAATCGCTTCGACGCGTGTTGCCGCCGTCGGTCCCGATCACCATCGAAGTCTTGCCCGTGAAATATCCGCAAGGTGCCGAGAAGATGTTGATCACCGCGTTGTTGGGCCGAGAGGTTCCTTCACGCGGATTGCCGCTCGATGTGCATGCGATTTGCGTCAACGTGGGGACTGCGGCTGAGATTGGCAAATTGATTCCTCACGGACTCGGGCTGCAGGAACGCGTCGTCACGGTGGGCGGACCAGCGATCCAGCGGAAAGGCAACTACCGCATCCCGATCGGTACGACGCTGCGGTTTATTTTGGAAACCTTGGGCACCGAACCCGACATTTCGACCGTTGTGATGGGCGGACCGATGATGGGGGCGGCCGCCTCGAGTTTGGATATCCCAATCACCAAAGGCTCCACCGGCGTGATCGCGTTTACCGAGCGTGAAACGGGCAAGCTGAGATCACGAAAGCAGTTTCCCTGTATCAAGTGTGGCGACTGCGTCGACGTCTGTCCGCTCTTTTTGAACCCGTCACAATTGGGACTGCTTGCCGAACATGGTCGTTATTCGTCGATGGTCAACGACCACCACTTGATGGACTGTTTCGAGTGTGGCTGTTGCACGTTTGTGTGCCCTGCTCACATTCCCTTGGTCCAGCAATTTCGCGTCGCCAAGGCGGCGATGCGCAAGGCGGCAAGGAGCGAGGGATGACCCCGTTATCCAAAACGCTGACGATCCAAAGTTCGCCGCACATTGGTGCCACGTCAAGTGTCGACTCGATCATGCGGAACGTGGTGTTTGCATTGCTGCCGGTGTGTGCATTCGCAATTTACGTATTTGGGATTTCCGCCGCATTGATCTTGGTGGTGGCCGTGTTGTCCTGCGTGCTAACGGAACACCTACTGTGTTGGTTCGCTGGCCGACCAACCACCGTCGGCGACGGATCGGTGCTGATCACTGGCATCTTGTATGGATTGATTCTGCCACCAAGTTTGCCACTCTGGATGGTGGTTGCGGGTGGAGTGATCGGAGTTGCGATGGGAAAGTTCCTTTTTGGTGGGCTTGGCTACAACGCGTTTAATCCTGCTTTGGTGGGACGGGCGATCTTACAGGCCGCCTTTCCTGCAGCAATGACGACGTGGCCATCCGAATCCGTCGCCTCGTTCACGTCGCTCCCATCGTCGACACTTGCGCTGCCACTGACCAAGCCGGTTTACGATGGCATCTCGGCGGCGACGCCGCTGGCGAAATGGAAATTCGAGCAGATTCCAACCGACACGACGGACCTTTTTATGGGCACGGTCTCGGGATCGACCGGAGAAACATGTGCAGCCCTGATCTTGCTCGGAGGCGTCTACTTGGTGGCTCGCCGAATGATGAGTTGGCGGATCCCGGTAGCGATCCTTTCCACCGTTGCCCTAGGCAGCACGCTATTGCAAGCGATTGATCCGACTCGCTATGCAGGACCCTCGTTGATGTTGTTTTCAGGCGGTTTGATGTTGGGAGCGGTCTTCATGGCCACCGATATGGTTGCCTCGCCGATCACTCATCTTGGCTGTGTCATCTACGGGATTTTGATCGGTTTGTTGGTCGTCGTCATTCGAGTTTGGGGGGGCATGCCCGAGGGCGTAATGTACGCGATTCTGATTGGCAATGCCATCTCGCCCCATATCGACCACTGGATTCAACCGCGAGTCTATGGCACGGCATCTCGAGGAGACGTGGTATGAATAGCTCGCTTCCCACTGACCCGACGTTGTCCGGATTGGCAAGCACGCCGCCTCCGCCAACGGCATCGATTTACGGAGTGGTGTTGAGTGTCGGGATCGTGTGCAGTCTTGCCGTTGTGATTGTTTATCAGTTGACGGGGCCTCGGATCATCCGTAACCGAGTGGCACTGCGTCACGACGCCATTCTGGCGGTCCTGCCCGATGCAGTGACGGTGATCCCGTTCGAGTTTGACACCACCCTAGGTCAGTTCCAGCCTGCTGCGACGGATGACGCCGATTCCGATCTTGTGTACGCAGGCTTTGGGCCGGGCGGAGAACTTGTCGGTTTGGCAATCGAGACCGAGGGGATGGGGTATCAGGACACGATTCGGCTGATGTATGGATACTCGCCACACGAGCAAGCGATCATCGGCATTCGCGTGCTAGAAAGCCGTGAAACGCCAGGGCTCGGCGACCGCATTGAAACGGATGTCAATTTCCTGAGTCACTTTCGACGATTGGATGTGTCGCTCGAATCCACCTCGAACCAGCTTGCCCATTCGATTGAGTTTGTCAAATCGGGAAACAAGACTGACCCTTGGCAGATCGACGGGATCACCGGAGCAACGATTTCGTCGCGAGCTACCGCGGCGATGATCGGTGACAGTGCAGCGGACTGGATCCCTCGCGTCTATCCTCGCCTTGCCGATTTCACGGCAACCTCACAGGAGACGCGATGATGGCTTTTCCGCACGTCGAACCTGAAGCAGTGCCGCCCGCGACGGACGATCTCGTTAATGGCATTTGGAAACAGAATCCAGTCTTTGTCCACGTGTTAGGGATGTGTCCGGTGCTGGCGGTTTCCAACACTGCGATCAACGCGCTGGCGATGGGGTTAGCGACTTCGTTTGTGTTGCTGATGTCCAACGTTGTCGTCTCGCTGATTCGCCACGTCGTTCCAAACCAAGTCCGCATTGTGACGTTCATTATGGTGATCGCCACGTTTGTCACGATTGTCGACTACGTAATCCAAGCGATCAGTTTGCCGCTGCATCGGTCGCTAGGAGCCTTTATTTCGCTGATCGTGGTCAATTGTTTGATCCTGGGGCGGGCCGAAGCGTTTGCCTCGAAACATCGCCTGGGGCGTTCGACGCTGGACGCACTTGGGATGGGCGTCGGTTTCACGGTCGCGTTGCTTTGCTTGGGCGCCGTTCGCGAACTGCTCGGCAATGGCAGTCTGTTTGGATTTCGAATGTTCGGCGAGTCGTTCCAGGAGTGGACAATCATGATGCTGCCGCCGGGCGGATTTTTTACGCTGGCAGCATGGTTGTTGTTAATCCACTGGTTTGAACAACGTCGTGGTGGCACCGAAACCCAGCGTGAGGTGGTCCGATGAGCAACGAGTCGCTTGGCGTGATCTTCATCAACGCATGTTTAGTGAACAATTTTGTGCTGGCCTATTTTCTTGGGATTTGTCCGTTCTTGGGCGTGTCCGCCAAACGTCAAACCGCAATGGGGATGGGGGCGGCAGTCACGCTGGTGATGACCGTCAGCTCGATTGCCGCGTCAGCAATCCACACGTTGTTGGTGTACTTGGACACACCTTATTTGCAACTGATTTCGTTCATCGCGGTGATCGCATCGATGGTCCAATTGGTCGAGATGTTCATTAAAAAGGTCAGCCCAAGTCTATTTCGATCATTGGGGATTTTTTTGCCACTGATCACGACGAACTGTGCGATCCTGGCGGTTGCCCTATTTCAAACCAACCGAGGCTACGACTGGCTTCAGTCGATCGTGTTTGCGATCGGTGCCGGAGTGGGCTTCACATTGGCTCTGGTACTGATGGCTGGAATTCGCGAGAAACTTGAACTTGCCCGTCCACCAGATCTTGTCAAAGGGGCGGCATTGACCTTGATCATTGCGGGATTGCTTTCGATTTGTTTTATGGGGTTCGCGGGGTTAATGGGGTGAGATGATGATTGCACTAATCAAAGCCATCATCGGAGTCTCGATCATCCTTGGCGGTTGGTTGTGGGTTCAAAACCGTTGGCGAATCGTGACGGGGGCAGCGTCCGATGTCGATGTGTTGGCTGGCCGAATCGGTTGCCATGGATGCGGATGCAAAATGCACTGTGAAAACTTACCGACACATGACCCTACGCATGATGGTTAGATTTCGAGGGAGAATTGGGATGCGACTACAAGACTACGATACAAAGACTCGCTACCGAGCGACGGTGCGGGCCAGCAAACGAATCACTGCTGTGGATTCCCACGAGGAGGTTCGCGACATCTTGATCGAGGTGGAAAGTCAAGAATTCGACGTCGCCGTGGGCCAGAACATTGGTGTGTTGGCGCCGGGGCAAGCGGAAA
This sequence comes from Novipirellula caenicola, assembly GCF_039545035.1. Classification (NCBI taxonomy): domain Bacteria; kingdom Pseudomonadati; phylum Planctomycetota; class Planctomycetia; order Pirellulales; family Pirellulaceae; genus Novipirellula; species Novipirellula caenicola. The sequence goes on from NZ_BAABRO010000006.1 coordinate 70,233, forward strand.
TGGGCCAAGAGTATCATTTCCGGCTGTACAGTATCGCGGATGTCCCGCACAGCACGCCCGAAGGTTATCTGCAGATCCGCATCTGTGTGCGTCGCTGCAACACGATCGACGAATTCACAGGCGAACAGTATCCCGGTGTGGCGTCGAACTACCTGTGCGACCTGACCCGCGGCGAAACCCTGACGATTACCGGGCCGTACGGTCAAACGTTTGAAGCGCCTTCGGATCCGGATGCTACCTTGATTCTGATCTGCGCCGGAACCGGGATCGCCCCCTTCCGCGCTTTCGTCAAATACCTTTATTCCGAGGCGTGTGATTTCAAAGGCCGTGTTTGGCTATTTCACGGTGGCCAAACCGGGATCGATTTGTTGTATCGCAATCAAGAGAAGGATGATTTTGCGCTGTACTACGACCGCGACACGTTCGAAGCGTTCAACGCACTGAGCAACCGCCCCGGTTGGTCCGAGACGGCCGATTGGGGAGCGGCGATTGAAGATCGTGGCGAAGAACTGTGTCGACTACTCTCTGAACCGACAACCTATGTCTACGTGGCAGGGCTCGAGGTCATCCGCGACCAACTGGACGAAGTGATGGCCGAGATCGCGGGCTCGAACCAAACCTGGTTCCGCTGGAAAGAGGATCTCGAAGCCGAAGGCCGCTGGATCGAACTGCTGTATTGATCGGGGCCGATTAGTCGTTCAGACTGCCTGGAATGCCTGAAACCGCAGGCAATTCAGTGCTTGGCTCGCCTGTGACCGGTTCGCCTGTGACCGGCTCTTTAGATGCCGGTTCGTTCGATGCCGGTTCACTCGCAGCGGACTCGACGGGGACCTCCACGGCGATGATCACATGGCTGGGCGTGATTTCGACGACACGTCCCTGGGGCAACACGTCTCCGACGCGTACCAGTTGGGATTCAATCACGGCGATGCGTCCCGAGGTGTTTTGGTAAATGATCTCGACGGCGTCATGCGGTCGATGCTCAATCTTGGTCTTGGGTTCCACTGCGGCGATCGGTTCGACGACCGGTTCGGTAGGAATCTCAACCGCTTTGACTTCAGGTTCTGTAGATACCGATTCTTGCTTTTTGACAAAAATGGTTTCAAACGGATTTGTCTGCAAGACCTGCTGCAGACGGACGTCGGGCCAGCGAATCGGCGCTGTGACGTTGTCTTGAGACTTTTGAAACGATGTATTGGTGATCGCGCGATAGTCTCGTCGCGTTGACGGTATCTCAAATTCAGTGCTTTCCTGCGCAGGCGAAAACAGCACAAAGCCCAGCACGCCGACCAACACCACAATCAACGCGAGCTTTTTCGGTGTGAGGCTGGAAGTCGATAGAAACTCGGATTGACTCATTTGCGTTTTCCTGACGTCGTTAATTCGGGGTCTAAATCGAACAGCAATCGCAATTGACACTCAGCCGAGAACGTTTGTTCGCTGCTCTTAGGCGCCGTCACACTCAACCGGGCGATGCGATAGCTTCGCGGCAGCTGCTGAAGTCCATCCAAGAATCGACACAGCCCGGCATATTGCCCCTCGCCGACAAAGCGAATGTCCATCTCGCTGTGTAGCGGTTTGTTGACCACTGCCCCAGGACGAAAATCACGGATTTGAAACTGACTCGCTTTGGCAAGTTCGGACAACTCGCTGAGAAAGTCGATTTCGCCCGCCTTTGTTGGGATTTTTGTTTTGAACTGGGAAACGCGATTCTCGGTGGATTGAACCCGTTGTTCGGTGTCTCGATGCGTTTCATGAATGTCATTGCGTTTGTCCATCAACGCCAACGACTCGGATTGAGCAGCGTCGTTTTGGATGCGTGTTGCTTGCAGTTCGTGACGGGCAAACAACATCAAGATCAGGATCACGACCACGCCCGCGATGCCCCCGCCGTGAAGCATCAGGTTGTAGGATCGTTTCGTTGTGAAGATTTCACTCATGTTCCCGGTGACTCCGCAAACTTGCACTCTATTTGAAATTGACGACCATGAGTTTCGTCGATTTGGTACATCAGCGACGACTTCAGTTCGACTTGGTGAAACACTTGTGAATTTCGCAACGATTCGACGAAACTAGCCAAGCTTTGGTCGCCATCGGTAACGCCTTGTAGCGAGACGGTGCAAAGGTAACCAGGCGGTGTTGTCGCAGTGGATTTCTTAGCGGCCTCTCGGTTGGCGCTCGACGACAAATGCATCCGTTCAATTTGGACTTTGCCGCGACTCGATTTTGCGGCATTGCCCAACACCGCCAGCAATGCGAGCGAGCGGTCAGGGACGCAAATTGATTCAAGCACCTCGACTTCACGCTGCAAAACGTTCAGCCGCGAATCCAAGCTGGCAGTTTGGGCCTGCAGCTGCTGCAGCGGCTGAATTTCGCTTGTTAACGCGTCGAGCTGCAGTTGGCTCTGTTGGACCTCGCGATAGTTACCGGCCATGACCACGATTCCGGCAATCAATAACGCCGCCCACACCAACGCCCATTGACGCAGTCGTCGTCGCACCAGCATCTTGATGACAAGTTTTTCGGGCAACAGGTTTATGAACATGATCGTTGCTCCCAACGCAGCGCCGAGAGCGCCGCGGCGACCCCAAATTGCGAGTCATCCGCAGCTTCGTGCGGCTTGCTGGTGGGCAGTCGCCATGTCAACGCCGGAACCCCAAGCTGTTCACTTAGGCAATCAGGAAGATGACGAATCGATGCACCACCACCGAACAAAACCAATTCCGTTGGAATGCTGGTGCCAAACTGTTGCACTGCATAGTCGAGCGTCCGTTTCAATTCATTGATCAATCGCGCCATCGGTTGTTCAAGCATTTGGGCTGGGCCCGAAACCGCACGACGCAGCGATTGATCCGGAGGTGCGATCGCGTATCGAACCAGCAGTTGCATTGCTTCGTCGTGTGTCAGCTTGAATGCCTGCTGTACCGGTTTGATCAACCTGCGGAGCCCTCCGCCACGCAGCGGACGCGTGTAGATGGGCATCCCATTGACCACCAACACAAAGGTGAATTCGCTATCACCGAGGTCCAGTGCGACAATGGGCGTCGCAGTGGGGCCGTTCATCATCGTCACCGCGCGGGCCAGCGCACAGGGTAATCCATCGAGCACCTGGCATTCGTAACCCGCGGACGTCAGCCCTTCGGCCACGCCCGTCGCGAGCGTCGCCGGCATTCGCAGGGCGGTGACGGTTGCTGCTTGATCCGCCGCTTTGTTGGTACTCCAAAAATCGAAGACATAGTCGGTGTCACCGATTTCGTCGTCTGCGGCAAGTTCTTCGGAAACCATGTCACGTGTTTCATCGGGCGACGCCGCAGGTAACTCGAGCGACCGTAGCGAGTGATAAGCCATCGAGACCGCAGCGGCACATTCCGAGCGGGTAAACAGTTCACGTAGTTCGGCGAGCCGAAGATGCTTGTCCGCAAGGTTGATCGCGGTCGTGGGCGAATCTTGACTTGGATGTTGTTCGCGATTGACGCACCAACGTTGGCAAATTTGGTAGCGGTCGCCGGATCGTTGGACCTGAGTCAACTTGATCGAACGGCTGCCGATATCGATTCCGATCCAACCTCGCGGTGTCGAGCCAAACCCTCGCATCGCGGCAAACCGATGTGTTGCATGCTGTGGTAATGTTGTCAGTACGGACATGATGTCGGCTCCTTTATTGAGGCATGGACGAGACGTCCAGCAGAGGCAGGATGACCGAGAATGCCACGCCGGCGACCACCATCCCTAGAAAGACGATCACGACCGGTTCGAGCAATTTGACCAAGTCACGCAGATGACGTTCGCCTTGGTCCTCGAAATACTCACCGACCATCTTCAAAACATCGCCAAGTTTGCCTGTTTTTTCCGCTGTGGCAACCATTTGTGCCGCACCCGACGGCAGGAAGGGCGACGACAGTAGCGTTGGCCCTAGGCCTTCACCACGGAGCACTTCGGATTCGAGCCGTTCGTACATGGATCGAAACAGCGTGTTGCTTGAAGCGGATCGGCACAACCGAATGCTTTCGATCAGCGGGACGCCACTGCTAAGCATCGTTCCCAACAAACGGAACGTCCGTCCGGTCGATAGCGAACGCGTGGCCTTTTTGGCAAATGCGAAGTTCAGCGATGCGTAATCCCAGGCATCGCGAATGAAGTTTGCGTTTCGAAGCGAATAAGCGAAAAACGCTAATCCGACACAAACACCGCCGAGCAACAGGAAATGATCGCGAACGAATTCGCCCATGCTCAACATCATTTGAGTGAACGGAGGCGGTGCTTTTTCGAGATCCGCAAACACCTTTGCGAATTGAGGAAGAATGAAGAAGAACAGCACGAACAACACCACCAGCGTCACGGCACAGAGTACCAGCGGGTACATCAAGGTTGACACCACGGTTTGTCGCATCCGCAAATCACTACGCAGCAGATAGGTCAACCGCTCGAGCACCTCGGTGATCGAACCGCTCTGTTCACCTGCGGCGATCCCGGCGATAAACGTGTCATCAAAGACGTGAGGATGTTTTCGTAGGGCGCTGGCAAACGTGGATCCGCCTTCGATGTCATCGCTGACGCGGGTCATCACCGTTTGCAGTGCAGGGTTGGTGCACTGGGCAGCAACCGATTTCAGAGCTTCCGACAGATCCACGCCCGATTGGCTCATGATCGTGATTTGCGACAACATCATCACAATGTCGTTCTTCTTGATGCGATTGCCAAACGAAAAGGACGCCGGACGTACCGCTTTGGTCTCTTCGGCGCTGATCTGAAGCAGAAACAGTCCCTGTTGCCGAAGCTGGGAACGCGCTTCGGCCAACGAGTTTGCTTCGATATCACCAACGGTAATATCGCCGCTACGTTGTTTGGCTCGGTAATTGAATTTCATGATAGGTTCCCTCTCGCGTTAATCAACGAAAGCCACTCGCGCCACTTCTTCGAGACTGACTTTGCCTTCTTCGGCTAAACGCATGCCTTCATCGACCAAGAACGTTCCGGATTGTTTCATGTGTTGACTTCGGATCGCTTCGATGTCAGCACCGGCCGAGATGATTTCACGCATTTCGCGGTCAACACATAGGACTTCGTACAACCCGGTTCGTCCGCGTGATCCGGTGTCGTAACAATTGCGACACCCTTCCCCACGTACAAACGTACGACGCCGGTCCCCTTGGTATTGAAACGAATCGAGCATTTCAGGGCTGGGGAAATAGGTTTCTTTGCAGGTGGGACAAACCATCCGCACCAAACGCTGAGCGATCACACCTAATAGCGCCGCCCCGATTTTGAACGGTTCGACGCCCATGTCGCGAAGCCGGGTGACGGCACTGAAACTATCGTTGGTGTGCAGCGTGCTAAGCACCAAGTGGCCAGTCAGTGCAGCTTGGATGGCAACGGCTGCCGTTTCCGCGTCACGAATCTCACCGACCATGATCACGTCGGGGTCTTGCCGCAGAATGGCTCGCATCGCTCCAGGAAAGGACATCGGTTTGTTGCCGCCGACGGGAACCTGCACGATTTGGTCCAAGTCATATTCGACCGGATCTTCGACCGTGACGATGTTTCGTTCGACCGACTTGATTAGTTCTAGAGCGGAATAAAGCGTCGTTGTTTTGCCGCTGCCGGTTGGCCCGGTGACCAGCACCAAACCATGAGGGCGATGCAACATCCCTTTGACGTCACTTAGCAATTTTGGCGGAACGCCTAATTGATCGAGGTTGAATGTGACGTTTTGGCGATCGAGCACGCGAATCACGACCTTTTCACCATGATTGGTCGGCAGCGTGGATACCCGCAAATCGATTTCACGACCTTCGACGGTCAAATGGATGCGTCCGTCCTGAGGAATACGGTGTTCGGCGATGTCGAGCTTCGCCATCACCTTGAGTCGCGAAATGATGGCCGGATGAAAATCGCGGCGAGGTCGTAGCGTTTCACGCAGCAATCCATCGACACGGAAGCGAACCGAGGTGCATCGCTGGCCCGGTTCGACGTGAATGTCGCTCGCTTTTTGACGAACCGCGCTGACGATCATGTAGTTGACCAAATTGATGATTGGGCTGCCGTTGGCCAACGACTGCAAATCAGCAATGTCGATATTGAAATGGTCCGCCTCTAAATTGACGGCGTCTGGATCCATGTCCGCAGTTACCGCGTCGACCGCAAAGTCGTTCTCGTAGCAACGCGGTAGCATCCGCTCGATCACCGAACGCAGCGTCAAAACCGGGTTGACTTGAAGCCCCGTGATGCGTTCGATTTCATCGACGTGCTGAAGGTTGTGCGGGTCAACCATGGCAACGCTAAGCTTGCCACGCACCTTGAACAACGCGAGCGACTGTAACGCTTCGGCTTTGGCCTTGGGTAACAATTGCACGACCGCCGGATCGACCATGCCGTCACGAAGCAGCGCGTACGGCACGTCACGTTGTTGGCTCAAAAATCGCAGTAACGTGCCTTCATCGATCAAACCCAATTCCAGCAACGTCTCACCCAACCGCGCACCTTTGGCGGTATGTTCGGTGAGTGCGGCTTCGAGTTCATCGCGGGTCAGGACTCCGGCGCGAACCAAACGCTCACCGAGCGGCATTGGCGTTTCGGCAACGGCGGTGTGATTTCGAGTTGCGGATTCAAGAACGATGCTCATCGCGAGAAACTCCCGACGGCAGAAACCACGTCATCGAAAATCGCAAAATCACGGTCGAGTTCCGTCGCCTGCAGAATTTCACTACACAGCGGACTGAGCGAGGCGAGGTGGATCGCGCCGCCGTGTTGCAAACAACGGTCTCGCAAATCCAACAAAAATTCCAGACCGGCACTATCAAACAGCGGGATGTTGCGCAGGTCAAATACGATTTTGGGTTGGCCGTGCCCAAAACATTTCTCGCAATGACCCGCTAATTCGACGGTATGATCTCGGCTTAGGGGATCGTTTCCCGCCAGCACAAATACGCTGCCTTGCTTGGAGCATTCGAACATTCGATTCACTCCATTCAGTTAAGGGGTAAGGTCAGCGTGAAACGGGATCCTACATTCAGTTCGCTCGAAACGGTGATGTCACCCCCGTGCAGCCGCGCGACTTCTTGCGCAAACGCGAGTCCTAGTCCGCTACCGCTGATCTCTTGAACACGCGTGTCGTGGCTGCGGAAGAATTTTTCGCAAAGTCGTGGCAACTCGTCCGCCGCGATCCCGATCCCGGTGTCTTCGACTTGCAATCGAATCACGTCCGCATCGGTTTCGACCAACAAACGAACACTGCCGCCGGCGGGCGTATATTTGGCTGCGTTACTGAGCAAATTGACGAGCACGGCAGCGATTTTGTCTTTGTCGATTCGCAGCTTTGGCAATTTCGCAGGCAACTTACTCTCAAACGCAAGCGTTTTCTCTTGCAGCGATGGGGTAACTTTTTCGACCGCTTCTTCGATCAAACGCTGCATGTCGGTTTCATGTCGCACCACCGAGATCGCGCCAGATTCCATTTGGCTGACGTCAAGCAGGTCGTCGACAAAGCGGGCCAACCGCGTCGCTTCGGACATCAAAATATTGTAAAAGCCCTTTTGGTGTTCAACATCGATGTCGTCATTGTCGATCAATGTTTCCGCGTAGGCCTTGATGTTCGCCAACGGCGTTCGCAGTTCGTGGGTCGCGGTAAAGACAAATTGATTCCGCATTTCTTCGGCAAGTTTCTGCTGCGTCACATCGCGAAGACTCCACAACGAACTGCCTTGTTCAAATGCCTCGCCGATCAGCGGAGTGCGGCTCAATCGCCATACGCCAGCGGAAAGTTCCGTGCCGAGCAACAGTTCAAGTGTGAAACTGTTCGATTTCAGCTGCAGTTGCTCGAGTTCCGCTGCGCTGGCGGGACTGACCGCGGTGGCAAACCACTGGCCAAGATCACGGCCGACGACATCATCGCCGGACGTGGCGCCGACCATCGCCACCAATGCGTTGTTGACAAGCACCACGTTGCCATTGGGCGAGGTCAATGCCACCCCTTCGGAGAGCGCATTGAAAATCCCTTCCCATCGTTTCCCGGCTGAAGCGTCGAGCGTTTCGCGAAGCCGTTCTTCGAGGGATCCGAGCGTTCCCTGTTCATTGATTTGTCGCAACAGCTTGTTCCATCCCGCGGCAACCGGGGTGGTGGCAATCAGCGGGACCAAGTCGGCCGGAGAATTGCAGACGCCGGTGGTGATGTGTTGCAATTGGTTTTCGATCGATTCGTTGATTTGAACCGATCGGCGCATGATGAAACTGCCCACCAAAAGCAGAAACAACGGGACGGCGACGGTGATCGAGATGGATTCAATCAGGGCACCTCGCCAAGCAAGTGTCAATGCGACGCTGACGACGCCCAAGATCGAAGCGAGACCGCACATCAAATATCGGTCAACGATTCGGCTGCTAAGTGACGGGATTGCGTTGGTGATATTATTCATGAATGCGGTTTGGGGTTCACGAATACACGGCGCGAGTGTCTTCGCTGGCAGCGAGCAAGTCGTTTACGGCGGCGACGATCTCGCGGACGCTAAACGGTTTGAGAACAAGTTTGGCGATATCCCACTGCTTGCGTAACTGTTCTCGGTCCAATTCCATCCCTTTGGCCGAGCACATGATGATGAACATGCCGTCGAGCGATCGGTTTTGTCGGATGTAGTGACAGAGCTCCGCTCCGTCAACGTTGGGCATTTGGTAATCAGTGATAAGCAAGTCGAATGCTTGATCGTCGATCAAATCCATCGCCTCGGCGCCATCATGCGCAATGGTGACCTCAAATCCTGAACGCTCAAGATTGAATCGCAGCACATCGCCGAGAACACGATTGTCCTCGGTGATCAAGATCCGTCTTTTGTCATCACTCATTGGATTGGCCTAATAGGAATGAATGCGTTCACCGCGCGGAGGGCCGGTGAACGCAATCGTCATGGGAGGACATGTGTCTTTGCGTTGTGTGGGGTGATCGCAGGCCGAGGCCGGCCGTTTACGGACGAAATTACCATTTGGTAATATACTCGTCGTCGTTCACACAAAATTCGCCTGTGGCTTCGTCATAGATCCATCCACCCGCTTCGGTAGCCGTGGAAATCGGTGACGTTCCAGCAACGATGCCTGCACCGGGATTGGATCCAACCTGCGTCGCGGGAAAGGCGCCTTGTAAATAAGGTTTCAAATCACTGGTCAATGTAGCTCGTTCCGGATAGCCACCGGTTTGTGCTTTATACAGATCAATGGCATCTCGAATCACCACAAGCGATTGCCGTGTGGCGTTGTCGCGTGCATTGCCTGCTGTATCAAACATGCGAGGTGCGGCAACGGCTGCGAGAATGCCCAAGATCAGAACCACCACGACCAATTCAACGAGCGTAAATCCCTTGCGACCCCAACGTCTTGTCTTGAACACTTTGCATTTACCCCTACGGAAGTACGATTCATGCCGAGTGACTAAAACAATCCCGGCTTACGTAAAAACATAGAACGCAATTAAGGAATGCACGGAAAGTCAAGAAAATTATTCTCACGTAATTTCCGGGGGGATTCGCAATTTTGCGGGCTAACCTTGCACAGTTGCGAGACCTCGCTCGTCTCGTTTGTTCACCTGAATCCAGTCGAGATGAGTTCTTCCGATGTCCGAACACCGTGCTCAACGCCCGCTCGAAACGAGACATCTTCAGCAACCTCGCAAGGTCGCTGAGATCCTGCACAAACACTTTCGTACCACGTTCTCGTTGGTCACCCCTGAAGGCGCTGTGCGGCTATCGGTTTCGCCACCATCGTCGTTGCCTCTGGTCGACGCGGATGGTGGGCTGCCCGACGAGCTCCAACTCGATGCGTTATTGGCAGGCAAAGAGCCTACGGTGCACGTGATTTCCGCGGAAAAAGCCGTTTTGGTGATCCCCATGGGAAACCCAATCAAACCCTTCGCATTGTGTGGCAAGATCGCTGCCAGTGACATCAATTTGAGTATCCCATTGGCAAAGATGGCACTCGAGAATGTCAAGCAACAGCAGCAACTTGCGTCGCGAGATCGGCAGCTCGAAGAATACGCCTCGCAGGTCACTCGGGACTTCGAAGAACTCAGTTGGCTTCGATCGCTTGCGGAGATGCCTGAGCTTTGGCATCCCCAGAATGATTTGATCAATATTGCCAACGTCATCCTCCCCCCACTTTGCGACGTTTTGTCCGTCGAAGCAATTTTTCTGTTTGTTTCGGATGCGCAAACCGATTCGGATACGCTGGCATTTCGAGCTGGCGAGACCACGGTCAGCGATCACACGATGAACGAATTGGTGGCCCAGTATGCTGGTCAATCGATTGATCAACCAGTCGTTCGCAATTCCAATAGCCTGCATAAGGGGTGGCAGGACCTGGAGGGGATTCGCAGTTGCGCATTGGTCCCGATCGCCAACAACACGCAGCGCTTCGGTTGGTTGGTGATGGTCAACAAATTGGCTCAGCCCGATGCCGTCCAGTGCTCGGATTTATCACCCCAGCTTTGCGAATTCGGCACGTTCGAAGCGGGATTGTTACAGTCGGCCGCGCTTAACTTGGCGGCTCACGCCAGCAATTTGGAATCGTTTCGACAGATCGAAGACCTCGTTGTCGGGGTGATTCGCGCGATGATCAACTCGATCGATGCAAAAGACAGCTACACACGCGGTCATAGCGATCGCGTGGCAGCGATGGCACGAACGCTCGCTGCCGAATTAGGACTCGATGCCGACGAACAACACAATGTCTATATGGCAGGGCTGTTGCATGACATTGGTAAGATCGGGGTTCCCGACTCAGTGCTCGGTAAACCGAGTCGTCTCAGTGAGGAAGAGTTTGCGATCGTCAAACGCCATCCCGAGATCGGCCATTCGATCTTGAAACACCTCAAACAGCTCGACTTTGTGCTTCCTGGCGTGTTGCACCATCACGAGTGTTTCGATGGTAGTGGTTATCCCTATGGATTGGCTGGTGACGAGATCCCGTTGATGGGACGTATCCTTGCGATCGTCGATGCCTACGATGCAATGACGAGCACGCGGCCCTATCGAGATGGAATGCCGCGTGCGAAAGCCGAAGCGATTTTGCAAGCGGGAGCGGGAGAACAGTGGGACGATCGACTGATCGCGGCGTTCATGCGATGTTCGGATGAAATCTATAGCATTTGCCAAGCCAACCGCCAACATCCGGCCGAGCTGATGAATTCATGTCACAGCCAGGAAGCCGCGTGGGATGAAATCGATTTCATGGTGAATTTGTCGCTCAGCAAATAGCCGCAAACGCGGGTGGGAACTTAGCTCTCTTTTTTTCGCCGCAGTTTGACTCGGCGATTCATCCCACGACGCTCCATCGATTTAGGCAGCTTCGTGTCCTGTTTGCGTCGGTTTTCTTTCCGGCGATCTGGGGTATCACGTTTCTCGAGCAAGTGCATTAGTTCTTCGGGAATGTCGGGATCGTTAGGCATCGTCAGAAGATCTCCGTGCAAGAAAGCCACTTGGATCGCAGTTATTGGGCATCCAAGTGCGAAGGTTGGAAGTAATTTGATTCCGGATCGTGGTACCCCGATGAGTAATCGTCCGTGACCGCTGGGGCGTCGATGATCACTGCTTTGGCGGATTGATCGACATACTCACGAACGTCGATTCGTGAGGACGGGACATCGTGTGAACGGGACAAGAACGGCTTTGATTTGCGTCGCGTCGCACTTGGGTCGGGCAGCTCGGGTTCCCAGTAACGTCGATCGGTCGGTTGCAATCCGTTGTAGAACAGCGGCGTGCTCGCTTGTTCCACCTCGACGGGATTGATGCTGCGGCATCCTGGGACATCGGGCAGGATGCGTGGCAACAACGCGATAATGATTTCACTTCGCTGACGTGACACCTCGTGCCGTTGGAACAATTTTCCAACCAACCAAAGATCACCCAGCCATGGAACCCGATTTCTACCATCGCTGTTGGTTTCTTTGATCAGACCGCCGATCAGCATCGCTTCACCGTCAGCCAACATGATACGCGTCTGCAGCTGAGTTGTTTCACTTTCGGGAAGATTGGTGTTGGTGTTGATTCGCCCGGTGGAGACCTCTGGGCTGACCTGCATCACGATTTGACCATCGTCGGTGATCGTGGGAGTGACTTCGAGTATGACGCCAACATCGAGAAAATTGACACTCTGCAGCGTGCTGGTCTGAGTCGTGGTGGTTAGTAGGTAACCAATTTGCCCGCCCACTTGGATGCGAGCTTGTTGTCCGTTCAAAACGGCGATCTTTGGCGACGCGAGGGTTTTCGAATCGGTCGTACTTTTGATCGCTTCGATCACCCCGTTTAGATCGCGGCCTTCGACACTCAATACACCGCTGGCTTGAGTTCCCAGTTCGGCAAAGTTTTTCGATTCCAATTTGATCGGCGACCCCGCAATGCGGAGCATATTGTTCATGTCGATCCCATGCTTGTTTTCATCGCTAAGATTAATTTGCAAGACATGGGCTTCGACCAATACTTGACGCGGCGCATGGTCGACCTGGGCAATGTATTCTTCGACTCGCGACAAATACATTGGCAAATCTTCGACCACCAACTGCTCTTGAGTCCGTCGGTGGTCGGTGGCCATCGATTGATTGATGAATACTTGACCGACCGGCGAGAGCATTCCCGTGATAATTTTCTCTGCATCCTCGGCCGAGATATAGTCCAGCGTGAACACACGCATTTCACGGCCTTGAAGGTTCGCCGGGCCTTTATTCTCGCTGGAAATATTGGAGACAACGATAATGTTGTTTCGCTGGGTCCACGTCAGTCCATTGGCGGGAAGAATGGAATTTAACGCGTCCGCCAGCGATACATTGGTCAGTTTCACGGTGATCCGCTGGCTGACATCGCCGCTGGTGATGACGTTGAGTCCCTGTTGCTCGGCGATCACATTCAGCACCGAGTCGACGGTGGTATCCATGGCCGTGATCGAGATCCCATGATGGATCGCGTCCGAATACAAACGCTGCTGATTGGTTGCCGGTGCAACCAATCCGACTTGGTCACGTGGGGACGGATCCGCCGACTGCCAAGCGGTCTGGGCGACTGCGGTCGGTTTTTTGTGCCACTCGGGATCAGGTTTTGTTAGCGGTGGGGATGAACGATCAACCTTTTCCGCTGATCCAGTGGATTGCCGCGTCTGGTGATTACGAATCTGTTGGGCAATCGTATCTGAAAACGCAGCGGGGGGACTGTGACACATCCACGCGATTAGCATGATGGCTGCACAACGTCCCGGTCCACGAAGATCGAAGATGCCGTAGTTTCGAATTGGTAACGACGGCGGATTCATGGGGGAATGGAGCGTCCAAAGTCTGTAAACGGAAAAATCGTTACAGCTTCTATCGGCGCTCATCGGCCCGCATAATCAGAAAACTCGGAAAAATCGGACCGCCTTTCCTAGTTTAACGCACAGCTTGTTCAGGTTGCGTCCTTAATTGCGGGTTAGAGTTGCTTGGTGAATTGGTAGCAATAGGCTCGGGTTTTCGGTTTGGCTAGGCAACTTGATGAAGGCTGCAAAAGAGAAGACCGCATCGACGCAAGACAAACCGGAACTTGGTCCGCTTCGATCAGGAATTTCGTTGATCGAAATCACGATCGTGCTGGTCATCCTAGGCATCATGACGGCGGCCGCAGCACCGCGTTGGGCCGATTCGTTGCAACGTTACCGCGTCGCTAACACGGCGAACCGGGTGCTTGCCGATCTCAAACGAACCCAATTGACCGCGTTTCGCTCGAGTACCGCAAAGACGATCACCTTTGACGTCGACCACGAGCGATATTCGATCGCGGGGGTGACGCCGCTTGAACGTCCTTCGGGGGATTACGTTATCAAGCTAAATGAGTCGCCTTATAAATCGTCGCTGGTTTCGGTTTGGGGACGAACGGGGACTCAGACGCTGACCTTCGACGGATTTGGGATCCCCAACCAAGGTGGAAACATCGTCGTTGGATCAGGCGATTTGCAAGCAATTATCTCGGTTGATGCGGTCACAGGAACGGCGGTGATTCAATGACCGTATCTTCGACACGTCTTAAGATGGCAGTTCGCGGGTGTGACCAGCGACACGGCATGTTGCTGATGGAATTGGTCGTTGCGCTGTTGGTGTCAAGCATCATCGTTGCGGGGCTGCATGCCTGTCTTGCAATTTCAGTTCGCAGCATCCCTGATTCCGATGGAAGCACCGCGTCGGCGCTGCGAGGAACTCGCATTGCGGATCAATTGGCGACAGACCTCGAAACGGCGGTCCATATCACCGAACGCTCGGCGACCACGATCGGATTTACGGTACCCGACCGTGATGGTGATGGTTGGGACGAACGAATTCGCTACGCATGGACCGGAACGCCCGGAGGACCGTTGACACGGCAGTACAACGAGTCGACACCGATAACGATTGCCGAAGATGTCGATCAATTCAACCTCACGCCAAGCTTTGAAAGTGTGGCAGAGACCTATCCGAGCGTGGGCATCGAAGACGCGAATGAATCGCTATTGCTCGATTACTCGGGTACCACGGGACTTGATAACCATGAAATAAGCTCCGATGCCTGGGTGAGCCAACATTTTGCCATGACGTTACCTGCGGGCGCTTATGCATGGCGTCCCACCCGTGTGTTGCTGGTGGCGAGAAAGTCTTCCTTCACTTTTTTTCCTCGCTCGATTCGTGCTCGGATGCTTCCTGCGACGATCAATCTGACTCCGCATGGCAGCTCCGACGAACAAGACACCGTGTATGTGTTGTTAAACAGTCACGAGTGGTACCAAGCAACATTCGACGAATTGGATCCGCTGGCTTCGGGCGGTGCGGTGTGCCTAGTGCTGGACCGCAGCCATTCAAGTTCCGGTGTTGATTTGCAAAGCACCACTGCAGCGGCGGGAATGCTAAAGTCAGCCAACGGAGGCACGTCGTGGTCTTACCACAGCGGCAAAGCGTTGGTGTCGCGGTTGTACGGAAAATTGACACGCTCCAACGGAACGCTTTCGATCAACAGCAAGTATTTGACGTCGATGGGCGTCACGATGCGAATGAAGCCCAATACGCCCAACTTGAACTGGACGATTGCTTGCCTGAATCATCCCGAATTGCTTTCGATGCGATGGGAAACCGAGTTCACCCAAGATCCAACGACGTTGGATGTCAACGGCGACGCCACCGGTGACTGGATCGTCGACGACCCGGACCCATTCGATGTCGACTCGCTGGTCGATGGAGTTTGGCGGACCAACGGAACTCAGCTAAACACCACGCCGGATTGTGACTTTGATACGCCCACCGTTGTGGATGTCAAATTCCAGAACACGACGGTGGGAGGAACCGGAGCGACAATCAAGCTTAACGCGTTTCGATCTGGGACGATGTGTGCTCCGGTGTTTGCTTCTTTGGCAAAACAATCCGATGGCAGCCAAACGTTGACGTTGGCGACCAAATCGTCCAATACCAATACACGCACCTTGCTGAAAGTGCCGGGGTTGCCGAACCAGCCTGTGTTTTTACATCTGATCCTGGATCCGGAAACGTCCAGCGTCAGTTTGCGAGTGAACGAGGTCCATTACGGCACGTATGCATTGTCTGCGTTTGAATCCACCGATACGACTCGATCGGTATGTCTAGGGTCGGATGCAAGCGAATCGGAGTTCTCCTATGTTCGCGTTCGGGTAATGGAGCCATCGCCATGACACCATCATCACCCGTAAACCATGACCACGTGCGACGTAGCGGTTTTGCGCTGTTGGATGCCGTGGTCTCAGTCATGCTGGTCGGCATCTTGATGGTCGGAGCATTACAGACGATCGGTGCATCGAAGCGTCGCGAGACCGCGACGCTTGATCATTTGCTGGGCCAACAATTGGCTGGCGCAATGATGAATGAAATCCTGTTGCAAGCGTACCGCGAACCGGAAACGGACAACGAGGCCACGTTTGGAACGGAATCAGGAGAGTCGACCGGAAATCGTTCGCGGTTTGACGATGTCGACGATTTTCATGATTGGATTGCATCGCCGCCACAAGATCGTAGCGGCGAGTCGATCAGCGGATTCGATCAATGGTCGCGACATGTTCGCGTTGCTTGGGCGGACGCCGAAACGTTGAGCGAAACGACCGCCACCAACACAGGGTTAAAGAAAATCATTGTGACCGTCTCTCAAAACGATGAAGTCGTTAGCACGTTGGTCGGTTACCGCAGCATCGGTTGGGTCCAAACCATTCCAACGCCTTCGGATGCAACTGGCAATCATGCTCCGGTCGCGGTCGCAACGTCCCCGGATCTGAGTCGCGATGTGGGGCAAACCGTCGAGTTCGATGCGGATCAATCGAGTGACCAAGACGGCGATTATTTGTCTTACGTATGGGACTTTGGCGATGGCGACACGGGCAGTGGAATCAGCACGAGTCATTTTTACAACACGCCTGGAAATTACACCTGCACGCTAACGGTGTATGACGGTCGCGGGGGGGCCGCGTCGGCTGCGTTGACCGTGGTGATTGCGCCATGATGAGTCCCCCGCAAACGTTTGTGTCTAAACACTCGCAATCCTTGTTACCGGAATTCAGTCACGTGAATCCCAATCGACTCGGTGCCCGCCAACGCGATGGAGCGATCTATGCGATCGTTTTGTTTTCGTCGCTGATCGTGGCCTCGATCGGATTGGCGTCACTGCAATTGATGCGTTTACAAGGTCGAAGTGCCGAGGAGAGTGACGACTTTATTGCCGCACGCGTGTACGCCCGCGCTGCGGTGGATATCGGCATGCTTCGGGTTCGCCGCGATCCGTTTTGGCGCACCCAATTGGGTAACGGTGATTGGATCACCCGACAATCAATGGATCGCGGTACATTTTCGCTCTCCGCGACCGATCCGGTCGATGGCGATGTGACCGTCGGCGACAACCACCCGGTTGTCCTAACCGGGACGGGGCAGCAAGGAGACGCACGGTTCCAAATCTCGGTCCGTTTGGAAGTCGGCCCGCAAACAGGATCTTGTTTAGAGGTATCGATGATCAGCGGCGACGACCTGGATGTGGATGGCACCACGCTTTCGAGCGACCAATCGATTTGCTCCAACGAAAAAGTGGACGCCGGTGGTGGCGCGGTGATCAACGCCAATGTCGAAGCGTACGACAACATCGATGGATCAAGCTATACGAAATCAACTCAGCAACGTACGACACGGCGGACCATGCCTGATCCACTGCATGCGTTAGACTATTATTTGTCCAACGGCACGACGATCGATTATTCATCGCTGCGAACATGGCCTCAGCCGGAAATCTTGCTCAATACGACGTTCGAGTCTGGCACCCAGAACTGGGTGGCACAGGGCGACTGTACGCTGCAACGCAGTCTTATGCAAAAGAAGGACGGACTCTATTCGCTGAGAGTTACCGGTCGTGCTGACCAACATGCAGTGGCGGTCCAAGCCATTTCGCCGGACAAACTTCGCAGCGGCGATACCTACGACGTCTTGTTGAATGTGTATCCCACCGCCAATGCGAAAGTCCAAGCGGTGTTGACCCTCGAAACCTCCGATGCAGCATCGCTGTCCTTCATGACATCGGAAACCACACTGGATAGCAACCAGTGGGGCCGCGTTGGCGGCCGTCTTACACCGACGTGGTCGGGGACGTTGACGAAAGCGACGCTGCATCTATTGATGGATATTGCCGACGACTATTTCATGGACAGCGTCAGTTTGCTCAATACAACCTATCCGGCTGATTCGTACGTGTTGGATGGTTTGTTGACTCCCCACCACAATCCATTTGGAGGATCGACCAACGCAAAAGGAATCTATTTGATTAATTGCGCGGGCAAGGATGTGAGGGTAGGAAAATCCAGGATCGTCGGCACGTTGGTGTTTCTGAATCCCGGCTCCGATTCGATCATTCATGGGCCCTTGGTGTGGGAACCTGCGGAACAAAATTATCCGGCTCTTTTGACCGATGCCACGTTGTGGATTGGGTTGTCGGCGGCCGGGTTTAATGAAACTCAGGTGGGTACCAATTTGAATCCACCCGAAACACCGTATCCGATCAATGGCGGAACGTCCAATTCGTCGTTCTCGGACACCGACTCGTATCCTTCGCAGATTTCGGGATTGATCTACTCCACGCGAGACTTGAGGTTCTCTGGAGAGTCGACGATTTGCGGGATTGTGATCGCCGAGGAAAAAATACGGATCGAGGCGACATCGCTGAATCTGAATTACGACAGCAGTTACTTAGAAAATCCTCCGCCGGGATTCGATGCCGAGACGGTGACCATGAAAGTCGTGCCAGGGACATGGCAGCGACAGGTCAATTAACGCAGCACGCCGGATTGTCCGATAATCCTGTGTCGCGAGCTGTCCGGAGTCGCGAGTCGTTCTGAAACGGGATCACACGATTTACTCGGCGAGGCTAACAAGGCCGAACTTACAACGTGGGGTGTCCCCAGCGGTCACCCTGAGTCGCGTTTGATTGGTGTGCCATCTCGTGCATTTCGCGTCGTTTCGACAGCGTTTCGATGTACTGTTGACGCTGTTCAAAACCGCTGAATTCGATCGGACGTTTGGTTTCAAGTTCAGGAATGGACGTCAGATGATGTTTGTCCATGAACATTCGCAAACCATCGACCAGCGTCCGGACGACGCCAGGGCCTTCACGGTACACAGCCGACGTCACCATGGCGACATCGGCGCCGGCCAACAACACTCGCAGCACGTCGCTTGGCGTACCGATCCCGCCACAAGCGGCAAGCGGCATGGCCGGGCAATAGCTGTGAATTCGCATGATCTTTCCAAGCGACTCGACGATCGATCCTGCGTGCGTTAATGCCCAGTTCGTTTTCAATTGGAAACTGTCAAGACAGATATCTACGTCGGGGGCGCGTCCGAACAAGACCAATCCTTGGGAACCCGACAGCAGTCGATGTGCCAGATGGCTGGGGCTGGTGTAGTAGCGATCGAGTTTCAGAAACAGCGGAATCGTGATCGCCGCATCAATCTGGGTAACCAACTCGATCAGTGCATCTTCGACTTCACGCGGCCCCGCGTATTCACTCGGTGGCGGATGATGCACGTTCAGTTCAATTGCGGCAGCGCCGGCCGATTGAAGTTCGCCGGCAAAGTCCAACCAATGCCCTCCGTATTCGCCATTCAAACTGGCAATGATCGGAATTGTGGATCGAGAGCTCGCACGTTGGACTAAAGACAAATAGGCGTCGGCACTTTGGCAACACCATTTCAGCGATGCCAATCGTCCGTACTGAAACGAATGCAGCCCTGCTTCGCGGACCTCTTGTCCCCTCCGCTGATTCCACTGCAGCACCTGTTCTTGAAACAGCGAGGGCAAAACGATCGCTCCTGCACCGGCTGCAGCAATCGCAGCGTGGCTTTGTTCTTCTGCGGTCAAGGGGCAGGCGCCGACCACGATCGGGGAATTGAGCCTCAAGCCGCCAAAGTGGGTGGTCAGGTCAATGCTCATTGGCAACCCTTGTATCTTGAAGTCAAGAACTCGCAAACGCCCACATGATGATTGCGAGTTTCTCGTCTTTGATTATAAGGTCCCCGGCACAAGTTATTCTCAACAAAACATCCGCGGAGCCGACGTTGTCGAACTTCAGTGGTGTGAACAAAGCAGCAAGGTTCGCAGGTGCGAATCCACTGAATGACCCGACTTTTCAGTTCAGCTCCATTCGATGCTTTCTCATGTACGAGTGGCATTCCACACAGCGAACGGTCATCGACACGTACCCAAGTGTGGCTCGGCTAATATTCTTTTCCTTGGCCGCTTCGGCGATCATATCCGCGGTACGTCGAAATTCCTGACTTTGAGTGACATACTCCGGTGTCTGTAACACATTCCAGCCACTTTCGAGGCTCAACAATTTTAATGCTTTGGCATTCTTGGTAATGGCATCAAAATCTTCGAGCGTCAGGCCTTCGAGGATGGCTTTCGACTTGTCGAGCTTCATTTTCATCAATGGAGTGATTCGATGAGGTGGTTCTTCGTTCGGGGGATCGGCACAACTGATCTGCCAAGCGGATGTTGCGATAAACATGGCCAATACCAGGACACTGACAACTTTCATCATCGATACTCCAGCGACGCGGGTGAGGGGGAGAAGGAAACAAATGGGATTGAGCCGGAAAAAAGTGGCTTGTTCGAACGACCCAACCGGTCACTTTGGGAACGCACCGCCGAAACGGGATGGTGTTGCCGAAGGAGGGTTATGCGTGGGTGTCCCCCGAGCGGTGGTGTCGGTAATGTTGCCAGCATTCCTCTTCGCGTCCTCGAACGATGCGGCAGCCACGAAGTTTGCCAAATTGCGAGGTGATCACCGTCCATCGATCATGTGATTTGGGATCGTCGCGATAAAGAATGACCCAATCCTTGGTTGTATTGAGCTGATGTGCACGCGCGGTGTTCGAGTACATCGCGGTGTAGTGCCGATCGCCTCGTTGGCAATGAAGAATCGGAAGCCAAGCGACAGACCCAGGATTGAAGTGCCGAGGTGCGATTTTTGGCAACTCGCCCTGTGAAGCAAGCCGGCGGTACTCTTCGTCCACGTCCAACAACTCCGCCACCGGGACGGTGTGATCGGAATCCTTCATTGCGGAATCGGCATGCTCGTAAACAGCCTGTTCTGATCGTGTCAAGTCCGCGGCGGTTCCGCTTGGGCCGCGATGGCGAAGTCGATCCGCCAAACTTTCGCGAATCGCTCGGATCCGTTTGCGACCCATCCCCGGTACCTTTGCAAGACGTCCGTCCTTGGCGGCGGCCCACAATTCGAGAAGCGTTTCGATCTCGAGTTCGTCATGGATCCGGTGCGCCAACTCGGGACCGATGCTGGGCAAAGTCGCAAACAATCGTTCGGCAGTCTCTTCGCCACGCAGCCGATCCAATAAAGGAATGCGGCCTAATCGCAGGTACTGTTCGATTAGGTTTGCGATCGAATGCCCAATCGTCGGCAACTCGATCAACCCCACCACACCCTCGTGCAGCATGATGTTGCGAACCGGCGTCGCCAACGAACGGAGTGTCTTGCTGGCGTTTTGATAAGCTCGAACGCGAAACTCACCTGCACCTTGTTCCGCCAACAGGTTGGCGATTTCGTCAAGCAGTTCCGCAATGGCTTGATTCTCTAACGCCAAGTGCGACGACGCGGAAACCGTTTCGATCTCGCGAGCGATTTCGTCGGGTTGATGAGACTGAATCGCGACCATCACAGCCACCTGCGATTTGTTGGAGAGAACGTTGCTGTTTCAACGGACAGGTCTTGCCGAATTACTTCGGTGTCCGAGGAAGCGAGACATCCCGAGCGAGTACCTCGTCAAGAAACGAAAGAACGCGTCGCTCGTCGATCGTCGTTTTGACAAACCCCAACACGCCACCCGAAGCATTCGCTACCGCCCTGGCGCGATCCATGATGTCCGTGCGAAGCGACAATAACGCATCATCACTCATTTGGCTGATCAACTCGGTGATGTAATGTTTCCAAGTCAACGCAAGTTGCTTTTTCGGTTTGTTGGACAACCAATGCTCGAGCAGATCCGCAGCAGGCGTTCCCTCGGTAATCCCTTTTTCATGCGCCGCCGCCAAAATGGGTTGGCGTTCCTCGGGATCCACTTTCCCATCGGCCCAGGCAACGAGGACCAACGGAACCAACGATAACGCGGCGACCGTTTCCGCATTCGCACCGGCTGCCAACAATTCGTCGATCAACTTGGCATCGCTAATCCCTGTCACCTCGGCTAGTTGTCTTCGGTGCGTTTCCAGTTCCGTTTTTGCCTTCATGTTTGCAATGAGTCGCTCGTCGACTCGATGGAAAAATTCATCTTCCAATGCTTGACGACGATCGGTGAATGCGTCTTTCGTCACCATTACTTACTCCCATGTTGATTGCCCGTTTGAACTTGGTTGCGATTGCAACGAGTGGAGTAAATTGCAAACGTTGTGCCATCACTGTCGGGGATGCTTCCCGTGCCGTTTTGTTGTGGAAAGCATCCGCTCCTTAGTGGGTGCGAGTCATTAAAGTGTGCCGCCGCAGCACACATGTGCACTGTTGTCGCACTGTAGGCGTTCAAATTGTTGCCTCGGGGATTGAAAAAAAGTGCACAAGCGAAATGAACTTCGCCATTGTCGATCACCCTTCACTTGCTTGGCGCATCGTTTGCCCGGTCCGCGTGTAACAAACGTCACACCTTCAACATCCACCCCCACCCGATTCTGTGCTCACCCCGAAAACCCCGGCGACGGAAGCGTCCGTCAGTCGAAAACAAAGTGCGATCGCAGTCCTTGCGGTCGTAGCGATCACCGTTCATTTGATATTGCGTTTCGGAATCCGCACGGACCAATTTGTGGCCGAGCTTCCGCTGCTTGCGGCCTTAATCTTTGGCGGTGTCCCGCTGGTTTGGGAGCTGTTGGTCAAGTTATTCCGGCGTGAATTCGGTTCCGATTTGTTGGCGGGTATTTCGATCGTGACCTCGGTGGTTTTGCACGAGTACTTGGCGGGCACCTTGGTGGTGCTGATGTTATCTGGTGGCGAAGCGCTCGAAGCATACGCGGTGCGTAGTGCATCGTCGGTCCTGCACGCGCTGGCCAAACGGATGCCCTCGGTGGCTCATCGCAAACGCGGCTCGATGCTTGAGGACATCGCGCTGGACGAAGTGAATATTGGCGATGAATTGCTCGTGTTGCCTCATGACATCTGTCCGATCGACGGTACGGTGGTCGAAGGCCACGGAGTGATGGACGAGTCGTATTTGACCGGTGAACCCTACATGATGTCCAAGACGCCTGGATCGCAGGTGTTGTCCGGCGCGATCAATGGGGATTCCGCTTTGACGATTCGTGCAGAGAAGTTGGCGGTCGATTCACGCTACGCCAAGATCATGCAAGTGATGCAGTCGTCCGAACAACACCGACCGCGAATTCGCCGACTGGGCGACCAATTGGGCGCCTTTTACACGCCGCTTGCGGTCGCCTTGGGGGTTGCCGCCTGGGGTGTTTCCGGTGACCCGATTCGTTTTCTTGCAGTCATGGTGGTCGCGACGCCTTGTCCGCTGCTGATCGCCATTCCGGTAGCGATCATCGGATCCATCTCGCTGGCGGCACGCCGCGCCATCATCATCCGCGACCCAGCAGTGCTGGAACAAGTTGATGGGTGCAAGACGATCATTTTTGACAAAACGGGAACGCTGACCTACGGCAAGCCGCAGCTGACCGAACAGCTTTGTTCGCCCGAGTACGAACCGCGAGAGGTACTTTCGCTGGTCGCCAGTTTGGAACAATATTCCAAGCACCCGCTGGCCGAAGCGATCGTTGCGGCCGGTCGAAATGCGAATGTGGTTCTCAAAGAATCCAGTCAAATGAGCGAGCGTCCGGGCGAGGGACTGCGCGGGATCGTGGCGGGCAAGGAGATTCGCATCACAAGCCGTCAAAAATACGTTGTGGGTCATCCTGAGGCGAACGATCTGCTGCCACCGCAAGTGGGCGGATTGGAATGCCTTGTTTTGATCGATGGCGACTATGCGGCGACGTACCGATTAAGGGATGCACCGCGCACCGAGGGGGCGCTGTTTGTCAACCATTTGTCGCGGCGACATCAGATCGAGCGAGTTGTCTTGCTTTCGGGGGATCGCGAATCCGAAGTGCGGTATTTAGCCGAACTCGTCGGCATCTCGGAATCTTATGGTGGGCAAAGCCCCGAAGATAAATTGGACTTTGTGCGGCGGGAAACCGAGCGAGTCAAGACGATCTTCGTCGGCGACGGGATCAACGACGCCCCCGCCTTGATGGCCGCGACGATCGGGATTGCCTTCGGCCAAAACAGTGATGTGACAAGCGAAGCCGCTGGAGTGGTGATCATGGACAGTTCGCTGGCCAAGGTGGACGAGTTCATGCACATCAGTCGGCGGATGCGAACGATTGCGTTGCAAAGTGCCGTGGGAGGCATGACGCTGAGCTTTATTGGAATGCTGATCGCTTCGGCCGGTTACCTGCCGCCGGTCGCCGGTGCGGTCACCCAAGAGGTGATCGACGTCATCGCAGTGCTCAATGCCTTGCGAGTCGCTTGGCCCCCTAAGACGCTCGTCGATTTTTGAAAGCCAAAGCTCCGCCTTGTCGTCGACCGCAATGGGCGATGTCGCAAGGATACATTGGGCTTACCTTGGTTTGGGGCGGGGTTTGAACTTGTAGACGATCCTACCGGTTGTGTCGATGTAGCCGACATGGTTCGCGGCGCTCATGCCATAAAAAAACGGTGTCCAGTTTCCTTTTGGAATTTGAGCAACTTCGTTGCCTTGTTCGTCCATGATCCACGTTCCCCACTTTCCAGCATTGTCCCCTTCGACAATTGCAAAACCCTCGCTGTAGCGTGTCGGCCTGCGGAACGTCGGAGACACCACCCACTTGCCCCTACGATCGCAATAGCCCCAAATGGGCTCATCGTATATCGTCGGGTCATATCCGTCCTTGCCACGTTTTGCGGGGTCTCTTAGGCGGATCAGGCCATTGACAAAACCTTCGTATGCAATGTGGTCGGGATGTTGTGATAGCTCCAGCGTTGCATCCAGCGGGAAGTCCGACAAACGTTTGCCGTCCGGATCGATAAAAAACAGACGCTCGCCCTGTTCTTGCAGTACCATCGCCATGCCTTGATCGTACCAAGTGACGATTTCGTACTCCGGGGCGACCGCCCAACTCCCATCGCGTTGGATGAATCCCCATTTGCCATCGAGCTTGACGGCGGCTCGCCCTTCACGAAATTCCTGAAATCCTTCGAACTTGGGCTGCACAAGAATGTTTCCTTCTCGGTCTGCCAATCCCACCTTGCCGTTGATCCCTTCGTGCGTGACGAAGACCCGATCCTCGGCAATCCGGCTACGAGCCACATACTCCACGGGCGCACGCCATTTCTTCAAAGGATCGAAGGTGATCGCGGGGACACGTCCAAACGCATCGTCGCGTCGGGAAAGATCCCAGACGAGAAAAAGCGAGTCACCCAAGTTTCGGATCTTTGAAACATACTGGATGGGAGGGGGGAGTTTCTGAAGGCCATATCGATCGCCGAACCCCCACCAGTTGCTAGTTGGCAATAGGACCGTCGATTGCCCACTTAGCTTGGCATACGAACTTCGAGGCGGCCTGAGATAGCAATAAGAAATTCCCATCGGCCGCCCGTCAAACAATGCCGTTCCCGAACGGCTAATTGCTAAATTATGTTCTGTACCAGGTAACGGGTAGAAGACTTC
Organism: Novipirellula caenicola; assembly: GCF_039545035.1. Lineage (NCBI taxonomy): Bacteria > Pseudomonadati > Planctomycetota > Planctomycetia > Pirellulales > Pirellulaceae > Novipirellula > Novipirellula caenicola. The sequence goes on from NZ_BAABRO010000006.1 coordinate 95,455, forward strand.
AACTCCCTCGGGGATGGTATAGCGTTTTTCGTAGTAGGCTTCATCGCGAACGACTCGGTCGCGATTTTCTAGATACAGACGCATGCCACCGGAGAGCCACCAATAGCCGAACCAAACTGCCGTGCAAATCGCAGTGGCGACGATGATTCGCTTGGTCGTGATTTGCTTCTTCATAAATCCTGTCATCTCTAACCCTCAAGCGGCCAAATCACGGCTTCGGCGATGGCTTCCAACGTCGCGTCAAATTCATCTTGAATATCGAGCGGGTTGGTATTCAGTCGGTGAGGTACTCGAAGTCAGCCGATCGAAGTGGCGTTAGCTGAAGCTCCAAACAGGGATTCGAACTTAAGATCACAACGGTTGCAGACCTGAGGTTTGAGTCGATTCCATAAGCATGATAACCGCTGGCGTGAATCACTTCGAGAGTCGCCGATTTGTCACCCTCATCATGATCGTCGTCGGCGAGCGGAGTGAGAACGAGTTCAACGGAGGATTCATCTTTCGGAATCACGATGTGGTATTCGGAAGGCCCTAGGGCATCAATCAAACCAGGGAGTGAGTAATCATTGGGAATGTAAGTAAAACCACTGTTTGGCCCCAAACGAGTGATCACGCCATGGGAAGGGCCGCTGATGATTGATGGCTTTTGGACCACCGTGCGATTGCCTTTGAATGTGTCAATCGCCATCAAATGCTCGCCGGTCCAGATGGTGTTGAGTTTGGCAGAGGGAGTGTGCAGGGATAGCAATCGGTTGCGTCTGGGAATCTTACGGCATGCGGTCTGCTTGTCAACGCACCTGAGTCGGTGTGCCCGCAAAAAAATGTTGATACTGATCGTGCGACTGCGCCACCGGATCGACGTGGTTTGGCGCCTATCGCCTTGCGAGGATTCCAGCCACGCTAGGACCGATCTATTTTTGATTACTTGCAAGATGTGAGCACAGGGTTAGCCGTCACCGTTGCTTGCGTTTTGACAAAAAACGGGACTTTAGCAGGCGATTGTGGTATCCTGAATTGATCCTTCCTCTGCCTCGATGGGAGTCTACTGCGATGAAAGTGCTACTTGCGACCGACGGGTCATCGTTAGCGAAGAATGCTGCGGAGTTGCTGCACCATCTAAAATTCCAGCAGCCCTTGAAACTTTCGGTGCTTACCGTTTCGTTAGGGCCTGAGCTGACCATTCACGGTAATCTTCAGAACTTGACCCGCGAGGAAGAAGAAAAGGAGTTCGTCGCCCGGCATCACGCCGAACTCGAAGCGATGTTCAAAGATCAGTGTCCCGACTATTTCTCGAAACTGCATCACACGGGAAATGTGGCCCAGTCGATTTTGGAGGTCTCGCGACGCATCGTTGCGGATCTGATCGTGATCGGTGCAGTCGGCCATTCGTTGGTCAGCCGGATGTTATTGGGCAGCATTTCGGATCGCGTCGCGACCCATGCAAAATGTTCGGTTTTGGTCGTGCGACCGCCCGATCAAGATCATCGCCCACATGTCTGTCCCAAGAAGATCACGATTGCCTACGATGGGTCGATCGCGTCACGCGAAGCCATCAACGAAATGATGCAGTTAACGTGGGATCCGGATTGTGAGTTCAGCGTGCTCAGCATTGCGCCAAGTTACGACTACCTGATGAGTGAGGGAGTGGCGGCAGGCGTCCTTGAGGACGAAGCGAAAGCCTTGGAACAAACCAAGGGTAAGGCCGAGTACATGGCCAAGCAACTTGCAGAGAAACTGCCTAACACGCACCCGCATGTGATTCGCAGCCAACACGAGGGCGAGGCCATTGTTCGCTTTACCGAGCATCAGCAGAGTGATCTGGTGATTCTAGGGGACACAGGGCACAGTTTGCTGCACGATCTGTTTCTTGGCAGCACCACCAAATACGTCTTGCGTCATGCGCCCTGCAGCGTGTGGATTTCACGCCATCATCACACAGCCGAAGGCGAATGAACGAACGTAAACACGAGGGGGCGTCTCCCGCTATCTTCGACTTCGATGGGCAAAATAGATGCAAGCGTATCATGTGACGTTCTTGATCCGAAGCAGTAACTAAAACCATGCGTCGCATCGAATTCGGAGCCTCGACGCCGTCAAGCGGCAGCAATAGATACCGGTTTTGGTGTTCAGGACATATAAAACCCGGGAATATCATAGCCAAAGTCACACCGAATAACCGGTCTAGATCTGGAATTGCCGGACATCTAGATTCGGCACGGTCGGCAGGACAATGTGCAGTTTTAGAAAATTGTTGTGGCTCGACGAACTACCTTTCAACTGGTGGTGTCAATCCAGTTGCCCGGCAATTGCGTAAAATTTCGGTGCCATACTTCGTTGAACTTGGATGGACTGCGACTTGCATATTATCCAGAACTAAGCAACAAAAGGATGCGGGGCACTTCAGATACAATCGGCGAATCAAAGATGCAGCAGCCAAAAAAGAAACACCAGCATACCGTTCCAAAAATGTTCCTGTCTGCTTTCGCATGTGAAGAGAACGAAAACCAGATCTTTCAATACTCAAGAGAATCGCTCGACGTTTTTCCTGTCGCGATTCGGAAAGCAACGGTGCAGAATCACGCCTACTCGATTCCCGATCACCCTCTTGTGCATGAACTTTTTCTCGAGGACTCATTCATGAAATTGGAGTCTGAAGCCAGTCTGCCGCTATTGAAGCTTAGGCGTGGCGAAAGAATCGAGAGCTTAAAAAAAGTAGAACGATACAGAATATCCGAACTATTTGCGGTGCAGTTCAAACGGACCACTGCAATGCTTCAGCATCGTGATTCGCATGCCTCCGATTTTGCACGCCCTGAAAACACCCTCGCTTATATAGAGAAACATCATGCTGACCTCGAAAAACGGTTTGGACAGCTCGAAGTAGACAAGTTAATAAATCGTACAATAGAAACAGGAATGGGACTCAATGTTCCGAGACAACAGACGCTCCTCCACGCATTCATCGGTCTTCCAAGACTTACCGATACAATATTTCGAATGAATTGGAGAATTGAGCGTGCGCCTTGCAACCAGTTTTTTGTAACTTCGGACAACCCAGTTTTTGTGCGTCGCCGTGGACGTCCAAGGGATACACATCTAGTCGGGTTTGAACGCGATGATCTAGGCGCCGAGGTGTACGTTGCACTTAGTCCCTCAAAGTTTTTAATCGCGTCGTGGGACACACCGAGGACCCGTAAATCGGCATCGTCCTCGCGCGTTTTCGAGCTTAATCGCCTCACTGTATTAATGGCGAATCGTTTCGTTTATGCTTCACGGAAATTGCCCTCGGTGATGGAGTTACTCGTCATGGAGCAAGACTTCCGGCTAGAATTGCCAGACCTTATTGGCGAAGTATTGGGCCCCTGATCAATCTCAGAACGCATTCTAAGACGGTTGCTGCTCAAAACTTCGGACAAACGCCGTTGTTTCCCTTCGGCAGCCGTCTGCGACGTGCGATCTCAATTTTTGGGGGACCATCCAGGAATAGACAGGAAACTAAATCGACAGCACGATTTCCATAACCCAATCACGTGTTTTCCTGTTTCTGTCGCAACAATTCTTGTGACAACAAAACTGCAACTGTCAGCGATGGCAAGTGCGCTGGACGATTAAGTCGGTACATTACTGAATCTCTATCAACCATCGCATTGTAGCTGATAGACTGCTGTCGAGAAGCAAGACCTTTCGACGACACTGGACTTTCGTCGAAAGTATATTCATCACGTTCAATCGAGTCTTGGCGGAAGTTTCTCGTTTCGATAGATCGACGCAAAACGTCGCTATGTAACTTGACGTCTATTTTAAAACTAAAACTATCACACAAAGTGGCTTTAGCCCCAAAAGTGCAAATTCAAAATTTTCGTATTGATCGTTAACTTTCGGGTAAGGCATAGATTGGGCAAGTCATTGACCACCTTGCGCTAAGGATGATGCGGAAGCGTCACAGGAGACTCGAACCCGAGCGGCTTGACCGCCAGGATCGAGCAGGGAACCAGCGGCAGCAATCGCTCTGCGGTGTTGCCGGTGATCAGACCCGAGATGCCGTAGCGGCCCAGCGTGCCCATCGTCAACAAATCGATGTTGTATTGTTCGATGCAGTGCCAGATCGCGAAGTCCGGCGGCCGCGTGGCAAAGTGGATATGGGCTTCTCGCGAGAGATTGAATTGTTTCAGTTGGTCGTTGATCTTTTGCTCGGCATCGTGACGGTATTGAGCCGCTTGTTCAGCCGACACGGGGGCTGGGAAAACGTGGTCAAATTCGGGGTATTCGATCGCGTGTAACACATGCAGTTCCGCATCGTGCAATTCGGCCATCGCGCCGCCTAGTTCCATCGCTTCGTCACCGACCGGACGCAGGTCGTGAGCGACCAGGACCGAGCGAAGCTTTTGCTCGGGCGGCAACTTGGTGACCCACACCGCGCAGGGACATTTTCGCAATAGCTTGACCGTATGACTGCCGGTTGAAAATGGGTGCTTGGGGTGTTCGTCCTTGGCACCCACGATCACCAGATCGTGATGCTTCCAAATCACTTGCCGGATGGTTTCCATCCAACTTTTGCCGAACACGACGCGATTGTCCGCGCGGACGCCTTCGTCGTTGGCATGTTGCACCAACTTGGCCATCACCTCCTTGGCATGATCGCGAACGGTACGCTGGTCATGCCCCTGTTGTACCGGCAACTGCGTTTCGGCATCGAGATTCGGCGCCCAAGGCGACAGCACGTTCAGGAACGTTAGATGGGCGGCATTGATTTTGGCCAACCAAATCGCCCGCGTGACCGCTTTCATTGACGCCGCGGGAATCGTGTCGACGACGTGGCGGTCGCCCTCGGAAAGGTCGACGCCCACCAAGATGGATTTAAATCGCTTCATCTTCGTTTCCTATCTCCGATTCCTGTTACCCAGATACACGCCTTACCCTGATACACGCATTACCCAAATACACGCGATCGCCCGATCCACGCCCCCATGGCGTGAACGCGGGTTCGTGTGCAACCCATGCAATTGCATTCGCGTTAGAGCTGACTCGCCAGGAAAATGGCAAATGATGTGCCAAGCAGCAAATGGAACGATTCGCTCACCTGGCCGTAGCGTCACTTCGGCTACAGGCCAACGTTCCGTCTGCGGCGATCCTTTTTTTAGTGTGCGTTATAGATCCAGTGTAGAGGGTCATCCAGGGATGAAGTGTGCTCCATCGCACGTGGAGATGAGCGTTTTGCGTCTTTGTTACGCGAACACCCTCGCTTGGATTCTTTGGCATGATGAATGCAATTCGTTTCATGCGAACCCTAGTCAACTCAATTCACGCGGGCCGTAAGCACGAGGAGCGAAGATGCGTCAATTGGCCTGGATCATCGTTGTCCTCGTGGTTCTCACTGGCGTCGGAACCGGATGGTTTTGGCTGGTCGAAGGTTGGCCGCTGGTGGATTCTGCGTTCATGACCGTGATTACCTTGAGCACCGTGGGGTACAACGAAGTCCGGCCATTGAGCGACCGCAGTCGTGTCTTTGTGATGATCTATTTGGTCTGCGGTCTGGGCGTCTTTCTTTTTGCGGTCGTCCAGCTCGGTGAGATGATCGTCCGTGCAGAGCTGCGAACTTGGTTAAGGAAACGAGGCATGAATTCGACACTTCAATCGGTGAAAAACCATTTCATCGTGTGTGGTTTTGGTCGCATGGGACGAACGATTTGTCATCATTTGGCAGATCGTCGATTGCCGTTTGTGGTGGTCGACCAAAACGAAAAAACACTTGCCGAATGCGAGCAGTTTGGTTGGCCGTGCGTCCGTGATGATGCGACCAGCGACTGTACGCTGCTGGACGCAGGGATCGAGCGTGCTCGCGGCTTGGCGGTCGTTTTAGACAGCGACGCTGATAATCTGTACGTCGTGTTGTCGGCGCGTTTGATTGCGCCCGAGCTGCAAATCATCGCACGTGCCACGGACGAGAGCAGTGCACACAAGATGGAAAAGGCGGGGGCCAATCGCGTCGTCAGCTTGTTCGCCAATGGGGCGGCCACCATGGCTCAGCTGTTGATCAATCCGCACGTCGAAGACTTTTTCGAGTTCGTCTCGGGAACGGGAGCGACGTTGGACCTTGCCGAAATTCGCGTCGGTGCCAATTCTCCATGTGCAGGGCGAACGTTATCGGCGACCGATTTCCGCAGCCGCGGTGTCATCGTGGTTGCGGTGCGTCGCCCCAATGGCGAAGTGTTGCTGCCACCGGCGGGAAGCACCGTGATTCACGCCGACGACGTGCTGATCGCGTTAGGCAAAGTCGCTGCTGTGTCCGCCGTGCTGTCATGCGAATACCAAGACGCATCCTGATGAACCCGCTGCATGCATCTCGAACCCACCAAGGTTGCTGTTCATGTCCGCCGTCGCGATCGAAGCTGGAAATCTCATCACCGGAATCGGCGGCGGATTAGCTCTGTTTCTGTTTGGCATGCGTCAGATGACCGAGAGTCTAAAGACGGTGGCTGGCAGCAGCATGAAGACGTTGCTGGCACGCTTGACCGCAAACCGATTCACCGCAGCGATCGCGGGCATGATTATCACCGCGGTGATTCAATCCTCGTCGGTCACCACGGTACTGATCGTCGGTTTTGTCTCGGCAGGGTTGTTGACCTTAAGCCAATCCATCGGAGTGATTATTGGTGCGAACGTGGGCACCACGATCACCGCCCAAATCATCGCCTTTCGCGTGTACCAATACGGCTTGTTGCTGATTGCCATTGGCTTCTTAACCGACGTGGTGGCCCGAAATGAAAAGATCAAACAGTGGGGCATGGTCTTGATGGGGCTGGGGATGATCTTCTTTGGCATGAATCTGATGAGCGAGGCGACCACTCCGCTTCGTCAGCTGCCATTGTTTATCGACATGATCCAGAATATGCAAAACCCGCTGATGAGCATCGTGATCGGTTTTGTCTTCACCGCCATCGTGCAAAGTTCCTCGGCAACCACGGGGATCGTGATTGTGTTGGCAAGCCAAGGACTGATTTCGCTCGAATCGGGAATCGGATTGATTTTTGGCGCCAATATCGGAACCTGTGTGACCGCAATCTTGTCCGCATTCGGCCGACCGCGTGAAGCGGTGCAAGCCGCTTGGATCCATGTTCTCTTTAACGTCGGCGGCGTATTGTTATGGATGTTCTTTATCCCCGAATTTGCGCAGATCGTGCGTGTCATTTCGCCGACCGCTAATGACTTGCACGGCGCCGCGCGGTTGGCGGCGGATACACCTCGTCAAATCGCCAACGCGCATACGGTTTTTAACGTGGTGAATACGTTGTTGTTCATTGGGTTCACCGGGCCGCTGGCCAAATTGGTCAATCGCATGGTGCCCGAACGTGAGCAGCCCAAAGGAATCGACGCAATCTATCTCGATGCAATGTTTCTCGAACATCCTGCCTTGGCACTTGACCAAGTGCATCGCGAACTGGTGCGTCTAGGCGAATTGAATCAGAGTCTGTTGAAACAATCGCTTGCAGTGGCAACGCAAGGCAATCGTCGAGACATCGTCCGGCTTCGCGAGCGGGTCGCCGATGTGGACCATCTGCACGGCGAAATCATCACGTTCCTGGCCCGGCTTTCGCAAAAGAATATCATGGATCCTCAATCCACCCAGCTGTATCGCTACATCGGCGTCGCCAATTACATGGAGAATGTTGGGGACGTCGTCGAGAACAATGTGCTGACCGACGCGACCAAACGAATCCAGTCCAACGTGGCTGTTAGCCTCGGAACGATCGAAGTGCTAAGCACGGTGCACAAGCAGGTCTGTTGGGCATTTGATCGGTTGATCACGGCGCTTCGAGAGCGAGACTTCGACGCAGCCCGTGATGCAGCGGAAAGCAAAACCGAAGTCAACAAAATTGCCGAGAAGGCCGCGTTTCACTTGGCCCAGCGACTGGTGGCCTACGAACCGAATCGGCTCGCTTCGTTCAAAGTGGAAACGGATATCATCGAGAACCTTAAACGGATCAACACACTGACGCGGCGGATCGCCCGCGTGCTTCTGGAAAACGAAGTCGTCTCTCCGCCTCCGCACGAGTCGTGGTCCGCAACCAACGCAACGGACCACGTGAACACCTAAACGCATTTCTCGACAATCGTTCTTGACCGATGGCGGGATGCCGCTAGAGTTGAATAGCGAGAAGGTGAACATCAAAACGTATCGACAGGAAGTCGCTACCCTCGTCAGACGGTGGCACCTCAATCTGACGAGCTTCGCCACGCGAATTCTTTATTGGCTGCCCTAAGGATCTGGCACGCATCCACAAATGCAATCATCGGATTGCTTTCAATATTCATGTCGTCGGTTTCGATCCTATCTCCCCTACGGATTCCCGTAATGATTCAAACAACAGCCTCTTCCTCCCACGCCGCCGAATTGCCCTCCGTGATCTCGTTGGACGTGGCCCTCAAGGCGAACGAACTGTTTCACACCTGCCCCTATTCGTCCCTCCGAAACGTTCACTGCCGCTTTCACGAAGGCGTCCTGATTCTCAGTGGCGAAGTGCCCTCGTTCCACATGAAGCAAACCGCTCAGGAATTGATTCGACACGTGCTGCATGTCGAACAAATCGACAATCGTCTTGTCGTTGCTCGATAATGATCGTTACTTCGTATTCGCCAATGGCACCAATTGCAGTGCGTCCAAGATGACGAACCCATCGGTGCCGGTGTTGGTTACCGAGATGACGGTCTCGCCAGCGTCGCTGAGATCCGCGACACCGATCGAGCGGAACAATTCGCCTGCGGGCAGCGTTTGAGTTTGGTCGACACTGAACTTCGCTTCTGTCGAATCACTGGTCACGAGCACGGGCACGTTGGTGGCGCGCGTCGGATGGGCCGAATAAGCCATTCGCAGTTCGTACTTGCCCGACTTGGGTACGGTTAAGCGAAATGTGGCTTTCGAACCGCCATCGGCGATCTTGTCATCATGCACGTAACCGCGGCCGACATGGGGCGAGAAATTCGTCGAGTGCTTCCAGACACCGCTCAGTTGAGCCGCTTCATCATCCAACACGATCCCCTGCAACTTGGACACATCCACAGTGTCTTGATCAAAAATTCCCTCTGGGATTTCCAACACCTGTTTTTGTCTCACCAGCCGCTCACGTAGTTCGGGATAATCGAGTTCCTGCACCGCCGCCTCTTTATCAGCCGCCATCGCCGCAGCGATCCCGGCAGATTGTCCAAGAATCATCCAAGTCGGCTCGACCCGAATCGACGAAATGGCCACGTGGGTGCATGAAAGTGCCACCGGCACCAATAGGTTCGAGCATTCGCTCGGCACTGGCAAAATCGCACGATAGGGAATGTGGTACGGATAGCCGTGTCGTTTTCCCTTCATCCGCACGGGAAAAATCGTCCCTTCGTTGACCACGCCCCCGTCACGCAGCGCGACGCGTTGGCAATCGTGCGAGTCGATTGGAAACGAGGAAACCACGATCGGATCCTCTTTCTGTTGATCGACCAAAATGTCATTTTGGCTGACCACATACATGCCCTTCATCCGGCGGCCTTCGCGAACGTAAAGCTGCGGCGAGAAGTGGCCGTATTTCGCGAACTCGTCTTTGCACAACCCGAGTCGAGCGTAGTGTTTGCGCGTGGACTCGGGCACCGCAGGATCGGTCGTTAAGAATTGGAAGAACTCGAGCGTGTATTGTTTGTGAGCTTCCCAGATCTGTTGACGCTTCGCCGCGTCGGCTTCGCTCCATCCGTTGCAGGCTCCGACAAACCCAAACGAAAATTGGCCGCCGATCGAATTGTTGCCGTCCAGTTTTCCGCCAGGCACATCGTACAGGTCAAAACCAACACCGCTGCCGTTGTTCCGCAAGTGGCGGCGAACGGCCTCGAAGCGAGCCGGATCATAATGGTCCGGCTTGGGCATCGGGACACGATTCTTTGGATCGGCAGTCAAGCACAATCGGAAACTGTAAACCATCACATTCGAATCGCCTTGGTCCACAGGGCCGGCGTCGGTGGTGGTGATCAACGGCAATGGATTTCCGTCGTCATCCAGTCCCGCAATGTTCATCTTCGCTTTGGGATACTGTTTCCCCGCCAACGACTCGCCGTACTCGCTTTTGCCTTCGCGTCCGATCGTCCAGCTAACGCCAGCCGCGGCCATCAAATCGCCTTCGTAGGTTCCATCGATAAACACCTTGGCCGCGAAATCTCCGTCGCTTGTTCGCAAGCTTTGGATGCGACTGCCATCCTTGACCACCGACTCAAGCACACGTTCGGTCAGCACGGTCACCTTGGCCTCGCCGAGCATTTGCTGGGTCACCCGCGCGGCCACGTGCGGCTCGTAGGACCACTTGCTTTGATCTTTGACGCTGACGTCGTAAGGCAATGTGACGCCGCGGGATTGATAGTCTTGCTCGATTCGGCGATGCCATTCATCGAACAGCCCCATCACGGTGGTGCGAACGGTTTGATTGGAATCGCTAAAGCAGAGACCGCCGGTGTTGACGCCGCCCACGTGATCGGTGGGTTCAAGCAGGATCACCGAGGCACCTTCACGGGCCGCAGCAATCGCCGCGCAGAAACCGCCCGGCGTCGAGCCATAGACGATCACATCGGCTTCGGTCGCCGCTGGGGACGGGCCGCTGATGCCGATCAGCAGTGCGACAGCCAGGGGAACTCGTGTGCAAAGGGAAGGAAGTAGCGTCTTGGTAATGGAAACCATGGTGGGAATGATCTTGAGGTGGGGCGAGGGTAACGCCGTGAACGATTTTCTGGTAGCTACCTTTGCCAGAAGGTGGTGATCCGCATTGGTCGTCAACAATCCACGCTCTGGCGAGCGTAGCTACGAAACGCAAATGCGGTAATTTGCGGCCTAAAAAAAGCGCTCGTTACTGCGTCAGTTCTTTGACGCGGATGTCACGCCACAGCACGGTGCCGCTGTTGCCTTTGTGAATCTGCAGTCCAAAGAAGCCTTCGGGATAAGTGCCATCGTCGACCCAGTGGGCTGCCGGGACACCGTTGAGCCATGTTTTGACGACGTTGCCTTTGGCCATGATCGTCAAGCGATTCCAGTCGGTTTTCTTCAGTGCCGCGCGGACCTTCTGATGCTCTTTCAACCACAGCGGGTAGAAGTAACCACCACAGCTTTGACCATAGATTCCGCCGGACCAATGGCGGTCGCCGGTGATGCCTTCCATTTCCGCTTGCGGTCCAAACACGGTTTCCGACTTGACGCCCTTCTTCGATTCGGACGTTTTCGACTGAGCGCGAAACATCACACCCGAGTTGCCGTTGACTTCCCATTTCATCTCGCATGTAAAGATGAAATCACGGTAGTCATCTTTGTCGGTGGACAGGTAAGTGCTTGGCGATCCAGGGACGCAGGTTCCCTTCAGCACTCCGTCGTTCGCTTCGAACGTACACGTGCCGCCCTTGGGGGACCAACCAGTCAAATCTTTTCCGTTGAACAGCGAGGTGAACCCTTCGGACAAGTCGGGTTCCGCGTCGGTGTTCAATAACATCTCGTCGGCGGGCGGAATGTTCTGTTGATTCTTGTACTTTTCGTACCAATCCTTTTGCTGTGGATCGACTTCGCCGGCCGCTGCGACGGCTCCGCTGAACACCATTCCGCAAACGAGACTAAACATGATCCACGGTTTGCAAACCGTGATGGATTGAAGCAACATTTTGATTCCTGTTTTGGATGCAAGTTTTAGATACAAGGAAAAACACTGGTTTTTGATAGCAAGATCCTAACACGAGCAACCCTCCTTTTCGCCCCCTCGGTTGTCGCAACCGCCTCGGCAACGAAAAAACAAGAGGGATGATTGGTTCGAGAGCGACGACGCCCTTTTGGCTTAATCTCGCTGCCACAAGACGCGGTTGCTCGGATCGTGGGGGCAGATCGCGAATTCACTATCCCATGCCGGCATCGCTACGGCGGATCGCAGGATGGTTGGGAGTGCCGAAAATCGCACCTAACCGATCTCAGGATAGGTCCACGGAGCTCGATATTTGCGTTTTAGCAGTCCGTTGGCTTCGTCATCACCAATGATGCGTTGCGCGTCGCCATCCCACCGCACGCTGCGTCCGAGTTTGAGCGACAACATGCCCAACAGACTCAGTGTGGTGGCTTGATGACCGATTTCGATATCCGCAGTCGGATGTCGACCTGATTCAATCGCTTGCAAAAAGTCGGCCCATAACAATTTTAGATTGTGCCCGTCGGGTTCTTGCAGTTGATGGTCTTCATGCACCACAGGTTTGCGGGCATCGTCTGGATAGAAAGTCCAACCGTCACGCCATCCCATGTGGAAGGTTCCCTTGCTGCCGTAGAAATTACAGCCTACGGTCGACTTCTCTGGACCGGCGCCCCCAAATTGGCGATGTTCCCAAATCGCGGTGAAGTCGTCGAATTGATAGGTCGCGATTTGTGAATCCGGGGCGTCCGTGGTTTGCACGTCCTCGTTCAATACGGCTTCGCCACGCACTGGACGACCGCCGGTGGAATGAACACTCTTGGGTGATTGTTGATCACACCACCACAACATTTGGTCAAGCCAGTGCACGCCCCAATCGCCGAGTGTGCCGTTAGCAAAATCGAGGTATTGGCGAAAACCGCCCGGATGGATCTTGCGGTTGTACGGACGCAGCGGAGCCGGACCACAATACATGTCCCAATTGAGTGTCTCCGGCGGAGCACTGTTTTTGGTCGGTGTTTCGGCGCCGCCGCGGCTGTGAACAAACATTCGCACCAGACCGATGTCGCCAGCCCCGCCGTCCTTCAAGAATTTCATTCCCGAAACATGGTGCGGTCCAATGCGGCGGTGCAGTCCTACTTGGACGATGCGATCGGCCGCGCGCGAGGCCTTCAAAATTGCTTGGCTTTCTCCGATCGTATGGCCGGTCGGTTTCTCGATGAAAATGTGGGCGCCCGCTTCGATCGCTGCCAGCGTGTTTAGCGCATGCCAATGATCCGGCGTCGCGATGATCGCAATCTCGACCTCTTCCTTTTCAAACAGCTCGCGAAAGTCCGAATACAGCTTTGGTTCTTCGCCCGAAAGATCGTTGACCTCTTCGGCCGCGAGTTCCAATTTGTCTTGGTCGACATCACAGAGGGCGACGACTTTGGTTTGCCCCGCGGCCATCGCTTCGCGCAAGATGTTCATGCCCCACCAACCCGATCCGATCAGCGCGGTGCGATACTTTTTGTCCTTCGATGCTGCATGAATTTTGGGAGCGGCTGCCAACGTCGAAGCAGCAACGGTGGAGGCAATAAAGGCACGTCGATCGAGAGACATCGAGTGATGATCCTTGGTTGGGGAAAGGAAGGGCGAGGCTTCTAAGCAGGTTATTCGGTAAGCCGACGGCGCTAGTTCGACTGTTGATTTAGTGAGCCGTGACGCGTAAGCGGCCGGGTTCCACGCATTACCCGGTGCCTTACGGCCCGCGGCTCAGGTCATTGTGTGGAACGACTCCTACCGAGCTGCTTATCTTAATCGCGGAGATCGACGCAAGCGACTTGGCCTTGGATCGATCGGCAAAAAACGCGTCCTGATGACAACACCGGGACCGTCCAACATTTGCCATCGAGCACCTTGGCTCGCGAAATTTCGCTGAATCCTGCCGGCGTTGCTGCGGCGAAGACCAATTCGCCCGCTTCGGTCAACAGGATCAGTTTGCCATCGGCCAGGCTCAGTCCACCAGGCTTTAAATCGTCTTCGGACCATACCACGTCGCCGGTTTCCCAGTTCAGACAGGTCAACCGGGCACCGGATTCCATGTCGCCATCGATCCCGTACAAATGCCCATCGTGCAGTAGCGAGCCATGCAGTTGGTTCAGCATGTTCTTGTTCTTCCAAATCAACTCGGGTTCGCCGTCGGTCAATTTGAACAACGCCGCGCCGCGATTGTATCCCGAGCAAAGAAACATCTTGCCATCGTGAATGATCGGTTCGGCTGCATTGCAACCAAAACTGGTTAACCAGCGAAGTGACCATTGCGGCTGTCCCGTTTCCAAATCGACTCCGGTAAACGATCGGCCAGACGGAAACACGATGGTCTTTGTGTTTGGAATCGGAACCGGTGACGCGTAGCCGCACTCGCGGTCCGGGGATGCCCAGATCAATTCGCCATCATGTTTGTTGACGACCGCTCCTGATTCACCCAAGGTCAGCACAAGTTTGTCACCGACGACAAGTGGCGCCGCAGCGAATCCCCATCCAGGAACGCGAACCTCTGCCGCGTCCGCGATTTGTTTTTGCCAGCGGACTTCGCCGGAGCCGGCGTCAAAGCAGAACAGTTCACCAGCACGGCTGAGAACGTACACGCGATCACCGTCGATGGTCGGTGTGGTGGTGGGACCGCCTTCGAAGTCACGAGCATCCAAGGGGGCCGGATATGCGTGTTTCCAAATCAAGTGACCATCGTTGACGTCGACACAGTACACCACGGAATGATCGTCGACATGTCCTAACGTGTAGGCTCGGTCGTCTTGAACCACCACCGAGGAAAACCCGGTTCCCACGTCGATCGTCCAGGCAATCGGCATCGTGCCCGAAGGCCATTCGGATTGCCAATGGGTTTCCGTCGAGATGCCGTTTAGGTCTGGGCCTCGCCATCGATACCAATCCTCGGCATGTAGCGTGGTGGGGAAATGCCATGTGGCGATGCAGACGCCGAGTGTCAACATCGCAAGCGACCGCATTTTGAGAGCAACGAAGGTGGGCATGGTTGCGAAGGTGGAAGCATTCATGCAGCGAGTATAGCACGCCCGCGACGCAATTGGCGACTCGTCGTCGGGGGGCAAGCTTGACTCAGCGTGAGAGCACTTCGCTGGGCGATATCAGGGCTTGCTGCTCGCTGGGGCGAGCCGTTTCGGCGGTCACGGTCGAGGGATGGGTGCGAGGTGGTCGGCCCGCACGCTTCCAAAGCTCGACGTGTTTCTCCTTGACCTCACGTAGATCGTCTTCGGTTTCGGAGGCGTATTGCTGAGCTTCGGCAATCATCTTTGACACGGTTCCAAACCGGGGGTCTGCGCGCACCACACTCGATTGCGACATGCTGTCGATTTGTTGTTGAGCGATTGCCAATTGTTGTTCGAGTTCGGCAACGCGTGAATGAGCCGATTCGACTTCATCGAGCGTTTGCTCGTCGAATTCAACTCCCGCAAAGGAGCGAATCCCTGCGTCACTGAGGATTTCCCGAATGGTGGCCGGAGCGAATAGCAGTGCCAGCATCGCCATCACGATGATCAGCTCGCGTATTGCGGCGAATCCATCACGGATTGACGCGTATTTGCTGGAATTCGAGTCCGACATGATGCGACAGGACATCCAAAGGAAGGGAAGCGTTTGGCATCTTTTCGCCTATTCAAGCACGCGGCGTCCAGAGCGATTTGGGTGGTCGGAACGGGGGGGGGAGCCGTGGGCCGTAAGGCACCGGGTACCGCGTGGGACCCGGCCGCTGACGCGTCACGGCTCAATAAATCAACAAGCCGTCAAGACTTTTGTTCCCTGACGCATCCCCCGAAACTCTTGACGAGTTCCGCTACGAAATGCTTCACGGTATGATTCCTGCCTAGCTGCTTAGCGAACCGCATGTGATGCCAGCACTTTTTGAATCTGATGCAACCGGTGTTCGTAGTCGCCGTCGAGTTTTGTCAGTCCTTGCAGGTAGGCTTGTTCTTCGTGAAGCCGGGCCGCAAATTTGGGCTCCCACCGCTTCAGGATCAACGGCCCAAACAGCAACGCGGCATCGAGGTCGACATCGGCGTAGGCGGGGTCGTTTGGCGTGGATGCATTATGCGTGGCGTCCGTCGCTCGTTGCAACGAAATCACCGCGTACGGCCAGTGCCCCCAAGCGATCTGTTCCTCATTTAAATGAAAACCGTTCCGCAATCCCCAACCACGAACGAGTTCATGTTGGCGATTGGGCTGCAGCACAACGTGATCGGGAACGCGATCAGAGAACGCTTCGAGGATCTTGACGATACTTTCGGCGCCCATGCCACAGATACTCAAACTGGTCAGCTCGCCCGGTTTAATCACGGCCAAGCCATCGCCGAAGCGGACGTCGGCGGATAGCCCCTTTAGCGCAAAGCACGAATTTTCGTACGGCTGCGATTTGTTCTCGACCGCGATCCCTTTGGCAATCCGCTTGCTTCGCAACAGCGACACAAGCAGCCCACCGTGATCCGATCCGATGTCTCCATGGACGACCGACGAATCGCCGTGCGGGTTGATCAGCGCAGCGACGGTTCGCAAACGAATATCTAATTTCGGCATGGCAATCAGGACACTCAGTCGCCGTCCAACAGATTGCCCAGCGAGCCGAGGATCGACCCTTCGCCTTTTCCGGACGGTCCAGCGTTCGCGACAATCCGTTCGGACAGTCGTCGCATCGGCAAACTTTGTAACCACACTCGTCCGTGCCCTCGCAGCGTGGCCAGGAACAATCCCTCGCCTCCGAGGAACATGCTTTTCAAATTCCCTGCACGTTCGATGTTGTATTCCATATGAGGTTCAAACGCGACCAAGCATCCGGTGTCAACACGCAGCGTCTCGCCATGCAGTTCTCGTTCGATGATCGTGCCGCCGGCATGGATAAATGCCAACCCGTCGCCGACCAATTTTTGCATGATAAAACCTTCACCGCCAAACAAACCGGTTCCGATTTTTTTGTTAAACGCGATGGTGACTTGGGTTCCAAAGGCGGCACACAAAAATGCGTCCTTTTGACAGATCAAATCGTTGCCAGGAATGGTCGCGAGATCGATAGGAATGATTTTGCCTGGATAGGGCGCCGCAAACGCCACGTGACTTTTGCCCGCACCAGTGTGAGTAAAATGGGTCATGAACAGCGATTCGCCGGTGATCGCGCGTTTGCCGACGCTCATCATCTTGCCAAAGAAACCGGTATCGGGTTCCGATCCGTCCCCCATCTTGGCTTCGAACTGGATACCTTCTTCCATGTACGTCATCGCGCCGGCTTCGGCGATCACCGTTTCGCCTGGATCCAATTCGACGATCACCATCTGCATGTCGTTGCCGACGATTTCGTAATCCACTTCATGGCTACGGCGATTGGCACCGCCGCCATGCCCCGATCGATGCATGTTTTTGGGGGCAGCGGACACCGGAAACGAACTGACCGGCGTATCGGCGACCACATCGATCGGTTCGGGCAATGCAGGCACTTGCAGGACCGCAGCGCAAGACGGGCATTTGACTCGTTTTCCGGCGTAAGTTTCAGGAATCGCCAATTGCTTTCCGCATTGGCAGTGGAGATTGAGGGTCATGTGAGTACTCTGGCAAAATCGACAAGGAATGTTTTGCGGCTCGTCTTTGAATCAAGGGGCTTCGCAGGAAAACGTCCCGCGTCGCAGCCACTGGATGATTTAAAACAGCCTGCTATTTATAGCGTAAGAAATCATCACAGGGGGCGCCACTGGGCGAATCACCGGGTATGATCCGCCCCCGAACACACACGTCGACACGCTTTCCCTCTCCCACCTTTTTATGGCGAAACGAAAACCTGAGATTCGGATGCGTACGTTTGGGATCTACACCCAATGGGATGCCGATTCCAAAGAGCTTCCGCGATTCTGCAAATCAACCACCTCCGTGCGAGCCGAGGTCGGCGTCGAATTTGGCTTTGTGGTCAACATTAAAAACGCCAAGAACCAATCGCTGCGTTATTGCATCGATCACCCCGGCATCCTAGACGCCGACGGCAAGAGAAGACCCCCGTTTGACGGGATCGTGTACGTCAAACAAAACGATTGGAATTTTTATCTCGGTGATACGATCTGGGAACCGATCGAGGACAAGTTAGGGCTGTGGCAGTTGACGATCGAGATGGACGAAAAGGTTGTCGCCGAGAAAACGTTTGAACTCTACCGCGACGATGAGGGCCCCGCGGAATACACCCTCGCTCCACCAAACGAACGGCCGTAAATCCAGCGGTACCGATGCGGTAGCGGACATGCGAGAGAACATAGGCGGAAATTCGGTGCCGGTGGCTAGCGCTGAGCCGCTAAAACTCTGGTATTGATGTCGGATATTGGGGTGAGTTTTTCTTCCAGCCTATAACGTAGTCACCTCTCCACCGACGAAGTCGGGGGAGAGGTCGAGCACGCCCTTAAGGCGTTGCTCGGGTGAGGGGGCGACCGCGCTATTATCCGAGCAATTCAGGTGCAAACGGCTTTTGCGTTGGTGAGCGAGTTGCTCGGTCAGCCCCCTCACCCGAATGTCGCTGAAGGCTCCATTCGACCTCTCCCCCAACGAAGTTGGTGGAGAGGTGGCAGAATACTAACGCAACCAAAAATCACAAGAACCGCAACGTTTTAGTTGTCCAGGCTCACGCCACCGACATGGGGCGTGTCGGCCTCCGGCCTAAGACTGCAAATTTCAGCGTCTGCGTCCTGTAGCTACGCTCGCCAGAGCGTGGATGGTCACCAGCCAATACGAATCACCACCTTCTGGCGAAGGTAGCTACTCGAAAAAGCGTCGCGGCGTTAGCGGGTCAATCCCAGCTGAGACTGCCGGCGGATTGGTACTCGGTCACACGCGTTTCGAAAAAGTTTTTCTCTTTGGCCAAGTCCATCGTCTCGCTCATCCAGGGAAATGGATTGGACGATCCATATTGCATTGGTAACCCAATCCGCTCGAGTCGCCGGTCGGCAATGTATTGGACGTAGTCGCGGAACAGGTCGTGATTGAGTCCCAAGATTCCGGTCGGCAAACAATCGCGTGCGTAATCAAGTTCCAATTCGACCGCTTGCTTGACGCGGTCGATCATCGCGTTTTGGAACGCTTCGGTCCACAAGTGAGGATTCTCGGCTTTGATGCCGTTGATCAAATCAATCCCAAAATTCAGGTGAATCGTTTCGTCTCGCAAGATGTATTGGAACTGCTCTCCAATCCCGGTCATCAGATTGCGGCGATGAAACGACAACATCATCACAAAGCCGGTGTAAAAGAACACCCCCTCCATGATCAGGTAATAGCCGATCAAGTTTTTCAGGAACGCTTGAGCTCCTTCGTCCGTGGACGTGGTGAAGTGCGGATCAAGCACTTCGGCGGTCAACTCGGTTTCAAACGCATCCTTGCGAGCGATCGCGGGGACTTCGTGATACATGTTGAACACTTCGCCTTCGTCTAGCCCCAGACTGTCGACGACGTACAAGAACGTGTGCGAATGTACGGCTTCTTCGAACGCTTGTCGAAGCAGGTATTGACGACATTCGGCATTGGTGACGTGTTTGAAAATCGCGAGAACCAGGTTGTTGCCAACCAGACTTTCAGCGGTCGAAAAGAAGCCGAGGTTTCGCATGATCACGCGGCGTTCCGCGTCGCTCAATCGGTCGCTTCGCCATGTTTCGATGTCCTTGGTCATCGGCACTTCGGTTGGCATCCAGTGGTTGGCGCATCCGTTTTGGTAGTGCTCCCACGCCCAATTGTATTTCAGCGGCATCAATTGGTTGACGTCCACCTGGCTGCAGTTGATCAAACGTTTTTCGTTAGCGGCAAAACGATCGGCTTGAAGTTGAGTGTTTTGGGGTGCGTTCATGGCCTACATCCTCGGGTCGGTAGGAATGGGAATGGTGGATCGAGAGCGAAGCCAAGCGGCTAAGCCAAGACGGGTGTTGCAAGTGATCGGACCTTCGATCACTTCATCGTGTTTGTTAAAGTGGGTTGCTTGGAAAGGCCCGTTTCGCTGTGGCAAATCGAATCCGCCTAGGTCCGTCAGCGTAAAATGGTCGCCATTGTTCTCGACCCGAACAAACGCACGCGCGATGCCTGGGGTGTGAACAACACGGAAACCGCGTTCGAGCCAATTGACGTAAAACAGCATTGCGTCGAATTCGTTCGTGCCACGACTATTGGCACGCCTCGCAATCGGGATCGTCGATCGAGCAAGCCGAAGCAGCGGGGGTGGGCATGCGATCGACACGGATCTGCCCCGATTGACTCTGCGATTTCATCCACCGCGGTTGGATGCCGTGCCGGTTCACATCGACCGTGGACTTTTCCACTTGGGTGGCTGCCAATGAACGCAGGTAGTACGTCGTTTTCAGTCCGCGTTGCCATGCCAGGTGGTACATCGCATCAATCGATTTCCCACTCGGTTTGGCCAAATACAGGTTCAGTGATTGGCCCTGGTCGATCCATTTTTGGCGTCGCGAGGCGGCTTCGATCAACCATTTCGGTTCAATCTCCATCGCCGTGGCAAACAAACGCTTGATCGATTCGGGGATACGCTGGATGTCAGACAAGGATCCATCGTGGTACTTGAGTGAATCGAGCATGGGGGCATCCCACAAGCCATGTTCACTCAATACATCCACAAGCGGTTCGTTGATCTGAGTGAACTCGCCCGACAAATTGCTCTTGGCGTACAACAATTTGTAAGTCGGTTCGATCGACTGAGTCACCCCGATGATGGTCGAGATCGTCGCGGTGGGCGCGATCGCCAAACAGTTGCTGTTTCGCATCCCGTGCGTGGCGATTGAGTCGCGAACGACTTGCCAATCCATCGTCATCGATCGGTCGACGTCGACCGGCGTGTCGCGTTCTTGTTGCAGTAATTCAATCGTGTCGATCGGCAACAGTCCGCGATCCCATTTCGACCCGCTGTACGATTCGTACCGGCCTCGCTCGGCCGCCAATTGGCTCGATGCCAACAACGCGTAGTAGCTGATCGCTTCCATGCTGCGGTCGGCGAACTCGATCGCTTCGTCGCTGGCTACGGCGATCTGTAGTCGATGCAGTGCGTCTTGGTATCCCATCAACCCAAGGCCCACGGGGCGATGGCGAAGGTTGGCGTTACGCGCTTCGATGGTGGGATAGAAATTGATGTCGATCACGTTATCTAACATCCGCATCGCGGTGGTGATCGTCGCTTTCAATAAATCATGGTCCAATCGACCGTCGACGATATGGGCGGCCAGATTGACGCTGCCCAGATTGCAAACAGCGGTTTCGTCTTCGCTGGTATTTAGCAGGATTTCAGTACAAAGGTTACTGCTATGCACGACGCCGGCGTGGTCTTGCGGGCTGCGGATGTTCGACGGATCTTTGAATGTTACCCAGGGGTGCCCGGTTTCAAACGTGCGAGTGAGCAGTTTTCGCCACAACTCGGTTGCCGAAACTTGGCGATGTTGTTTCATTTTGCCTGCAGCGGCGAGGCGTTCGTAATGCTCGTACCGCTCGCGGAAACGACGGCCGTAGGTGTCGTGCAGATCGCTTGCTTCGTCGGGGCTAAACAGCGTCCACGTTCCATTTTCGCGAACCCGCTGCATGAACAGATCGGGGATCCACGCCGCGGTGTGCATGTCGTGCGTCCGGCGGCGATCATCGCCGGTGTTCTTTCTCAGATCCAAGAACTCTTCGAAATCAAGATGCCAAGGCTCAAGGTAGGCACATACCGCCCCTTTGCGTTTGCCGCCTTGGTTCACCGCCACCGCCGCGTCATTGACGATCTTTAAAAAGGGAATCACCCCCTGGCTTGTCCCATTGGTGCCCTTGATTAGCGAACCGGTGGCACGGACGCTCGTCCAGTCGTTGCCTAGCCCGCCCGCCCATTTGGAAAGCATCGCGTTGTCGCCAATGCTTTTGAAAATGTGAGCCAGGTCGTCTTGCACCGTCGTCAAGTAGCAGCTGCTCAATTGCGGATGCTGAGTGCCCGAGTTGAACAGTGTCGGCGTCGCGCTGGTGAACCGGAACGACGACAGCAGTTGATAGAACTCGATCGCCCGATCGGTTCGCTGGTCTTCATCTTCACGAAGGGCTAGTCCCATCGCGACTCGCATCCAGAAGTATTGCGGGGTTTCGATTCGGCGTCCGTCCACATGCAGCAAGTAGCGGTCGTAAATCGTCTGCACGCCCAAATAGCGAAACAGCTTGTCTCGTTCGGGTAGCAAGGCGTCGGCAAGTCGTTGAAGATCGAAGCTTCGCAGTTGTTCGGACAGTCGACCGCAGCGAATCCCTTCGATCACGTAGTGTTCAAAACGATCGCGATAAGTGTCCGCAAAGTCCTCGTCAATTTGGGTCAAACCCAGCGTTTGGCGATACACGATGGCCAACTGCATTGCCGCAGCAAAGCGGTCATAGTCCATGCTTCGCTCGATACGGCTGCGAGCGGAAAGCACAAGCGCGCGGGCGATGTCCTCGGGAGTCATTCCGTCGAACGATCCGCGAATGACTTCGGCAACGATCTCGCTGGTCTCGATGTTCGGTAGCGTCGACTCGGGAATCGATTCGAGAAATGTTTTCAGCTTGGCTTCTGAAAATGCAACATGCACGCCCGGTTCAATCTGCAGCCGCAATTTCGGGGCAGAACCGCTGTTGTCGATGGACAATTCGTCGAGTCCCGAGTCGACGTGACGCACCGCTCGCAGTCGTGCATGCTCGGTTCGGTACAGGATGTAGCGACGCGCGACTCGAAAATGCTCTCGCTGCATCAAGCCAATTTCGACGACGTCCTGGATCTGTTCGACACTCAGGCAGCCCGACGCCGCATCCCCGGACGCAAACTCATAGACTTGGTCGATGATCGCCAGCACATCTTGCTCGATTTGTGGTGCAAGCGGTTGGCCTTCGGCGAGGTTCAATTCCGCGCGGAACGCTTTTTCGATCGCCGATTCGATGCGACCACGGTCCATGTCGACTTCGCGACCATCGCGTTTGCGAACTTTCAATACGGTGGTGGGGCTTGCCTGTGCCGAAGTCGTGTTTGACATGGTCATCCTAAGTCTGCAGTGCTAGCTCGGTTCGATCTTGGGCCAGCGACGGATTGCAAATGCCGTGGCGGGGTTGGCCCAATGGGTTCGCGCGTACCGTCAGCTCAGGCTGAAAACCATGTTGCATGGACCTTCAGCTAGCCTGGTGATACGGCGATAACAGTGATCGAGCAGAAGCTCACGAACAATGAAAAACGAATCGACGCGATTCACAGAAGATCAAGTTGCCCGTGCAGCCAATCGGCTTTCGGCAGACATTCCCGTCGAATCACATCGCAACGATCACCCCAATCCAAGAGGGCACGAAATCGTCTATTTCGTGGTAGGTCTTCTGACTTACTGCCGACCGAGTTCTCACAGCCTTCTCGCCCCGATTTCCTGTCACACAGGTTTCCCGAGCAATGGCGTTTTGAATGAAAGAGTTTCGGTTTGGATGCGTTTGATTTACGCATCCGAGGGCAGTTCACAGCGGCTGGACCATCCCGGAATTTCACCGGAGTTCCCTGTTCACTCGCGAGTGTAGAAACACCGCAAGTCACCACGAACGCTTAAGAATCTAACAGCTGACACGGTGACGTCAATGCTTTGCTAGCACAATGTCGTTTGTTTTCGTTTGGACTCGTTTTTCGCGAGATTTCTTGAGATTTCGAGACGACGACAGTAAAGATTTCGATCCCAAGGGGCGTGGTTTCCGACTTCCCCATGCGTCATCAATCGAAGCGTAAGTGAGGGAAAATGGATCTTGATTTGGTCCCTCGCTGACGCGTCGGATTGGGAGGCGATTTATGATTTGCAGGGGCAAGCAGCCCCGTCATGCGACGGGGCAATGCGGTTTTACGGTCAACCGATGGTTCGTCGGTAACTATTGGATCTCGACGATCTCGAGATTTGTAAAGCGTCCAATCGACATGTTGGCACCACCTACCATCACCATTGATTTATCATCAAGTGGCAACATGCAGTGAAAGAAGCGTCCGGGATCGTAGCTGCCTACGATCTCCCAATCGTCGCCGTCCTCGGTCAAACGTTGGATCGTGCCGTTGACGGTGCTGACGTACAAGTGACCGGCATGGGATTGAGCCCAGCATCCAAAACCGGTCATCGCTTCACCGATCAGCGAAGCTCCCTTGGACCACTGGTTCGACTTTGGATCAAAGACATCGACTTCGGTGCTCGGTCCGTCCTCTTGATCCATGCCGCCCACGACATAGATCCGTCCGTCATGTGCAGCGACCGACAATGCACGTCGCTCAAACGGTGGCGCTGCGATCGCTTTCCACTGCAATGGCTGCTGGCTCAAGTCGGCGGTCCACGCGGTGTTGTGCCACTTGGTTTCATTCTCGCCCGACATCGCCCATCCGCCAACGACATAGACTTGGTCGCCGATCACCGCAGCAGCGTGCGAAGATCGTGGTTCAGGCAGCGGAGTGTCGTCCTTCCACTGTTTGGCCGCAATGTCATAACGGCTGACCGTTGCTTGCGATTGCAAATCATGCGTTTCGCCTTCGTCATTCATCGCGGTAAAGCCGCCGATTCGCACCACCGAATTGCCGTGGCCGACCATTGCCAAGCCTTGCAACTTGGGTCCCGAGGGCAACGAATCCCAAGACTGTCCACCGGGCAGATCGAGCGACCAAAATGCATTGGACTGTTCAGCGGTGGAATACGAATGTGCATCTCCGATGTGACCGCCGTAAACAAACAGTTTTCCGTTTGCGACCGCGCCACCGAAACTGGTCAACTTCCGCGGCAAATCTGGAAGTGACGAGGCTTTGACGGTGACCGACGATTCATTTGATTTCGTCATTTTTGATTCGTTAGCGCGGGCTGAGTCGGTGCGGTGTGATTCCCCGTTGGATTGCGGCCGAGGAAACGTAGCGGTCAGATAGTTGCTGGTCGCTTGAAAGGACTCTTCTTTGAACGTACCCGAAGCCTGATCGTCCGTGAAGCCAACCATGATCGCGTTCAAGCCTGGTTCCACTTGCTTGCTTGGGAACGTCACCACACCGTCGTCGGTCGTTTTTGCCGATCCTTCCTCATGCCCCTCGTCACAAAACAGCTTGACTTCGGCGTTCGGCAGCGGCTTTTGCTGCCAAAGCACCAAGACGCGGATTCCCTCGTCCACCGCCTTGATTTCGGCACGAAGCTGGTTGCCGCCTGATTTGCCTTCAGCCGGAGGTGTCGTCCAGGTGGCTGGATCTGGGCTGGGGAAATGCTGGACGTAATACACCAATTTCGAGCCATGGTAGATGCCGTACGTTTGCGTGCCATAGATGCATCCGGTTTTCGCGACAGCATCCGCAGCCTGCAGCCCAACCAAGTCGTCGGTCGAAACGGTTTGTAGCGTCAGCGATTTGGGGGCTGAGTTTCCGTCGGTCTGCCACAGTTCGAATGCTTTCATCGATTCAGGCAAATGGTAGGTGCGATCGTCGAGCCCTTCGCCGAAGAACAGGATCGGTTTTCCTTGATCGTTTTGAGCGAGCCAAGGAAAGTGGGCGTGAACTGGGGTAGGCCCGAACACACTAAGCAAGGCAAACAGGCAGGCGATGAAGGAGAGGTGGTGTGATTTCATTTTGGTGTTTTCAAGAAAGGATTTGGCGTCGAGTAAAAGTGGAAGGGAAAAAGACAGGCTGAATGCCTATCCCACGGTTTTACTACAGGTCGATCCGCAGCGGACTTTTCTGCTGTGGCGTGACCTCGATTTGCTTCGTCATGTTGGTAGTCGCATTGCGCGGCAAGCTTTTTGAGCGTTGCACTCCGAATTCGCGAGCCGCTTTGCGAGGGTCTTGTTCAGCAACCTCGATGATCGATTCGATCGCAGGTTCGTCGGGATTCACCCGTACGGTGTATTCTCCGGCGTAGGGGCCCGTCAGTCGAGTGAAAGCGAAACGTCCTGTGTCGATTCGTGTTGCCACGGGAGTTCCTGTTTGAGATGCGGGCGTCAAAATCAAGGTCGCACGCTCAATCGGTTTGCCGTCGGATTGGACGGTCCCGTGTAGTGCGATCCGTTCGGGGGCCGGTTCGCTGCATCCGGTTGCCAGCGATATCGAAATGGACACCGCGATCAACATCGCCTTTGCCATGACGGGACGAACGGTGTCCTCGCGAGAGCGTCGCTGGATCATCGATCGTCCCTCGGAATCACTTCGTGACCATTCTTGCTAGCGAGAGCATTGTAGATTTCATAGTCGATCGAATCGGTCATGAAATGCGTACTGCCGTCGGCATAGACAAAATGGGCGCCGCCGGAATGTTGACTTGCAAATCCACCCATATTTGCCGCGGTGTGGACATTTAGGGGATAAAGCGTTGTGCCCAATGCGATTTTTGGGTAACCGACGACCCAGCGTGCGGTGCCCCATTTCACTGTCCCGACCATGTCGCTCGGCAGCGTGCTGCCGGTCCAGAGGTAGTCGTTGTAATTGTAGACGGTTTCGCCCAGTGCGATGGTCGACGAGGTTCCGTCCAGACAATCGCGGAAACGGTTCGGCGGGTTTTGGTAGCCGTACGATGGCCAATGCAGACCGAACAGTCCGTCACCCTTCTGCATGTAGTCGTCGGTTCCTTCGCACCACAGATAGCTGGTCGGGCCGCCGGTTTCGACGGGACGACCGTTGGATCCGATGCGAGTATCCGGCGCATCGCGATTGAGAATCATCGACGGGCACAAGAACGTGGCGATCTTTTGCGACGAAACGCTTTCGTTGTAGGGATCGCTATAGCTTTTCGAGAAATCCCATTGCTGGTAGTTGTTGGATTCCTCGAGATGCGACAGCACCGAAACAAACGGGCTAATGAAGTTGCTTTGGATACTGCCAGCGGGGAATTGGCCAAATGTGCCGTGATAGTTGTGGGCCGCCAGCACGATTTGACGCATGTGGTTGGTGCACGACATCTTGCGTGCCGCCTCGCGGGCGGCTTGCACGGCGGGCAATAACAATCCGACGAGGATGCCGATGATCGCGATCACGACCAGCAATTCGACCAGCGTAAAGCCAGGCCGAGTGCGACGAGGGGATATTGGGTTTTCGGCAGCGTGTGCGGGAACGGACTGAGGGCGTAACGTTGTCATCAAACAACTCCTTCAAATGAGCCTACGAGAAAGGAAACAAGCTCTCGATGTTCGAACGTGAACACGAGAGATGCATCCGAGCGTGGCTGGCGAAGGTGCTGATGCCCCAGCGATGGCAGGCCGCTGAATTTAGATAGCCGTTTCATGGCGTTCGCCACGGTTTGCTAAATCAGCAGCCGATCGCGGATCGGGGGGGGCTGTCGTCCCAGTTGCTTGCTGCGTCGTCGAATGTGTATCGCTAATGCGAATCAGTCTCAACAAGTATTGTGTTGCAACGGTTTTTTCGCAAGAATGGCTGAGTAAAAAAATCAAAACGCGTAAGCGACCTGAAAATAAAGACTTATGACGAATCCAAACGAAGCGACGCCGCCTGCACCCAAAAAAACGGACGCCACCGACGGCGTTTGGACGAGCCAGATCGCGCCAAAAATCGTCCGATTCAAGGATCTTGCCCGCTGCGGGGATGAGATTTGGATTGAGCATCAAGGGATGCTGTACCGATTGCGAGAGACGCGGCAAGGCAAGCTAATTTTGACCAAATAGAAAGGTCGGTGCCGCCAAACGGGGGTTTTTTAAGGCGGAGCGGCGCGGGGCCCGACCGGTCAAAATCGAACGTTTCACTCGCCGCAACCGGACGGGGTACTGCGCCGCGAGCGCTACCCAAGGTCGATGGCATTGGCCGTGAATCGCCGGGGCCTGCACAGTACCCGGCCGCTTACGCGTCGCGGCTCACGGATTCGACCGCACAGGACTCGACCGCACAGGACTCGGCCGCGCAGGACCCAGCCGCTTACGCGTCACGGCTCATGGATTCGAACGTGCAGGGCCCGGCCATATTCCTTAGGACGGCTCGCTGGGCCAGCCTTTGGTCAGGACGCGTTTCATAGCCGCCAGCGTTTCTTTGCTGACATGGTGCTCGATCCCTTCGCTGTCGGCAGCCGCCGTCGCCGCGCTGACTCCCATTCGCCGCAAGAAGCTCTCCACGATCTCATGGCGTTGTCGTGACTGCGTCGCCAACCGCTTGCCTGCGGCGGTCAATTCGATCGGTTGGTAGGGTTCGGTCACGACAAACCCATCACGCTGCAGCCGGCCGATCGTATTGTTGACCGTGGCGTGCGTGACTGCGAAATGTTTGACGAGATCGATCGCCCGGCATACGCCTCGCTCGGTAATTGCGTCCGCGATCGCTTCGACGTAGTCCTCGGCAACCTCGCTGGCATGGTCCGATCGAATTCGTTGGTAAGTCTTCGATGGCAAGTTCTGGTTCCCTTCGTGTGCCCCAAGTGGTGTAATCACCACCCGCAATGTGCCATTATCGTAGCCCCATATCCTAACAAAATTGTTTTCACGCGGAATCCCCTTGATTGTGTCTGTCACGATCGCTAGACTCTGCCCATGAAGTTAGTTTCGGCTAACATTTGGCTTGCTGCCAGCAAGTCGCGATAGGGAACGCGTGTTCCTGTTTTTTACGAGGTTAAAGTTAGTGGCGGCTAACATTTGGCGTCAGCTTCATGACAAACGTCGATAACGAAGATAGAGGTTTCGAATGCCGAAGTTAGAGTGTTATTTTGCGGAGCAGAAATCCGTTTTGAATACGTCGGTTTCCACCGGATGCACGATCCATCGTCACGATCGTCCTCGCCGCGGTGGGTTCACGCTGGTTGAATTGCTCGTGGTGATCGCGATCATCGGCGTGTTAGTCGGACTACTGCTTCCTGCGGTCCAAGCCGCACGTGAAGCGGCGCGGCGTATGTCGTGTAGTAACAATTTACGGCAAGTGGGTTTAGCAGCACAAAACTATCATTCGGCTTACCAACGATTTCCCGCCGGCTATGTTTCGCATCCCACACGCGACGGATCGGCGCCAGCGTCGGTGATGATGGATTCGGTCACGTGGGACGCCGGTCCTGGTTGGGGCTGGGCCGCCGGACTCTTGCCATTCGCCGAAGGCAACGCGTTAGCAGACAGCCTTCGCTATGATCAACCGATTTGGTCATCGTTTAATCGGCAAGCGATTTCCGCAAGCATTCCCATGTTCTTGTGTCCAAGTGCGACCGGTGGCGATGAACCGTTTGAAGTCAAAGACCAATCGGGAAATCCGCTGCTCATTGGGGGACAGCCAATGAAGCTTGGGCGCAGCCATTATGTGGCAAGCCACGGCCAAGAAAGCTGTTGGGGGGAATGTGGTTCAGCTGCGACCGGCGAAGTGTTCACGAACATCTATACATCAACGACCAAGATTGTTCCGATCAATGGCGATGCTGCGAACGTTGCCGACGGGCCCTTTTTTCGCAATTCCAAAACACGATTTCGCGACGTGCTGGATGGCACGTCCAACACGATTTTCTTTGGCGAACATAGCTCGGCCCTAAGCGAAAAAACTTGGGTTGGCGTTGTTCCTGGAGCGTTCACCCATCCACGGTTTTCGTCGCCTGAAAATGGCCCCGATGCCGCTGCGACGCTGACGTTGGTTCACGCTGGACCTTCGGGTGGCGAGCTCGACATTACCGGCAGTCCCATTATCCATCCTGTCAATTTCCCCACCTATCACGTCGGGCAAATGTTCGCCGAACATCTCGGTGGCGGCTACGTTTGCATGGGCGACGGATCGGTTCGCTTTGTCACGAATTTTGTTGATTTGTATCTATGGGCGGAACTATCCAGCATGGATGAGCACGAAGTCATTGATTGGGAGAAGTTTTAATGGCACGCAATTCTACGAACGCAAAGTCGGATTCCCGATTCAAAGTCGTGGCCCTTACCGCATTAATCGTGCTTGCGATTGTCACCGCCGCATGGTGGATGTCGCATACGCCCGTCAAGCTTGACGAGCAAGGTTACGATGTCACGATTGCACTCTATCGAGTTTGCAACCAACGCAGTAGCGAAGGGTTGCAGAAAATCGAAGAGCAAATCCGAGAGCTCGAAGCAAGCCAAGCGACGTTGGGCGAATCGCATCAAGTCATTCTCGACTTGATCGCGACGGCAAAAGCGGGCGATTGGAAAAACGCTGCCATCGCATGCCGCCAAGCACTCGAAGACCAAGTCCAACGTTAACCGTGGGATAGGCTTCCAGCCTGTCATCATGTGTAAGGCTTGCTTCGTCCGCCAACGGAATAAAACGCCAGACGTCCTCGCAAGAATCGCTACCTGACTTTCTGAGCCGCGGGCAACCCGTGGGGAAGCGGATGGACCGTTTCATGCAATGCATTCGCAAGGATCTCGAGACTGTCGACCAATCGAGGTCCAGGGCGACTGAAATAGGCCGATCCATCGACGGCATAGACACGATCGTTTTTGACGCACGCGAGCGTTTCCCAACCGGGATACGATTTGAGGATCGGGACATCTTGCATCGTTCGCTCGATGTCAAAACCGCAGCAGGCGATCATCAACACCTCGGGATTCGCCGCGACGATCTGGTCCCATGCGGTGGTGACCGAACGCTCTCCGGCGACTCCGATCGCTTCGCGACCGCCCGCGAGCGACACCAGTTCGGGACTCCAGTGGCCTGCGCAAAACGGTGGATCGATCCATTCCAGCAGCATCACGCTTGGTCGTGTTTTGATCGGCGCGGATCGCGCAGCCACCGCGTCGACACGCTGCTGCAATTGAGCGATGTACGCCTCTGCCCTTGATAGGCATCCTGCCGCCTCACCAACTTGGCGAATGCACTGCATCACGTCAGCGAACGAGGTGGGCTCGAGATTGATCACACGCGGCGTGCCCGGCAACGAGCAGGCTGCCGATTGAACTTCGCTTTCCGCCACTGCACACACATCACAGAGGGCTTGGGTGACAATCAAATCGGGCCGCAGACGCTCCACGACCGCCATATCGAGCGAATAGAGAGCCCTTTCGGTTTTGAGTCGTTCGCGAACCAACGAATCGATTTCACCGCTGGACGCATCGTGCGGGATCAACGTCTGGGTGACTTTCGGCAATTCGGCAACGTCGGCGGGGTAATCGCATTCGTGCGTGACGCCGACGAGTTGATCGCGAAGCCCCAGGCCGCAGACAATTTCAGTCGCGCTGGGCAGAAGAGAGATGATTCGCATGGCAGTTCCGCAGGATTCTTGTAACGAGATCGAAATCGTTACAGATCACTGACCGCTTTGCAATCCGAGCAGCGAGTCGGCCCATCGCATCGGCATCGAGGCCAACGAATGGGTGAGCACTTCGGACCACCACTGAGTCGTTTCTGCCAGATCGGATTCGGTGAACCGCTGGAATTGCGGGTGTCGCGAATGATTTGGGATGACTGCCACATCGATCGGATAGTCGACGTCCGTCACGCTGGTTCGCGTCGCGTCAAAGGCCAGCAGTGCCAACGCCACGGCCGACCGCAACGAGGTTTCATAGTTCAACAATCGATCCAAAATCGGTTTGCCGTAATAGGTTCGCCCGATCATAAAGTAGGGGGAATCCATCGCGGCTTCGACCCAATTGCCTTCGGGATAAACGTAGAACAATTGCGGCGATTGGTCGGCCAGCAAACAGCCGCCGATGATCGCGTGCATGTTAAACGTATGTCCGGTCGAGGATAGCGAGGGGCCGTCTTCATTACGAACGCGTCGGAGTTGTTCGCCAAACAGATTGGCGAATTGGTAGAGACGATCGACTGGCGTTTGCCCTTGTCGCAAGGTTTCTTCGACGTAGATCAACGTCTTGTCGCGAACCGAGCGCAGCCCGCTGGTCATCGTGAACAGCGACGCGTCCCCGTGCTGGAACTCGGCTAACTTTTGTTTGTTGACCTGTTCACTGCCACGGGTAATGCGTGTGTCCGCCAGTGCTACGATTCCATCGCGTACTTGGATGCCGATACAAAACGTCACGAGAATGCCTACACTAAATCGAGAGAAGGAACGGAAAACCGACCAGGCAGTGCACAATCTGTTCCAATTTGGGATAGGCTTTCAGCCTGTCATTGGATGACAGGCTTCTGTAGCGATAGTCGCAAGACTTTCGGCATCGATTCCAGCGTACCAAACCTAAGGAGGCGTTATAGGATGACAGGCTGGAAGTCTATGCCAGCTTTTTGTTAAAGCAACGCGGGCTCGTCAAGCGGCTGGACAGCGTAGGATTCGTTGTCAGCGTTCAGCGTCAAGCGAAACGAGGCGGTGACCTGCGGGTTTTGCGTTTTCTGGGAATCAAAGACCGACTGCATGGTTGCGGCATACAGCACAGCGTCGTGCGGCCCGGTGGCGTCCACGACGACCAAATGGATGACGTCGGGGGCCATTTCGATCTGGCTCTGCAGGTAGCCTTTGACGAGCGGGTATGGAGTCAACGGACGTGGGCTATTGGCACAAAAGGTGTCGTACGGTTTTTTGTCCGAGAAACCATAGATGACTTGATAGCTGGACGCCGACTCGGCGGCAGTCAAGGTGGGGCCGATGCGTGATTTGTCGAAAATCAGCACGTAGTAGGGCGTCGCAACAGGAGTCGTATTCATCGTAGTCGTTGGGGGTGTAGGGGAGCGTGGATTAGAATGATCGTTCAACCGCGCCGGGGTACTGCCGGGGCGTGGGGGACTGCCAGGGCGTTCCGAAGACGAACCGTTAGGCAGACGACGAAGCGGTCCGGCGCGAAACGCATCGGCCAATGCCGCGGGGACTTTTGCTTCGGCCAACACGAATGCGGCTCGGTTGCGGCTGACATTCGCCCTCATTTTCTGTTCGAGTGCGACCGCTTCGGCGCGACGTCCTTCGGCCAACGCGCGAGCGATCCGGGTGTCAGCATCGGCTTGGTCACTTTGCAATCGAGCGCCGATGTTCTCACCGACGTCGATGTCGTAGATGTCGATCGAAACGATCGCGAATGCGGTGTTGCTATCCAAGCCGTGGGTGATGGCGCCTTTGGAGATCGTCGATGGCATCTCCAGTACATCCATGTGCGATTCAGCAGATCCGATCGCGGTGATAATGCCTTGGCCCACGCGAGCGATAATGGTTTCTTCGGTTGCCCCCCCAATCAATTGTTCCAAATTGGTTCGTACCGTCACGCGTGCACCGACTCGCAACTCCACTCCATTTTTTGCCACGGCGCTCAACGTATGCGATCCGCCGCTATCGTTGCGAGGGCAGTGGATGACTTTGGGTGACACGCTTGTTTGCACCGCCAACAACACGTCTCGGCCAGCGAGGTCAATCGCCGCGGCACGATCAAAATCCAAGTCAATCCCCGCGCGGTGCGCTGCGATTTGCGCCTGCACCACATTCATCACATCGCCGCCCGCCAAGTGGTGGGCTTGTAATCGATTGGTGCTCATTCCGGTATTGCGATCGATGGACAAACCGGCTTGCCGTGCCATGATTTTTGCGGTGACGATCAAGCGATGTTCGATGCGAAGGAAGCTCATCGCAATCAAGCTGGTCATCGAGATGTCGGCGCCCGACATGTAGGCTTGGATCCAATACGAGCCCCACTTGGCGGAGATCGCAACGATCAGCAAGCCTAAGACGATTGCGACGACGCCCAATCCCACCATCGCTTGCCCAAAACTGGGAAGCTCTATTTCCGCGACGAAATCGAACACAACCGCCACCTTTTGTTGGGCAGCCCACCGGCGACTCATCCAAAGAACCAATGCCTTGAACGCAGTCAAGTTTCAATCAAAACCTGCGATACATGCGGCTCGCGAAGAGAGGTTGATTGAAGAATGTGTGTGTTAAGCGTTGCCGAAGAAACCAGGGTTTCGCGGGGGCGTTGGCTACCACACCTCTCTATCTAGAATCCTAGGGCTAAAACGCCAAAATGCAATGCCCCTCGGGTACCTCGCGCCCGCGAGCGACACCGCAGTGCGGGGCCGATACCGGTCCCGCTTTGGTCCATGCTGTGCACCCCACCATTTATTCTTGCCGTACGGTGTCTTTTTTGGCGTGTTGGGATCGTGCGTGACCATTGCCATCTAAAGACACATTTTGGGAGAAAGAATCGATGCATATTAGATTAGAAAACAAGACAGCCGTTGTGACGGGCTCGACTGCGGGAATTGGTTACGCGATCGCAAAGGGGCTGGCTGCTGCCGGGGCGGGCGTGGTCATTAATGGACGCAGCCAAGCGCGAGTCGACCAGGCAATCAAGAAGCTCGAAGGCGAACTGAAGGAACTTGATCGGGGGGACAGCGGTTCGATCCGTGGCGTCGCCGCGGATCTTGCGACAGTCGATGGCTTCAAGCATTTTGTTGCCGAGGCACCTCAGGCTGACATTTTGATCAACAACCTCGGCATCTTCGAACCGAAGCCGTATTTTGAAATTCCGGATGAGGATTGGGAACGCTTCTTTCAGACCAATGTGATGAGTGCGATTCGAATGTCACGTCACTACACGCCGGGGATGGTGGATCGCGGTTGGGGGCGTGTTCAATTTATTTCATCCGAGTCGGCAATCGCGATCCCCACAGAGATGATTCATTACGGGATGACCAAAACGGCGTTACTGTCGATTTCGCGTGGGCTTGCCGCTACCGTCGCGGCAACGGGAGTCACGGTCAATGCGATTTTGCCTGGGCCGACGGCATCGGAAGGGGTGTCGCAATTTGTCGATGACTTGGCCCGTGATGGAAACAAGACGCGCGAGCAGGTCGAGACCGAGTTCTTTGAACAAGTCCGTCCAACCTCATTGATCCAGCGGTTTGAAACGGTCGACGAGATCGCGAATATGTGTGTGTTTGTTGCATCAGAGCAGGCTTCTGCGATCACCGGTGCCGCGCTCCGCGTCGACGGTGGCACGGTCAACGCAATCTTCTAATGTCGCGAAACCGCCGTGGGATGACCGCTTGTCGACCAGCGTTATTTATTCATCCAAATTTTATTTGTTGACTAATTTCGCTGTATTTCCCGGGATCTCCGGCGTTCCTCCGGTATCGCTACTGGCACTGCTGCGGTTGGCATAGTTTGTGCTCTGCTTGCCCGCGGGTCTATGCTGAAAATAGTACCCGCGTGATGTCACTGCTTTGACTTCTTTGCAAGCCCCTTCAAACGCTGCCTCGGCGCGAGCGAGAGTTGACGAACATGAATCAAGCCAACGTTGTGCAGTCCACTGCTGTCCGAGTGGATACGTTTCTCGACGATGTGTTGGACGGGCTCTCGCGTCCCCACAAATCGCTGCCTAGTAAATACTTGTATGACGAGCGTGGCTCGCATCTGTTTGATCAAATCTGCGAACTGGATGAGTACTATGTAACGCGTACCGAGTTGGCGATCATGCAACAGAATGCGTCATCGATCGCTCATCAAATTGATACCGATGTGATGTTGGTGGAATATGGCAGCGGAAGCAGTTTGAAAACGCGTGTGTTACTTGATTCGCTGTCGCGTCCTGCTGCCTACGTGCCTGTCGATATCTCGGAAGAGCACTTGCTGAACACTGCCGAACAATTGCGATTAGCCTACCCGGACTTGAAGGTCCTGCCCGTCGTCGCCGACTTTACCCAACCGTTTACGCTACCCGATTGTGAGCCGCCTGCGTCACACGTTGCGTTTTACTTTCCTGGGTCCACGATCGGCAACTTCACTCCGCCGCAAGCTGGTAAACTGTTGCAGCAAATGGCTGCAATGCTGGGGCAACAAGGTGGATTGTTGATTGGTATCGATCTGCAAAAAGATCTCGACGTTTTGCATGCCGCCTACGATGATCGCGAAGGGGTCACGGCTGCGTTTAGTCTAAATCTGCTGAGCCGAATCAATCGCGAACTCGGGGGTAATTTTGATTGTGATCGCTTCCAACATCGCGCTGTTTACAACACCCTGCACCACCGAATTGAAATCAGCATTGTCAGTCTTGAAGATCAAGTGGTTTCCATTGGCGACCATGCGATCGAGTTTGCTGCGGGCGAAGGCATTCTGACCGAGTATTCTCACAAGTACACCGTAGACGGATTTGCGAAGTTCGCTCGCCAGTACGGATTCCAGCTTCACAAATCCTGGACCGATCCACAGAACTATTTCGCAGTCTTGCACCTCGTTATTGAATAGACACATGAGTAGTACTGCTGCTGCCCTGTCGCCGGGGGAACAACTTCGTGCGTCCTACCTCGCAACGCGATCTTTTACCGACCAGATTGCTCAGCCTTTGTCGGCGGAAGACTGCACCGTTCAGTCGATGGACGACGCGAGTCCCACGAAGTGGCACCTTGCGCATACCACGTGGTTTTTCGAAACCTTCATCCTGCGGACTCAGTCGGACTATCGCGAATTCGATCCCGAGTTCAATTTTTTGTTCAATTCGTACTACAACTCGATCGGTCGCCAGTATCCTCGGTCGCGTCGGGGGCTGATCTCTCGTCCCGGGATGCAGCAGGTCGAGGATTATCGCAACCATGTCGATCGAGAAATGTCGAGACGTCTGGGGTGCGATGATTTCGCGACCCAGAATGCCGAGTTATTACAGATTGGGATCAATCACGAACAGCAGCACCAAGAGTTGATGCTGACTGACGCCAAGCACATGTTGTCATGCAATCCGACGTGGCCAATCTATCGTGACGATCCGTTTGATCGTGCAGTGGCGGAGCGGGCGGAGCGATGGATCGAAGTACCCGATGGGATGCATGACATTGGGCATGAAGGCGACGGTTTTGCCTATGACAACGAATCGCCGCGGCATGCGACTCATTTGCATGCGACCTCGATTGCAACGACGCTTGTCACCAACGGCGAATTCTTGGAATTTGTCCAAGACGGCGGCTACGAGCGACCCGAGTTTTGGTTGTCGATGGGCTGGGCAACCGTTCAGCAGGACAATTGGGATGCCCCGCTGTATTGGGTGCAACAAGATGGTCGCTGGCACCAATTCACGCTCGCAGGATTGGTCCCCGTCGACCCTGATTGGCCCGTTACACATGTCAGCTATTTCGAAGCCGATGCCTTCGCTCGCTGGGCAGGCAAACGGTTGCCTACCGAGTTTCAGTGGGAAGCGGCGTGTCAGATCGCGAATCGTTCGTCTGACGTATCGCTCGAACAAGAGCCGTTTGCGGATGTGTTGATGAAGCAAAACAAGTGCATTCATCCGACGCGATCGCCAGCCGGATTGATGGGCGGCGTGTGGCAATGGACCTGCAGCAGTTATGCAGGCTATCCCGGCTATCGACCGCCCGCCGGCGCGGTAGGCGAATACAACGGCAAATTCATGTGCAATCAATATGTATTGCGAGGCGGCAGTGTCGCGACGTCAAGCAACCATATCCGCGATACCTATCGCAACTTCTTTCCACCCGAAGCACGTTGGCAATTCACCGGCATCCGGCTCGCCGACGATTGATCCGATCGAAAGATTGAGCCTGCGGCCTAAGGTTTTCCAATAAGCCCCGCTGCATCCGTTTACGCCAACTTGGCGCCGTTGTCGATCGATTTGTCGGGGACCGCCAACACGACCGAGCCATCGTCACGATAGAAACCGACGATCAAAAACTCGGATAGAAAGGGGCCGATCTGTTTGACGGGAAAATTCACAACCCCGATGATTTGACGGCCCAACAGTTCGTCTTTGGTGTAAAGCGACGTGATCTGAGCACTGGTTCGCTTGACACCAATCTTTGGTCCAAAATCGACCGTTACCTTGTACGCTGGCTTCCTGGCTTCGGGGAAATCCAATACTGCGACGATCGTTCCCGCACACAGTTCGACTTGTTCGAAATCGTCCCAGCTGATGGTGTTTTGATGACTCATTCTGTCTCACCACATTCGTGTCGGAATTGGTCTAAGAACGTTCGCATGAATTGCTCGCGTTGGCCTGCAATTCGGCGAGCCGCATCGGTGTTCAGCAGATCATGTAGCTTAAAAAGTTTCTCGTCAAAGTGGTCGATTGCTGTTTTGTGTTTTCCACCTGGGTTATCCGACAGGTAGAAAGGTTGTCCGATGGCGGCACCGTACTCGATCGTCCTGACGATACCGATCGCCCCGAGCGCGTCGAGCCGATCGGCGTCTTGCACGATCTTGGCCTCGAGTGAAAGTGTGGCGGGATCGGCAGCCTTGCGAAACGAAATGGTATCAACAATCGTCGCGACGTGCTCGATGGTGCTGGGGTCGACGGAATGCTTGGACAAAATATCGCGTGCAAATTCGGCACTTCGCTCTTGGCCGTCGTGAAATTTCGCATCGCCAAGATCATGTAGCAGTGCTGCCAATTCGACGACAAAGCGATCGCCGCCGACTTCCGCTTGAATTTCACGAGCCGATTTGAGTACACGCAACACATGATCGACATCATGTCCGGCCTGTTGTCCCGCCATCCGTTGGCAAACAAGACACTGCACTCGCTCTACGATTTCCGTTTCGGTCATCATCGTCCTAACTCTCCGATAGGCGTCCAGGCGGTTATTTGACGCAGCCTTACTTCGCGAACCGATCGTAGCGAAACGGGCCGATCGTTTCGAATGATCGTAGCGAAACTCGCCAAGAGTTTCGAGCGGCTTGAAGCTTGTCGCGTTTTATTCCCAGAGAATCAGCAGTTCGGGACAGAGGATATGGGAGGTGTTGTTGGGATCGACCAGGATCCGCAACGATTCACCACGATCACGAAAGCCTTCGGCTCGTTTAACGCTGATCCCATACGCATTGACGGTTGCCGTGTGGGGGCGTCCCAAGTGATCGAACTCGAATAGGACATGATGGCGACGTTGGTTGTTCACAGTGGTGCTTGTGCGTTTGACATCTTTGACAACGCCATGCACTAGATCGCCATGTCGACAAACACGTACTTTACGCCAGCGGAATCGCTGTGCGACATACAGCATGATGCCGCCGACCAACGGCAAGACCACCAGCATCACCGTCCCAATGCGTCGGTTCTCTGCATCACCAATCGCGAGTGCGGTAATGCCAATCGCAATTCCTGCCATCAGAAAGACGATGCCGAACAAAACGACTGGTAGAGTGTTGCCGAGCACTTGTGCTTTCATTCCCGGCGGCAGGGTCCGCGGTCGCGATTCAGCGAGGAATGTGTCCAATTGATCGCGGGTGACCGCCAATTTACGCAGTTGGTTTTTCAGTAACGTGCCTGCCAAACCGCCCATCCGATCGGCTGTCGCCTGGACATCCTCAATTCGTGTTTCGCGGTGTACGTCTGGATGAGCGTCAAGTGTTTCTTCGCCTTGTTGTATTTTTTCGGCGATCGCCAATGCCGTTTGCACAAAGTCCTTCTGGTCGGTTTGCTTCATCACCTCGTTGTGACGAAAAACGACCAAGTACCGGCCCTGGCCTTTGACGTTCCAGCCTGGGTGCTGGATCAAAAAATCACGTAGTTTGCGAGTGAACATCAACCGCACCGGTGATTCAGCC
Organism: Novipirellula caenicola; assembly: GCF_039545035.1. Taxonomy (NCBI): domain Bacteria; kingdom Pseudomonadati; phylum Planctomycetota; class Planctomycetia; order Pirellulales; family Pirellulaceae; genus Novipirellula; species Novipirellula caenicola. Next base: position 134,528 of record NZ_BAABRO010000006.1, read on the forward strand.
CAGGCGGTCAAGTGATAGTGGTCGGCGAATTGGGGGGAATCAGCAAAGTCCAGCGTGCCCAGTCCGCGCAGCCCCGCAGAACTAAGCAGCGAGAGCATTTTGCCGGCCATCCCCTTGGGTTTCGGAGCTAAATCAAATTGAGGAAGATCCAGATCAGACTCTACCAATACAACAGCGGATTGGCGAACATGACTGGTCGTGGTTGGCCCATCACTCGACCGATTCTCGCGGGTGTATCCCATTGTGACCACGTGCAAATGGGCATCACCAAACTGTGATTGCTGATGCACCGTAACGGAGACGGGGCCGGCGAACATTTCGGAAAGATCGATTTCGAGCGTCTCGGTGGTCTCAGCGGCCATGCGAATCGTCCAGGTTGTCAGCGGTGTGAATCAAAAGAGCGAGCGATCAAGGCCTCAGGCAGCGTAACGCAACAATCAGGGCGCGAGGATCTGAGTTCTTTCAATTGACACATTGCCACGCAGCTTTGTTGTAGTCGCAAAGACGCCAATCTTTGGCGGTCCGCGGACCTTCGATGGTTAGGGCGTCGAGAGCCGCAGTTCCTTTTTCCACCATTCGAGATACTGGTCGGCGGAAACGTTCGGGTCGAGTCCGCGTTTTCGCTGCGTGTTTTCATACCACTTTCTTTTTTCAGCAGTGATCGCATCATGATAGGCTTGATCGCCTTCGCGGATCGCCCCTTGGTCACCGCTCGTTTCAATCCACTGATTCAGCTGAGTTCGCATTCGCTTGAGTGTGGATTGATATTCGGGATTCTCGGCAAGGTTGTGCAGTTCGTCGGGATCCGCTGATAAGTCGTACAGTTCCTCGGCGGGGCGCGTTTTTTGCATCATGCGTGCCGCTTCCGGGGCGAGTTTGCCTTCGGCGTGCAGCACTTCCAATAGCGTGACCACCGGATAAGAGAGCTGCTTGTAGCTGCTGGTTTGCGTATAAGGGCGGTCGGGGTGAAAGTTGCGGATGTACTTGTACCGTGTGTCTCGGATGGCGCGGATGCGGTCGGCAGCTTCACCACAGCGATCGCGAGCGGCAAATACAAATTCGCGTCCTTTGAAATCGGCAGCCAGAATATTGACGCCCTCGGTGCGAGCGTGCGGCGTGATGTTAGCAGCACGTAAACACGTCGGAGCCACGTCGATCAGACTGACAAGGGCATCGCTGCTTGTGCCTGGATTATCGATCATCGGTCCGGCAACGATCAGTGGCGTATGGATCCCTTCGTCGTAAAGCCACTGTTTGCCCCAAACATGAGGCCGACCGTGATCGCCAAAGAGCATGATCAACGTGTTTTCACGCAATCCTTCGGCATCCAAACGATCTAAGATGGCCGCGACATGCTTGTCACCCTTTTCCACCGATGCCAAATAGTTCGCCATGTCGGCGCGGGTCACCGGATGATCGGGAACGTTGGGCGGCAACGTTAGTTTGTCGGCCCGCTCGGGATCGCCGTCTTGGACAAACGGGCGATGAGGCTCGTGGATTTGCACCTGAGCAAAAAACGGTTGCCCGTCGCGACGCTGCGACCAATCGTTACCGTGAAATAGGTCGTCGTCGGCGATGAAGTTGTAGTCCCGCTTGGCTTTGCCTTTGACCCCCGGAGGCTTCAGGTCACAGACAAAATAGCCTGCATCGCCAAACTGCTGCATCACCGTTTGCACGCCCTCAGGCAACGGCTTCATTTGCCGCGTGCGATGGTGGTGTGCGCCAATCGAGGTTTGATACATGCCGGTGACCAACGCACTCCGCGACGACGAGCAGACCGGCGACGTCGAGTAACACTGCGTATAGCGAACGCCTTCGCTGCACAACCGATCCATCGCGGGCGTTGAAACGTGAGGCGTTCCAAAACAGCCAATCTCGGGCCCGAGATCATCCAAAACGATCCACAGAACGTTCGGGCGCTGGTCCGCCATCGCACTGCCAAGCATCAAGGATGCGAGGGCAAAGAGGCACGCGATCATGCGAAACAAGCGTCGTGGTGTCGGTGGCATTGGTTGAGGATGAATTTCATTCATGGTGAGGAATGGTGTCTAAGACGAACCGCATGCACGCTTTAGGCCATATCGGTAATGACCATCATCAGCCGCACTACTTCGTCACCTCTGGATTGGCCTTACCGTCCGCGTCCAAGTTGTCGGTGACCCACAAAATGCCTCGAACAACGACGTCCATGTAGCGAGCATCGGCGACGGTGTCGTTTTGGTGACCAAGCGAGGTGCTGAAGATCTTGGTTTTCTGAGGACCGTAGTGATTGGTCCATGCGATCACTGCGGTCGATTCCGTGGCCGTCGCATCGGGATTCTGCTTCAGTTGCTTCTTGTTTGGCGGCATCATTTGTTTGCCTTCGATCAGGGCACTCGCACCGGCAAACACACGGATGTTGTTGTACAGTTCTTCGTTGATCGTTGTCCAATTCTCGAACCCTTTCATGATCGGGTGTGTCGAATCGGTGCTCAGCACATCGATGGGCAATTTAGGGCCGTGGCCTGTCGATTGCAGCCCAAGCATTTCGTACCAACCCGCGTTGTCGGCGCCGGGCTGCACGGGCGATTTGAAATCACCCCAACGGTAGCTGTGCATCGCACAGTGCAGATTGACGGCCGGAGTGCCGTTGCGATGCGCAGCCAGGATGCGATCGACGTAAGGCCGCTCGATCACGTTGGCGGAACATTCATCGTGCACAATGACATCGTATCCCTTGGCCCAATCATCGGATTCGTAGATGTCAAAACGGGCGGTGGTGGTGGTGCTCTCACTCAGCTCGACGGTGACTTCGGCATTCAGCCGTTCTTCGATGCCTTGCTTCAGCAACTTCGTTTGCGTCGCGTAGTCGTGGCAACAACCGCCGGCGACCAGCAGCACCTTCAGCGGCTCGGCTTTCTTGGCTGCCTCTTCCGCCGTTGCGATCGAGGGGCTTTGCAGCGACCCCAGCGTGAGGGTGGCGACTAGGGTCAGCAGGCGGATGGGAGAGATTTTCATCAAAGGTGTCTCGTAACACAAAGGGTGGGAAATTTCGGGAATGTCAGTGAAGCCGTAAAGCGAGCGACGTGGCCACGACTCAGTTTACTTGCGTTGGTATTGAAAGTTAAATCGCGGATTCGTCGACATGGTTCGCGCCTCGGAGATCAGCTTACTCAACTCGGCCGCCTGTTCGGGATGTTGGGCGGCGACATTGTTCTTTTCGCCGGGATCGACGGACAAATCATACAGTTCGATGGGCGATTTTGGATCGAGATCGACATTGTAGCGAACCCCTTTCCATTTGCCCTTGCGAATGGCCACACGCCCCTTTTTCTCGAGAAATTCCCAGTAGAGGTAATCACGTTCTTGCTGTTGTTCCGGTTTTCCAAGCAGCGTGGGCAGGATCGAAACGCCATCGGTTTTGCCAGGCAGCGGTCGGTCGACCAAATCGGCCATCGTCGGCAAAAAATCCCAGAACGCCGAAATTTCGTCCGAGACACTTCCCGCTTCGATTTTGGTGGGCCAAGCGGCGATCATCGGTACTCGAATCCCCCCTTCGTAGAGATCGCGTTTCAGCCCGGTGAACGGGCCGTTGGAATCGAAATAGTCGGGGGCATGGCCCCCTTCTTGGTGAGGCCCATTGTCGGACGAGAAAATCACCAGCGTGTCCTCTGCAATCCCCAATCGCTCCAGTTCCGCGGTGAGCTCGCCAACATAATCGTCCAGCACATTGACCATCGCGACAAACGCAGCATGCGGTTCGGGCTGCCCCAAATAATAGTCGTCGGGGTACTCTGTCTCGGGCGGAAATTTGCCCCGGTACTTTTTCATGTACGATTCCGGCGCGACCATATCGGCGTGTGGCTGGATGGCGGCGTAGTAACAGAAAAACGGCTGGTCTTTGTTGTCACGAATAAATTTCAATGCTTGATCATGGATCAAATCCGGTGCGTAATCATGTTTGTGTGACGCGACGTTACCCCAGAGCAATTGACGCTCTTGGTCGTTCCACAGAAATGCGGGGTAGTAGCAGTGGGCAATTCGCTGACAGTTGTATCCATAGAAACGGTCAAACCCCATCTTCAACGGCTCGCTGACGGAGCCGGGGGCTCCCAATCCCCATTTGCCAAAGAGGCCGGTCTTGTATCCAGCAGCTTGCAGATGCTTTGCCACGGTGTAGGTATCTGCGGGCATCGGTTCCTGGCCTTCGGGCGAAACTTCCGCATTGCCGCGCACTACCGTGTGGCCAGTGTGAAGTCCGGTCAACAGGGCACACCGCGACGGGGCACAAACGGTGCTGCCAGAATAGTGCTGGGTGAAACGCATCCCCCGCTGGGCCAATGCATCAATGTTGGGAGTCTCGAACTTGGTTTGCCCATAACAGCTGAGGTCGCCGTAACCGAGGTCGTCGGCAAGGATGTAAATCACATTGGGGGTGCGTGGTTCATCCGCTAATACTGCGACGGCCACCAGGTTGGCTAGGCAGCACTGGAGTAGGCAAATGAGAAGCGATTTCATGAGATTCCTGAGAGAGAGATTTTGGGGGTAGGAACTAGCGACCGCACGGCGGGCACGAGGCGAGAGCGAAACCTGCTTGCTAAAGTGACTGCACGCTGAAGAGATCTGCACGCTAATAGATTAATTAAAATCTTAGCTCGCTCGTTCCGTTTTCAGCAGTTCGGCGTCGCTATTTGCTCTCGGCTTGAAAGCCAATGTTGTCTTTGATTTCGACATCGGTCGAGTCGGCGGACTGCGCGATCGTCAGGGCGTGGTCAAACCCGGTGGCGGTATTGTCGACGATTTGCGCGTTATCGCAATAATGCAGGTCGATCGACGGATACTCGGAATTGGCGGGGTAATCGCTACTAAATTCCAATGTGTTGCCGGCAATCGTCAACCCGCTGACCGATCGCGTCTGAGCCACCAAGCCATTGAAGCTGCGGATGGTGTTATTGAGGAAGCGGATATTGCGGTGGAAATGTCCTTCGCCCATTCGTTGTTCGTCCGTCAATAGCGGAGAAGCAAGTAACGGGTAGACCGGACCTCCTTCGAAGCCAATGTTGTCGAAAACATTGTTCGAAATCGTGACATCTTGGACGCCACCGGATTCGTACCATTTCTTGTTGTCGCCTTCGATCAAGATGCCGTGCATCTGCGAAGAAAAATAGTTACTGTCGATCAATACTTTGCCCTTGGTCGTGATCAATGCCCCACGTGCACGGTTCTGGCGAATGGTGTTGTGTTTCATGACCACGTCGGGATACCAAGTCAGATTTTCCATTGACAGCGGACCGTCTGGCAGATCGTCGGGGACATCCGAAACCGTGACGATAAATCGTTCTTCATTTAGGACCTCGATTTTTTCGACCGAGGTTTGATGAAATGGCAGGACGGTTTCGCGAGACAGGATGGCAACCTTGTCACCTGGGGCGGCGAACATCAGCCCCCATTGCTGTGGATGGCTGATCGCACCGATGAATCGGTTGTCACCTAGATACTCTTCGATTTTAACGAAGGCACCGTGAACGTTGATGCCGTCATCAAGCATGTGTTCGAACAAGCAGTTTTCCAGTTTGACGGTGCCTCGACATCCGACAAAGTGTGTGGCGTCGGCGCGGGTGGCGACCAGCCGATCGGATGTTGAGGTGACGACCATCTTTTCAAGCGTGACGTTCTCGGTCCGTTCGGCAATCAATGCCATCCCACCCGCCGCATGAACCGTCACATTTTCGATGTGAATGTCACGGGAATTGGCAACGTGAATTGCTGGGCACAGACGGCTGGTTGGATTCACCCCGTAAGTGATCAATACCGATCCGACCGGAGGCAGCGCCCGTCCGTTGGCATGGAAGCGAATCCGGTTCTTGCCAACAGCGGTCACCTTGACCGGTTTGGAGTAGTTAACAATATATTTTTTTGTGTCGTAAATGGGCGACTGGGTTTTGGGATCAAACACAATGTTCGATCCAAAAGGGTCGCTCCAACCATCGCGGTCAAACAGGACCTCGCCATGTTTGATTGTGTACGGATAACGATCGCGATCCACTTCGACCGTAAATGTGTCATCGCCTTTGTTGTTTTCGACGACGGTTAGCTCGCTATGAAACGGACGGTCCCAGTCGATTGAGAAATTTTGAAGCGTTGCCCCGCTGCTGCTATCGATCACGATCGGGCTGATCCGTCCATGAAACAGAAACGTCGAACCGCCGCCGTCGATAGTGATGTTCTTGAAACCAAACAGCGGGAAACCCATTCGTTTCAAACTATTGTCGTGGTTCGAGACGGCGCGAAATTGTTCAAGGGCATTGTCGGGGGCGAATCGATACGTGCCCTTGGGAAAGACAAGTGTAATGTCGCTTTCGCCTTCGACCGATTGGATCAAGCGAAGCAGGGGGTAGGTCGCATCTTCGCCGGGCAGAACGCCATGATCAGCGACGTTGATTTCTTCGGCCTGGGTCTGCGGCATCAACGCGATTGGAATCAAGGCGGCGAGCCAACAATACCATCTGAATTTCATCGTGTTCGTCTCTGCGATGGGAGGGACTCAGGTTATTCGATGTGCATCACTTCGATGTTTATTCGTTCGCGGAATCTTTGACGAGTTTGTTGGAACGTACCCAGTCGTAGTGGGGCGTGATTTTGCAAACGCCGACCTGCAACACTCAGGACGTTTGGAACCATCGATGGCGCGATGGTAGCGGACGAGGTTTTGAATCCTGTAGCTTCATTCAGCCAAAAAGGACTCGTTACCTCATCCACTACGGAAAACGCCGTCAATGATGCTTCGGACGGTCCTATGCTGCGGTTTGGAAGTTCGATTCTTTTTCGAATCGCGTGAAGGTGCGAACGCCGAAGATGGCAATCGCGACAAAGCAGATCAGCGGTAGGTAAAACGAGTTGCGAACGCCAATCGTGTCGATAAACCAACCTTGCATCAGCGGCAACAGGGCTCCACCGACGATCGCCATGATCAAACCAGCTGAGCCCAGTTTGGCTTCCTCGGCTGGTAATCCTTTTAGGGCAATGCCGTAGATCGTCGGGAACATAAGCGACATACAAGCCGAGATCAGCACCAAGCAGATCAGTCCCGTTTTGCCTTGCAGCATGATGGCACCAAAGGTCAAGATCGCTGCAGCCACCGCCAGCGATGCCAACAGTTTTCCAGGGCTAACAAATTTCAGCATGAACGTGCATACGAATCGGCTAACCAAAAAGATGACCATCGCGGCGATGTTCCACGTTTGTGCCTGGGCAAGCGATAGTCCGACTTGTTCCATTCCATAGTGAATGATGAAAGTCCAACATGTGATTTGGGCTCCCACGTAAAACGCCTGTGCGATGACGCCTTCGCGATAATGGGCTTTGCCAAACAATCGAACCGCTAATTCACCCACCGGAGCGTCGGGTTGATCCGCAGCAAACGTGGGCATTTTTGTCAGTGCAAACAGGATCAAGAATCCGATTACGACACAGGCGATCACGACGTAGGGAGTGCGTACGACGCCAAGGTCGTGTTGTTGGATCGCTTGGAATGTCTCGGGCGATGTGACTTGCATATTGGCCAATCCTTTGCTGACCGCGGCGTCCAATGTTCCATATTCTTGATCGAAATCGGGCAATCCCGACGCGTAGTCCGCCTCGACATACTGCACCACCTCGGGCAATTTGGCTTCCATTTTGTCGCGGAACTCACCGACCTGCAGATTCGGTGCGATAATCGTCGAGGCGACGATCATGCCGGTCAACGATCCCATCGGGTTGAACGCTTGGGCTAGATTCAATCGCTGGGTCGCTGTTTCCGGAGGTCCCATCGCAAGGATGTATGGGTTGCAGCTTGTTTCCAAAAACGCCAAACCAAAGGTCAGAATGTAGAATCCGGCAATGAAAATCCAAAAATTCGTGTTCAAACTGGCTGGAATACTCAACAACGCCCCGACCGCGTACAACGCAAATCCCACCATGATCGCACCTTTGTACGAAAAACGGCGGATGAAGTAGGCGGCGGGTAGCGCCATCGTAAAATAGCCGCCGTAAAACGCGAACTGAACCAGCGAGCTCTGGGTGTTGCTGATCTGAAAGACTTCTTTGAACACCTTCACCAGCGGGTTGGTGATGTCATTGGCAAAGCCCCACAACGCGAAACAACAGGTCGTCAAGATGAACGCCATTAAGTATTGACGCGGGACCACTTTCGGCGGCGATGTCTCAAGAGGTTGACCCTCGCCAGTGGCGTCGGTTGCCGGTTCGTGAGATTGGACTTCAATGCCGTCGGACATAAAATTCGTTCCAAAAAAGCGATAAGTTGTGAGGAAAAGGGAAGCGGCGGAGCGTAGCGGCCGCTATCGGCCACGATGTGCCGTCTGTCTCTAAAATAGCGTGTTTCTCCCTGCAACGGGATAGTCCATGCCGGCCAGATTGGCGTCTTTTATTACCAAAGAAGCAATTGCGGTGATCCAGCTGGTCGCACACCCCTGAGCTGCGGCGGCGAAGCGAGCATCGCAACGCCGGGAAATTTCCCAGAATCTCACGCCTCACAAGCCAAACAGCGTGCCGGAAATCGTTGCCCAACCCGGCCAACGAGATGGTTCGCGGCTGCGGCTAGCACCGTGACGCTTCCCGAGGCGGCACGTTAACGCATTTGTGTTAGGTAGCTACGCTCGCCAGTGCGTTGATGCTCGCCAAAGCGTGGATGATTGCCGCGCGAATGCGAATCACCACCGTCTGGCGTCGATAGCCACGGGAAACGTTTCACGGCATGCCTACTTGCTGCGGCGAGTTTTAGCCGACGAACAGCGGACGCAAGTGACGTTCGTAGATGTTTTTGGTTACTTCGTTGCCGACGATCTCTTGGTTCTGCTTCAACAGATCGGTGTAGCGTTGGCCGTGTTTTGCCGCGACCTTGAACGAGACATGAAGCAGTTGCCGCATGTGAGCGTTAAAGTGCTCGTTGTCTTGGATATGCCGAATCGCACTGGCCAAACGAGGACCCGACCAACCGTTGACGGTTTCCGCGTCAGGCAGCTTGCTATTGTCAATGTCGATGACGCTGGCGTACGGAGCACAGAACTCTTCGACATGCTCGAGGGCGTAAGCATAGATCTCTTTGGCCAGAGCCAGCCCATCGCCACCCGCTTCGGCCAACCCAATGATCTCTTCGAGCCAGGTGGTACCGGCGGTTTTGATGTGCAAACCAGCACCGGTGCGTTGCAGGCACTCGCGGATGATCGGATACAGGCTGAATTTATCGCTGCCGCTGTGAACGCTTAGCTTCAACGTTTCAGGAAGTCCATAGGTTTTCACGGCATGTGCAATCACCGCTACATCGTCATTAAATTCACGCTCGAACTGTTTCAAATCGCCAACATAGTCGACGCCTTTGTTGAAACGACCGGTGAATTTGGGAGCGATCGTTTGGACCGGGACTTTCTCGTCGGCAATCGCAGCCAGGATGACCAGCAACTCAGGGGGTGTTTGCGGCGAATCCGTTTCGTCCATCGAGATCTCGGCGATCACGTTGTCGGCGCCTTTTGCGTCGGCGATGTGACGATAAATTTCACCCGCTTCTTTGACGGCCAACAAATATTGCTCTGCGACGCGTTGGACGTCTTCTTTGCTGACCTCCAGCGGTGACGACAAACCGTCGAGCGTCAAGGTGCCAACAAGTTCGGGGTGGCGGTCAACAAACGCAGCGATTTCCTCTTGGGGTGCCGACTTGCCAATCGAATCGGCCACGTCGATCGTAAAGAAGTCGCTGCAAGGGATGAAGGGATCGACCGTTGCCAGTTGAATATGGTCGGCATCGACGTGCCATGGCTTGTTCCAACCTCGAGTTTCGACCGCATTTTTCGCCGCATCGTAAACGCTTTGCGGCTTCGACCCGACAAAGGTGTGTTCGCGATTGGATTTGTTCCATACCGGCGCGACGTCCACGCCGTCTTGGGCAAGTTGCTCGAACGCACGTAATTGAGCAGCCGCTTGATGTGCAAACCGGTCGCCAACGCCAAAGGTGTATTTTTCAATTACGAGCATCGATCTCTCTTTAAAGGTGGGATGAAACAAGGACGTATTCTGCCATACATTCGTCAGTGGCCCATAGCCGTGGTTGACTTTTGCATGTCCATTCTTAACCTGGCCAGCGTCTAGATTAGGCCATTCCGCCGCCGCCAACAACGCTATACGGCGTGAACATGGCCGGGCGATCGATGAATGCGGCCGGCACCGGCGTGGATGATCAGGACGTTTCATCGGGCGGCGGACTGCCGATCTATTCCAACATTCGGCTGAACATGCACAATTGGCCGGTTGTGCGTGCGGCCAACAACGGGTTCCAACGAAGTTGGTTCCTGCGTTTGGCGAGTTCTTCGCTCAATTTGCGAATCGGTTGGTTGAGTCGCACGAAGCCGAGTCGCTCTGCCGCTTCGGACAACGCCCGCCAATCTTGTTCGGACGTTTGGGTGAGTCCAGTGAGCAGGATTTCGCTCAGCTGGATGTTGAGCGTGGTTAGGAAATCCTTGATCGATGACTGCGGCGAAGACAGCGATGAATCCACTGCTTGCGTCTCGGTTTGAGCGTGCGTGTCGCCACCGCCGATCCAAGTGGATATGGCCTGACGCGTCCGGTCGTCCGATTCAAACACAATCGTGATCGGCTCGATTTCCAGTTGCTGGTGCACCCAGCGGACATGGCCACAGACAAAGCGTGCGTCCTCGCCTCGCGTGGCCAGCATCTGCTGCAATTGGGTAAACCCCGCATCGCCGCGATGGTGATAGGGAAACACGATTCGAGCGGTCTCGTCATGGGCATCATGCATCGTCGCGGTCAGTCGTTGATGAACGACATCAAAATCCGAATCGGTAATCCGAGTGACCTTCAATACGTGTAGGTTCTCAGTGTGCCGAAGCGGTCGCAACCAATCCGGAGGCAAACGTTCGAATCGCTCTCGTGCCTGTTGGAAATGATCCATCGCCAGCGGAGGTTGTAATTGTTCCCACTGAAACGATTGAGGATTGGTCGTCAGTTTTCCGCTGGTTCGCGGCAGGATCAATTCATCGGTGGCGGTGCGTTTTCCGGAGCCTAGCATCAATTGCGACATCGCTGCTGAGCCCAAGGACACGCCGCGGCTGAGTGAATGGCTAGCCAAATCCGAAAACGACTTCGCCGTCGTTTTTGCGTTCGGTTCGGGATCGGCAAACACCCGCTGCACTGCAACGACGGTACCGGTATCGACGTCTTGGAAATAGGCGAGCATCTTGGTCTGCGAACGTCCCGGGCGAACGCCAAGGCCCAATCCGACCAATCGTCCCGCCTTGATGTCGGTGCGGCGATCGGATTTGTTGCCTCGCACGAGCGGCTGAGGCACCGACCCGTTTTGTGACCGAATCGATCGCGACCGCGCGATCAATTCGCCAAGCAACCGGACGGTTTCCACTGGACTGAATCTCGCATCCTTCTGGATGTAACGTTCATGTTGGTGGATCAGCTGCAGCACCAGTTCGGCAGGCCATACCAGACCGCATGTTCGCAATTGTTTTTCCAGGCGTGATAAACGCTGGGGCCACGTTGCGCTGCAACCGGAGATCCCATCGCTGCATAGTTCGATCATCAGTTCGTCGAGCCGGTCCAGTGCATCGTGAGGGACGGGCAACTCGTTTTGCCCCAGTGCGATTAGACCCGCGTTTCGCTGTGGATCGAGTTCGCGAAACGCCCATACCGCCATCGCCGTCCACTGTGGCAGCATCGTGGCCGAACAATCCGCACGTGCATAGCGAGCGTCCCCCGGCACCGGGAAACGAACGGTACAGGATTCATGCAGAAATCGAGCGGTCGGTTTCTCGCCACGCGTCAACTCGACCAGCACGCCGTCGTCGAACACCTTCCTGGCACGCGTGATCGTGGCCTTGCGAAAATGGTGAATCAACTCCTCGTCGGGGATTTGTCCAGGATCCCACGCGGTCGTCGCTTCTGCGGTGCCGATGTTCTCGTGGACCGCGAGAGCATCGCCGCAATTTTCGTCGTCTTCGCCTTGATTCGCGGCGGTCTCGTTCGCCATGTGTCGTTGATAAGCCAGAACCGATCGCACGACATGACGGCTGATTCCTATCGAACCGCTGGAACATTGGGCTTCGTGAATCGTCTGCCCCGCCACAAATCGGCACACCGTTCCATCGGACCAAGTCACGATTAAATCGTGGACCGCAGCATCGTCGGTGGGCTGGTCGATTTCGTAACGCCAATCGCCATCGTCCAATTCGCGTTGGGCGCGTTTGACCGTGCCTCGGTTTGTCAGCGAGGCCAAATCGTCCGTGGACAGCGACAGCAGATCGACTCGTGTCATTGTGGTTACGCCCGTACCTTTTCGGCGACCCATTGAGCGAGTTCACCGGGAGTCATTGCCGCGACATGCCAACCGATTTTGACCAACTGGGCGGCGATTTGTTCATCGTACGTCGGATCGGCTTGTCCATCCAATGCGGCCAAGCCTAAACACGTGACGCCACTTTCGACCAATTGGCGAGCGGCCGCGTAGAGCCGTCCGGCGGGACCGCCTTCGTAAAAATCGGTGATCAACGCCACGATGGTGCGTTGCGGATTTTCCACCAGCGTGGATGCATAAGCGGCCGCCTGGCCGATATCGGTTCCGCCGCCGAGTTGAACTTTCATCAATGTTTCCACCGGATCGACGATCTGGTCGGTCAAATCGACGACCGAAGTATCAAAGATACAAAGATGGACCTTCATCATTTGCATGCTGTAAAACACTGCTGCGGTGACGGCCGAGTGAATGACGCTGTCGAGCATGCTGCCTGATTCATCGACCAGGATAATGATTTGCCAACGATCGACCTGTCGCCGTACGCGTGAATAAAAGTACGGCGTTTCCACCAAGACACGCCGTTTCTCGGGATCGTAGTGCTTCAAATTTCGTCGCAATGTCGTTTGCACATCAAAGTTTTTGGCGATGCGTAGAAAGGAACGGTGGCGTCGATCGACGGCCCCTTCGAACGCACTGCTAACCTGCTGGGCCATTTCTTCCATCAACTGCTCGACCGCTTTGCGAACGAGTTGTTGTGCCGCCTTCAATACGTCTTGATTCATCAAGTGCTTAGTTCGCAGCACCGCCTTGAGTAACGTTTGGTTCGGTTGAGCACGCGCAAGCACATCCGGGTTGGTTACCATCTCGTCAAGCTGATATCGCTCAAGTGCATCCTTTTCCAATCGTTCGATGGTCGATTTTGGGAACAGTTCGTGGATTTGGTTGATCCACTCAGGCACGGTCAACGAGCTGGCGTCGAGGCTGCCGGATCGATTGCCGTCCTTGCCGCGTACGTTTTGACCACGTCCTTCGCGATCATACAGAAACCCCAAGCATTCTTCTTGCCGTTGTTGTTCCGGCGACAGCCCCCCACACAATTGTTCGCTGCCTGATCCCATTACCAATCGCCATCGTGCCTGACGCTGGGTGGTTGTTTCCGATGCATGCGAGCGATTCGAATCAGAGTCGGCCATCGATTTGCTCCAGTCCATATTTGGCAATGGATTCGAACAGCCGATCTTCAATCGCTAACGCATCGGCGGCGGTCGCTTCGTCGGCGGGCAATGGGCTTAGCGGTTGCGACGGTTTGAGTCCAAGTGAATCAAACAGCGTGGACAACATGTGATGCTTTTCGCGAGGCGTGAACGAGGTGAATGCTAACCGCAGCGACGGCAATGCGGTTTGGAATTCGTCGCCGCCAAACCGCAGCAGAACTTGGTCGATCGAACAAACCAATTGCGGATGCCGCTGAGCGACCTCTCGGGCCAGCGTGAACAAACCATTTAGAAAGTCACCCAAATGCTCGGGCTTGGCAAAGAACATCAGATCCTCGAGCACTCGATCGGGGCTCGCCCGGCCAATCGTCCACAGGATGCCTGCGGCGGCCCCTCGCACGCTCGGTGGTTTGTGAGCGTCCGCTTGGATTCGAGCGAACACCCCCGCAAATTCATTCTCGTCCAAATCCAACACGTCGCCGATGCGTCGATACGTTTCCAGCATCGCTTGAATGCCTCGCAAAATCGAACCATCCGCGGCAGTTTGCTTGCCCAATGATTCGAGCAACCATAGCGATCTCGCAAATGATTGACGAACCAAGTTCTGCAGCTGAGGCAAACGGGTCGTCCCAAAGGCTTCATCAAAGCAATACAAATACAACAAGTGTCCGAGTGATTGAGCGACCTCGACAAAGCGAGGTTCTGTTGCAATCAGACGTTCGAGTGATTCGAGCAATGATTTCGATAGCGAATGAACGCCACACTGCGATGCTTTGACCAACAACTCGGCTGCCATCGCAGCGTCGCGTTGGTGTTGACGAGATTGTTCAGTCAATCGAGCGGCCACCGCCTCGGTCATCGTGGTGCCGTAGCGAGACGCTTCGATGCAGGACGATTCAAACTCGGGAGTCCATCGCTGCTGCCATGTTTCCCAGAGCCGCTCGAGTTCACCTCGGGTGAGAAAGTCGGTTCCCCCTTCGCGGCGAAATCCTTTGATGTCCAACACGCTCAATTGGTGCAGCAGTCGACTTTTTTGTACATCAGCGGCATCCAATAGATCCAGTTCGATCGATTCGCTCCGCCGCGTTGGTGCGAGGCCAAGTGAGGTAATTTGATGCTGGATTTCCTGGACCAACGGCGGAGTACGAGTTCCGCTGGCTAATCGCCCACGCTGGTCACCTCGCAGCACCGCATGCACGGCATCGATAAAGGGGGATTCGCAATCGTATTCCAATTCGTCTTTGATCAGCGATGACGTTACCGCGTCGATCAAATCTCGTCGCCACACATGGTGGCGTCCCCGCAACGCGGCTAGCGCCCGAGCCGACGTTTGGACGGCGATCAAATCCGCCGTGCTGAGCGTCTGTTTTCGGTTCCGCAGCGCGCCCACCAATCCAGTCAACAAGGGTTGGTGGTCAAACGGTTCGTCGCGATTTCGTTGCGTCCAAGCGTGATGGTAAAATCCCGGACTGGGCATCCCCGCGTTGTAACCGGTTAGATTGTCGAGCCGTTCGTAGGAATAGGTTGTCAACGCGATTCCGCGATCGATGATGGCCGCGATCACTTGCTGTGCCGCTTCACTCGGAGGCGGATCATCGATTCCTGCACACGCGTAGCCTTCGTTTCGAGCCAGCAACGCACTGCTGTGAAAACCGCCGGTCACGACCAAGGTCTGGCCACGGGTTTGTTTGGACGTCGCCGCGATTTGGGCTGCCATAAACGCTTCGCGTCGACGGTCGCTAACACTCACGCTGGGTTCCCACGTGCGAATGTTCCAGCACAATGAATGAGTGCGACGTACATAATCCGCTGGCTCAAGCGTCTGATGCGACTCAATCAGCCGGTCCCAAAGATCGTCAAAATCTTCGACTTGCAGCCGCTCGCACAACGCGTTGACGTAGCGTCCACGACGCAGTTCGGCGTCGGCATAACGGTGTGACGCACGTTCATCGCCGGCACTTTCTGACCACGGCAGATCGATAAAACGGACCTCGGCATCGATGCGATGCCCGTGCTGGATCGCGATCCATTCCGGTGAATATTCACAAAATGGATAGTACACCCCTTGGTGCGTCAGCTCGGTTTCGGCTTGCTCGTCGCGGGCCGCCACTCCGGCTCGAAAATAGCTGTAGATCGCGATCGGCAACTGATGGTCGAGCAGCAGTTCGCCAAGGTGTTCGTTGTAGTCGCTCGGCCCTTCGATCAACACCGCGGTTGGGCGGAGTGTTTCGATCAGCTGAGCGATCAACATGGCACATGCCGGGCTGTGGTGACGGACGGGGAAATAGACCACGTCCGCTGTGGTATCACACAGCCGATCGATCAGCGGTTGATCATCCGGTGCTGGATCGCGGTTTGGCATCCGACGCTATCTTCTTTTCAAAAATCCGTGTGCGAGTTGTCGAGGAGTGATTCACGCAGAGCTCAAGTCAGTTCATCACGAGCATCAAAGAAGTCCTTCCATCGACCGTGCTTGCGTTTCTTGATCACATGGTCGAAATAGTGCCGGACTTTTTTCAGGTCGTCGGGATTGTCCTTCAGCACGCTGCCGACCAAATGGCGAACCAAATGAGTCGGTTCGATTTTGCCGTCGGCGTAATAATACGCATGCACGCCGGCGGCATAGGCCGTGCCGACCGCTTCGGCAGTACTGAGTACGGTGGTCGGTGGATCGATGCCTTGACCTTCGATCGTTTTGCCTTGGCGAAGTTCACGAAACGTGGTGACCAACAATTCGGTCAAATCTTGATCGATCGTCACCGGGACTTGCGAGCGATCGAGATTACGGTTGGTTTCCCGCTGGACCAATTGCATCTCTTCGCCGATATCGGCAATCGGATGCACCGTTTCGAAATTGAATCGCCGTTTCAGCGCCGCACTCATCTCGTTGACTCCGCGGTCACGCGTGTTCGCAGTGGCAATCACATTGAAACCAGCTCGTGCGTACAAGCTGCGACTTTGTTCGGGCAATTCAGGGATCGCCATCACGCGGTCGCTGAGCACCGACAACAGCACGTCTTGGATTTCCAAAGCACAACGCGTGATCTCTTCGAACCGAACCAATTTTCCATGCGTCATCCCCAAGTACAGCGGCGCAGGTACGAGCGAATTCTCACACGGCCCTTCCGCGACCAATAATGCATAGTTCCACGAATAACGGATGTTGTCTTCGGTGGTCCCCGCACTGCCTTGGATTGTCAGCGTCGAATCGCCGCTGATCGCTGCGGTCAACAACTCGCTCAAGTAACTTTTGGCGGTCCCCGGTTCACCGATCAACATCAGTCCGCGGTTGGTAGCCAGCGAGACGATACACCGTTCCAGGAACGCACGCCGCCCGACAAATTTAGGTGGTCGGCCTTGTGACGCGTCGCCCAAGACAAACGACAACACCGCACGCGGCGACATCTGCCAACCCGGCGGTTTCGGATCGTCCGCCGAGGCACTGGCCAATTCGGCAAGTTCGTCGGCAAACAAGACCTCCGCCGGAGGACGTTGCTGCGACGCGGACGCTCCGTTTGATTCGCCCTGCAATTTTCGGGAACCCGCTTTTTTCTTGGCCATCGCTATTTTGCTTTCGATTTCAGCACGTGAAGATCCGCCATGACTTCGCTGAGCACGATCGGGGAAACTTCACTTAGTTTGAGCGGTTTTTCGCTGCCCCAGCCATATCCCGACGGATCCCGCATGCCTTTGCAAAAGTGAATCGTTTCGGTCTTTAACATTTCATCGGGATCGATGTATCCCATGCCCACCACGCCATCGTAGTGCACGACCGCAGTGACATCCGCCGAGGGAAATTGTTTGGAATGCTCGTCAAAGCAACCTCCATCCATGGCCACCCCACGGACCCAACCGAGTTTTTCCAGCGTGAACACCATCGTCGGTGCTGCCAACGACAGTCCCGAGAATCGATCAAGTTGCCTGGTTTTCTCTTCGCCTTTTTCCAACCGATAGATTTCGCGTCCGAGCTGTGGAAAGGGAGTGATGATTTCGTAATCGCTTAACACTTCGCCCCACGTGCTGCGCTCGTCTTCGGAAAGATCCAAGGGATGCATCAGCCCGATCTGATCCGCCTTGTCGATCGCGACCGTGGCGTCGTTGGCATCGGCATAGTCACGTTCCTCGGTGACGCGGAACAGGCCCAAGCGATTGCCTTTGGCGTCGAA
This sequence comes from Novipirellula caenicola, assembly GCF_039545035.1. Classification (NCBI taxonomy): domain Bacteria; kingdom Pseudomonadati; phylum Planctomycetota; class Planctomycetia; order Pirellulales; family Pirellulaceae; genus Novipirellula; species Novipirellula caenicola. Next base: position 152,200 of record NZ_BAABRO010000006.1, read on the forward strand.
CGAGCCCCAAATCAATTTCTGTACCAAGTGCGTCATCAAGGGATGTTTGACCAGCAGAGATTCAAAATCGTCGACCGACCAACGACGACCGGTGACCATCGCTTGCTCGAGTCGTCCGGCCTGCAGCGTGGCGACCTCTTTGATTTGCTTTTTGATTAGCTTCCATTCGCTGAGCGATTCGTTAGCGATCGTTTCATCATCCTTCGCTGCTGGTTTGGGCATGTTGGGGCGTATCTTGCCCGCCTCGTCGCGGACCATCGGTTTGAGATCGCCGCCTAGTACAAACGAGAACGATCGTGAGCCAAAGGAGAACTCGCGTCGTCCCATTTCATCGAGACCGCAATCGGGGATCACCCGGTCTTCGAGTTCCGCGCGAGTCATTCCCTTTTCTTTGGCAATGTCTTCGACAAACGCGGCTGCTTTGGTTTTGAGTCCCTTGAATTTCAATTTCTGAGCGACCCCGGACAACTGCATCAGCGCCGTGTTGGTGCCGACACCTCGCAAACACTCCAACCCAAAGACGGCTCGAGCGTGTTGGCTTTCCCCAGGCCAAACGCGGACCATCGGAGTCAATTTCATCACGCAACCATCGTCGCCGATGTGGCCGATGGTCCCCATCGCCCATTTGTTTTTTGAGACCGATCCGTCTTCTTGCCAAAGTTCAAACAATCGCCATGCAAACGCATCACGCACGCCTTTGTCAACGTGTTGTTTGATCGCGGTTAGCAAAGAATGCCGTTCGGTGACCGGAGTGACCGCCAAAACGTGCAGCACGGTTAGCAGTTGCTCGTCGCTGAGTCGTTGGTCGCCGATCGTCAGCGGCGGCAGGTGAGCAGCATTGGCCCACGGTGGCAATTTGGGAACACGCGGCAATTCGACCGTCGCCAATGCGTCACGCAGCCATTTGGGCGTTGTTTTTTCATCGAGCGGGTCAAAGGTCTTCTCTTCAAAATCGAGCACGTCGCGTTGGACACGAGCGGCGCCTTCGGATTTTTTGCCGGCCTTCGTCACCGCATCTTCAATCACCGATTCCAAACCGATGCGTTTGACCGATCGCAAGTACTCGATGGCAGCGTCGGCAAGTTTGCCTTTGGATCCCGCCGTGTCGATCAACCCCGAGACGGCGTTGCCGATCTCGTGGGCCATCCAGTCGCGTGCCAACGCAGGCGTCTTGGCCTCTAACCGGCACTGCAACATCGGTTCGGCCGCTTCGGGGGCTCGGACGAGCCCGAGGACTTTCAACAACGCAGTGCAATCGTCCTTGTTGGTTTGTCGACAAATCTGATCGGCAACGACATCGAGTGCCGAAAATTCGGTACAAGCCAAAAAGCCGCGTGCGATTTCGGGGGTGTTGATGCGAAGTCCGAGCCGCCGCCATTCGGATTCCACCTGCTCGGCACTTCCGAGCCCAAACAGCAAGGCTTGAGGACGATGATAGTGATCGATCCACTCGTCGCTGCGGCGGTAGCGGTCGTCCTCCCAACTCGAGACAACTTGTTGAATTTCGTCGTGCATCCCTAACATCGCGGCAAGGTAATGCTCGGCAGGGTAAGACGAGTAGGAATCGGCCGGTTCAAATTGCGGGTTGAACGTCTTGCGAATCCGTGCTTGCAGTTGATCGATCTCGCTCGGCTGCAAATAGGGAAGCACGTGGCTGCGAAAACTGTTGCACAGCGACCGCATCAACTCGGATTTATCGTAACTTTGTTTTTTCTTGTACCCTTGAATTGCCTTGATCAGAATTTGCAAACACTCGTCGGCGCTGAACAGACTAAACAGCGGTTGCATGAATGGCTGAGGAACGCGTCGCTCGACCTTGCTGACCAGATTAGTTGCTTCATCGACCGAGACCTTTCCGGTGAATTTGTTTGCCTTGACAATCTTTTCGGCGTATTTCTCCAGAGCAGCCTTGTTTTCCAAGCGACTGGGGTTGCCCGTCATCAAGCACAACCAAAAGTGCGCCTCTTCGGGAGCCAAGATCGATGGCAATTTCAGTTTTTCGTAGGGAATCGTCCAACCATAGTCGGTGGTTCTCAAGCTGGTAAATCGCTTGACGCCCGCATCGATGTCGGCGGGCTTCGGTTCGCCGCGTTCAAGAGGTTTGCATGCACGAAAACTGGCCAAAGCCCAATCGGCCGGTTCAAGATCGATGACGTGGGTGATCTCGGTCACCACGTCGGCCGCCGGGGCGGCAGCTTCGGTCTTGGCCGCGGGTTTGCCGGCAGCTGATTTGCCGGCGGCCGATTTGCCACCTGCGGTTTTTGAGGCGGCTTTGGTCGATTTTGTCGTCGATTTCGGGGCTGGCGACTTGGTGGTTGCCGCCGACGAAGTTGCGGTCACATCGGAGTCGGAGTACCCCTTTTTGACTTTTTGTTGAACCAGTTTGTCGAACGATTTTTTAGCCGCCGCAGCATCATCAAACTCTTTGGTTTGCGATTGGCCGCTGGTTCCGACGCGGCCAAACGTCACCGTGTGCGATTGGCCCTCCAATTCGATATTCCAGAATTTGTGAGACTTTCCGTCTGAAAAAACAAGCTGGCGGCTGGACATCCTTTGCGACTCCCTACAAGGCAAGTTGGCGCTACGAACGGCTTCGATTGCCGAGTATTATGCCAGAGCGCAGAGGGCTTCGCCATCAACGGAGGGCCTCCGTATTGGCGGTTTCGTTAATCTTTGTCGGCGCGGAGCACCGAGACGAAGGCTTTTTGAGGGATGTTGACGCTGCCGAATTGCTTCATTTTTGCTTTGCCCTTCTTCTGCTTTTCGAGCAGTTTCTTTTTACGCGACACGTCACCGCCATACAGTTTCGCCGTGACGTCTTTGCGGTAGGGCTGGATCGTGGCACGCGCGATGATCGTTCCGCCGATCGCACCTTGGATCGGAATCTTGAACTGATGCCGTGGAATCGCTTCGGCTAACTGTTCGCAGTAATGCAGGGCGCGGGTGCGAGCTTTGTCGCGATGGACCAGATACGAAAGGGCGTCGATCGGTTCCTTGTTCACCAAGATATCGACCTTCACCACATCGGTGGGACGATATTCGATCGGTTCATAGTCAAACGATCCGTACCCACGCGTGATCATCTTTAGTTTGCCATAGAAATCAAACAACACTTCGCCCAGCGGCATTTCGCTGATCACTTCCAACCGACCCGCCGACAAATAGTTCATCGTTTGATTTTCGGAACGGTGTTCACGACACAATTCCATCACCGGTCCGACATACTCTTCGGGGATCAAAATCGACGCTTTGATGTACGGTTCGCTCGACGATTGGATGTTGGTTGGATCGGGCCAATAGCTTGGGTTGTCGACTTCCAAGGTGCTGCCGTCATTGAGTTCCAAGCGGTACTTCACCGACGGAGCGGAAATGACAAGCCCCAGATCAAATTCGCGTTGCAGTCGTTCTTGGATGACATCGAGGTGCAGCAGTCCTAGAAAACCACAGCGAAATCCAAATCCCAACGCGGCGGAACTGTCTTTTTCAAACGTCAACGCCGCATCGTTGATCGACAATTTTTCGAGCGCCTTGGTGAGATCCGGATACTCATCGGTGCTCATCGGATAGACGGACGAAAACACGACCTGTTTGGCGGGCTGGTAACCCGGAATCGGTTCCGCCGCCGGCCGATCCAACAGCGTGATCGTATCGCCGATTTCGATGTCTTGAACACTCTTGACGCCTGCGACGATGTAGCCGACCTCACCGGCGCTGAGTTGGTCTTTGGGGACAAGTTTGAATTGGTTGTACCCCAATTCGTCGACTTTGTAGTCGCGATCGGCATGCATAAAGTGGATGGTATCGCGAGGTTTCAGTGTGCCTTCCATCACACGGCACTGCAGGATCACACCGCGGTACTTGTCAAAGTGAGCGTCGAAGACCAGTGCTTTGACCGGGGCCTCGGGATCGCCCTTGGGCGGCGGCAAGTGTTCGACAATGCCTTGCAAAACATTGTCGATACCGACGCCCGTTTTTGCGGAAACCGGGATCGCGGCAAACGGATCGAGCCCAAGATCCGAATCGATCTCTTCACGAACGCGTTCGACATCGGCGGCCGGCAAGTCGATCTTGTTGATCACCGGCAACAATTCCAAATCGTATTCCATCGCGAGATACAAATTGGCAACCGTTTGTGCCTCGACGCCTTGCGAGGCATCGACGACCATCAAGGCTCCCTCGCATGCCATCAGCGAGCGGCGAACTTCGTGCGAAAAATCAACGTGGCCAGGCGTATCAATCAGATTCAATTGATAGTCGTGGCCGTCGGTGGCGGTATAGTTCAGCGTGACCGTATTGCTTTTGATCGTGATCCCACGTTCTCGCTCGATGTCCATCGAGTCGAGCATTTGGTCATGAAACTCACGCTGCGTTACCCCGCCACACGCCTGGATCAATCGGTCGGCAAGCGTCGATTTACCGTGGTCGATATGGGCGATAATACAAAAGTTCCGGATGCGTTTCATGCTTTGGATTTCACTCGGGATTGTCGGAGTTGGCGTGCGGCGCAACTGACAATCGTAGTGCATCGAGTGAAAAAACGACAGGGACCAAAAAGCGGCTCGAAGTCGTCCGCCGGGCAATCACGGGCTGGTTGAAAGCGTTTTTTCCTCGCGATGGCTACCGAGGATCTTGCATCGGATGGCGGAACTCTAGTGGGGGGCGGCGAGAATAACGGCCCGGAAAATGGCTGTCGAATTTGTGCCGAGCGTTGAAATAGGGATCATCCAACAGATCGGGAGCTCGAAAGCTGCCCGATTGATAGGGATCGTTGATGTATCCGTAGCCGTAAAACGGGTAGCCGTACGGGTTGTGGATGTCGCCGTGATTGCGGCCGTGGTATTGCGTTGCACGCATGCTAAAGCCTGGCGATGACGCTGGCGATTGCCAGTGATGGCGGTGCGAATGCGTGGGGCAGTTCTGTGCCTGAACTTCGCTGCTGAGGCTGATTCCTAGCGTTAACGCCAGGAAAAACGTGAGTCGAAACATGTCGGATCCATCGGAAAGTGAGGACGTGCAACCACTTAACCCTACACCGTATTTTCCGCACCAACGGAACAAATTCGCAAATTTGATTGCAGTTCCGCTACGGACGTCAATCACCGCAGGGGTTGCAGCAACTGACTCCACCTTGGATCCCCTGCAAATACTCGCCCGACGGCTCGCGATGTTCCAACGTGAATCGCATGCCTCCCACGGGCAACGCCTCGGTCTCTTCCGCCGTCAATTGCAAACGCCAAATTCCCCCCTGTTCGAATGCACAACGTTGCGGATCGGTCACTTCGACCACGACCGTGTTGTCGTCGATTTGGCTGTAGACGCGAAATCGAGGTTGGTGTCCCGCCCAATCGACCCGCATTCCGTTGACGTTGTCGGCGATTTCGAACGTCAAATCGCAGGCTTGTCGTGGTTGCACACGAATCCACGACGAAGGGTAAGTGGCACGCTGTGTTAACGGTTTGGCGCGTATTGTCATGATGATCGATTTTTTTGACAAGGAACGACGTTACCGACAAAACGGAGCGTCCGTGATGCGGTTCCATGTAGCACCCACGCCGCTTGTGTCCAACGCAGCACTGCGAAGTGCAATGGCTGTGCCGAGGGCCGCGGGCGCGACAAGACGACAACGGTAACAGCGTTCATCCCGGCATTGCGGCGAATGCTATGGAAGAAACCGTTGCCCGTCGTCAACAAACCTGTCTCACGTCACAACGATTTCATTTGTAGAAGTTGCTTCGATACCGTGCATCACGGATTCCGTGTCGTTGCGAAGTGATGCAGCTCAAAGCAAACGTACCGATGTCGCGGTGAGGCGGCTATGAAGACAGAGGTCGAAGAAGATGGCTTCACGCAACACAATTTCGATACAAAATCTATTTTGCGGTCAATTTAGCCAATTCGTGGCTGAGCGAGTTCAGGTTGCGTGCGGCCTGTTCGATGTGACCGATGGTTTGGACGTTGTTTTGCGTGACGCGATTGATATCTCGAATCCCTTCGTTCAATTGGCTGACGCCTGCGGCTTGTTGGTTGGCCGATGCGGAAATCCGCATTGCGGATTCCGCGGAAACTGCCAACAGCGTGACGAGTTGATTGATGGTTTCGCCGGCGCTTTTGACCACCCGGCTAGCCGCTTGCACCGCGTTGTGACCCTCTTCGGTGGAATGCACCGCATCTTTGGTCGCCTCTTGGATTTCGCTTAGAATCTTGCGGACTTGATTGGTCGCCTGTTTGGATTGCTGCGCCAATGATTTGACCTCGGATGCCACGACGGCAAAGCCGCGGCCGTGTTCGCCGGCACGCGATGCTTCGACCGCCGCATTGAGGGCGAGGACGTTGGTTTGTTCGGCGATGTCCTTGACGGTCGCGGTGATCTCGCCGATCGCTTGGGCGCGTTCGGACAACAACAAGATTCGCTCGGCAAGCGACTCGACGCGGTTTTGCACCTGCAACATCGCGGTGATGGATTCTTCGATCGCGGTCCGGCCGGCATTGCCGACGTCGTCCGCTTGACGGGCTGATTCTGCGACTTCTTGCGATCGCTCGGCGGCCTGTTTCGCGGTTTGTGCGATTTCGTTGACCGTGGATACCGTTTCCGAAACGCTTGCGGCTTGTTCCTGTGTCCCCGAGGCCTGCTTGGATGTGGTGGCGAGAATCTGGTCGCTTGCCACGGCCAATCGTTGAACCGCATCGCGAATCGCATGAAACAACTTTTGCCGCTCGGCTTCGGTCTGTTTTCGCGACGTGATGTCCTGCAATGTCGCAATGAACAGTTTTTGATCCATGTAATTCATCTCACGCACACGCAGCGCGATTGGGAATTCGTGTCCTTGGCAAGTGTGCGCCATGACTTCGTGTTCATCTTCGCTCGCCACGGGATTTGCATCACCCACCTGCCACGCGGTGCCAAGCGCGGGAACCAATGGCTCGATCGCGGTACCGATCACATCGTCACTGCGACATTCGAGCAACCGTTCCGCTGCGGCGTTCATTGATCTGACCTTGCCCTCGGCATCGATCGTCACGATGCCATCGGCGGTTGAATTCAGTACCGCCAACGTGCGGCGTTCCTCGTAGGACAATCGGCCCAGAGTCGATTGCATGTTTTCGACCATCTGGTTAAACGCGGTGGCCAACGTACCGAGTTCATCTTTGGACCGGATCTCGATCCGTTCGTTCAACCCGTCAATCGACGCGGTCGACGCCATCCCCGAAATTCGTGTCGCCACATTACGCATCGTTTCCAGCGGGCCAATGATGCTGTTTGCGGTGAGGTAGCCGACCGCGGCGACTAGCAGCGTCAACGCAACGATCACGATGATGTAAGTTTGTCGCGCGGCGACGTAGCGGCTTTGCGCCGACTCGTATACATGGTCGGCGTTGTCTTCGATCGCTTGCATCCACAAATCGAGGTCGCGTTTGACTTCGGCAAATTGTTGCTGTTCCGCCTGGATCGCATTGATAAATGCTTCTTCGCGATAATCGTCCAAAACCTTGCCCGTCGTCACGTCTTTGATGCGTTTGTATCGACTCCATGTTTCGCGCAGGTCGCGAAAAGTCGAAATTTCTGCGGCGTCGTTCGAGGAGGTATTCCAATTTTCAAAGGCCAAGTCGATTTGTTTGCTTTTGGCTTGTTGCTGCCGATTGAGTTGCCGCTGCAAATCGTCGTCGGGCGCCATCACGAGGGTCAGCGAAAGTTGGCGTAGTTCATTCAGCGGTTCGGCAATCTCGACCGCCCCGCGGCGCAACTTCAACGCGGTATCACGCACGTCGTTGACGGAGCGGAACGTGATTCGTGTCGTCAGAATTCCATAGACTCCCATCGCACAGAACGCGATCACCGAGATCGTCACCAGCAGCAACAATTTGATCCAAACGCCACGATTTCGCATCACTTGGACTCCTGGTCAATGGACATGCGAGTGATTCGCACCGGGCCTTTGGAGGATTCAGGGTACGGGCCGCGGCGGACAGACCAATGTTGATCGGTGATTTGGATCTTCCACAGCGGAGCACAGGCCATTTTATATGGGCGATACACGACTTCCTTGTTGACCGCCATGACTCGGTTGGGGGTTGGCACAAACAACATGTAAGCCTCGTCATATGCCCGCCGAATGATGTTGGCGGTGATCTCGCTGAACTGGGGATCCTCAACGCTGACGCGGAACATTTCATCGATGTAATGGTTCATGACTGGATCGGGATAGACCGTGCTCCAGACGTTGGTGGTGCGGTAGACGAGAAATGCGGTGTAGGGATGATTGAAAAACCAATCGTCATTACCCCACACCAATAAATCCCAGTCGACTTGGTTTTTCCCCGCATTGGTGGATAACAGCGGCCCAAAAATTTCCGCTTCGCTGGGGGCCGTCGTGATCTGTAGTGTCACGCCGACTCGGTTCAATTGTGATTCGATTCCACGCCACATCGAAAGAAATCGATTTTGCGTTAGCACTTTTAATTGCAGACCGCTGAGAATTGATCTCAAGCGGGCCTGTTGGCTTGGCGTGTAGGGATCGTTGACTTCGGAAAACGGTTTTAGCGTTTTGACTACTTCGCGTACGCCCGGAAAATAAGGCGACGCCATGGTGGGCGAAAGCGTTCCCTCGTTGTCAAAGACAAAGTACAGCAGGTTTCGCTGGTTCAACGCTTCGTTCAGCGCACGTCGGACCGACTTGTCGCGAAGTTTGGGGTTGCCGTTGATCATATTGATATGAATGGCAATGTTGTTGTTGGACGGCGATGTGATGACTTTGGCAAAGGGAGACAAAATCGTCTCGACTTTCGATTCGGGCGGAATGTCGGTGATGTCGACCTCGCCTTCGCGATGCAGTGTTTTGTTTTTTGCATCGACTGCGTCCAGTTGGGTGAAAACCGTGATCGTTTCGACCTTGGGGTATTCTGGATTCCAGTAGTAAGGATTCGCGGTCAAAACCGCCTTGTCGGTTTGTCGGTCGCCTTCGATATAGCCTTCACTCAAGATGTACGGCCCCAAGCCATAGGGGCCAGGACGCGACAGATTGGGACAACTTGCTTTGCCGTTCCAGCCACCACAGACCCGAAGGTACTCGGACGTGTAAAACTGCATCCAAACCAAATCGTTCATGAAGCAACCGTATTCTTCGGTCAAATGAAACCGCACCGTGTAGTCGTCGATCTTTTCGACGAAGTCAAACACTTGGTCGATCTTGCTATAGGTCGTGGGTTGCTTTTTAAACGCATCCATGTTCTCGACCACCGCGTCCGCATCAAACGGGCTGCCGTCTTGAAACCGGACTCCTTTTCGCAGTTGGAATTCATAGGTTGTTTCGTCGATTTGCTGATGGGACACTGCCATGTCGTACTCCCACCCCTGAGCATTGTCCGACGGTTTGATCATCGCTCCGTTGATGGCGTGCGACGTATACAAATACGGCAAACTGGGCAGGCATACTTTGACGTGGGATCCGGACGCCGCCTTGGGCAGCGCGCGTTTGGGAGCGTCATCGGCGCGAAGTCGCAGCGGCTCGATCGGCGTGACGGGTTCCTTTGCCACCAACCGCATCACGATGAGATCGTGGGGGATGGCAATGATCGCCAAGGCGAGAAGGAAGCGGGGTTTTAAAACCATGGACGCGTTCTCAGGACGAGGGGCGTCAGCGCAGTTTGAACATTGTCAAACATTACATCGACGAAAAGGCGGTCGCATGTCGTAGTTTAGCTGGTGCGTGGCAGTACAACTAAGTTAATTAAAAACTTATCGATAAGCGAAAGAATTGGCGCTGATTTGCGGCAGATTTATCGCGGTATCCACAGTCGGACACGCTGTTTGTATTGCCGGTACCGTTCGCCAAATCGCTGGTCCAAGTCGGCTTCTTCGACCGGACGAACGAAACAGTGCCAAACGAAACCGCCCGCGATTGCGTAGATGAACACAACGAAGCTGCCGTGATACCATCCGACCGCGATCCCTTGCACAATTCCCGCCAATGCCATCGGGTTGCGGACGAAGCGGTAAGGACCCGCGTCCACCAATTTCGGTGCCGTTGCCGTGGGTAACGGTGTGCCATCGCCACGGACCGCCATCGCCCATCCGCTCCACAATCCCAACAGCGATGCGGCGGTGAACAATGTGATCGACCCAGAGGTTTGTCCGGGGTGCAAAAAAAGAGGCCAGTGCAATCGTGTTTGGAACTCGACGATGCCCTCGGGCAAGATCCATAGAAAGACGCTCCAAAAAATCGCCGTCTGAGTGAACGTCCAAACGATTGCCGATGTCCTGTTCAGCGGTGTCTCGCGAATCGTAGCGGGCGTTTGATGCGGCGTTCCGTAAATGGTGGCCATCGCCAACGTCATTCCCGCCATGCAAACCATCAGCGACGCGGCGATCCAGGCTTGGTCCGTAATGATGCTGACACCGATGCAGTAGAATGTTGGATACCAGAGGGCAGCGGCGAGCGACCAAACCGCCGTGGACGCCCACGCTTTTTCACTTGTGATCGCGATCGCTGTCATGCTCGATCCGGCAATCAGCAACAAGAAATCGGCAAGCCAAAAACCAAGGAGCGTTTCCCGCGGCCACGATGCAGGATGGAACCAAGACACACTGCTGGGCACAAACCACAGCATGCTCCACCAAGCTGCCGTAGCGACAGCTTGGACAATCAAATAGCTCGTGACGATTTGTTTGGCATTCATCGTAACGAACTTAACCGAATTATTTCAGACATCATCACCCAAGAACTTATTGCTGTGAATCGTAAACCGACCCAACCGCTGATCTATTCGGCTGGTACTCAAGTGGTGGCTCAAAAGGACGTCATGACAGCGAACGACCGGGTGGCTCATCCGGCAGGTGCCGTCGGAGTGATCGTTCGCTGTCCGATCGACCGAACGCATGCGTACCGAGTTAAATTTGCAGACGGGTTCGAAGCCCCGATTCATCACGACCAAATGGTTCGGTTGTCCGAGTACAAGAGTCAATCGATTCGGACCGACACGTCGCCGCTGATGAGTGCGGGACTTTACGACCGAGTGATCTATCGCTGTGTGATTGGGTCGCGTGCGTATGGGCTGGATGATCACGACTCGGATACCGATCGACGTGGTGTTTATTTGCCGCCCGCGGAATTGCAATGGTCGCTCTATGGCGTGCCCGACCAACTGGAGAATGACGAGACACAAGAGGTTTATTGGGAGCTGCAGAAGTTTATCATCTTGGCACTCAAAGCGAACCCCAACGTGCTGGAGTGTCTCTATTCGCCCATCGTCGATTCGGTGACGCCGCTGGGGCGTGAACTGCTTGAGATGCGAGACGCGTTTTTGTCGAAATTAGTTTTTCAGACGTATTCAGGCTATGTCGCGTCGCAATTCAAAAAAATGCAAACCGATAACCGCAACCAAGGACGTGTGAAGTGGAAGCACGTGATGCATTTGGTGCGATTGCTGATGTCGGGAACGTTCGTGCTTCGCGAAGGGGGGGTGCGAGTCGAAGTGGGCGAGCATCGTGAATCATTGTTGAGGATCAAACGAGGGGAGATGTCGTTTGCGGATGCGGATCGATGGCGTCGAGAATTGCAAGTGGAATTTGAATCGGCGTTTAAGTCGACGAAATTGCCTGATCGGCCGGATTACGAACGCGCCAACGCGTTTCTTGTCGATGCACGTCGACGGGCCTTGGAAATCGAGTTGCCGTGATCGAGCGGTGGCAGAAAAGCGGTGTAGGAAAGATTGCGTGAATCTAAGACGGGTACCGGAGGATTGCGATGACCGATGAGAGGGAAAATAGGATTCGGGAAAACAGCCCAGGGGAAGGGACTCCGATGACAGGCAGGATGCCTATCCCACAGGATCAGATGATGAAGCATGTGCGGCTGCATCCGTTTCCACTGGTGTTTGCCACGATCAGTGGAGCGCATCTGTATGGTTTTCCGTCTGCCGATTCGGACTTTGATCTCCGTGGCGTGCATTTGTTGCCGTTGAAGACCGTGCTCGGTTTGGACATTGGACGCGAAACGGTCGAGAAAGAGGGCATTTATGATGGATTGGAAATTGATTTGGTGACGCATGATGCCGCCAAGTTTTTTAAACTGATGCTGCGTCGCAATGGCTACGTGCTGGAACAACTTTTTTCGCCGCTAGTGGTGTCGACGACGCCAGAGCACGAGGAACTGAAAAGCATCGCAGCCGACTGTATCACGCGGCATCATGCGCATCACTACCTTGGCTTTGCCGGCACGCAGTGGCGGTTGTTTCACAAGGATTCACCACAGCGGGTCAAACCGCTGCTGTATGTGTTTCGAGTGCTGTTGACCGGAATCCATTTGATGCGAACGGGCACCGTCGAAGCCAATTTGGCGACGTTGAACGAGGATGCACGACTTTCATACATCGATGATTTGTTGCGTCAGAAACGTGAAGGGCCTGAAAAGGCAACCCTCGACGCGGCCGACTTGGCATTTTATACGTCCGAGTACGAAAGACTGGTCGCGACGCTGGAAGCCGAATACGAACGTTCGCAACTTCCCGAGATGCCCACGGCACGTGATGCGCTGAGCGACTTGTTGGTGCGGTTGCGAATGAAATCGCATGACGCTGCGACCGAATGAGCCAATTGCATTTTGCTTGATTGATCGCGTAGTGACTTGCTTCGCCCTCCCCACGTTTAGCGGATCAGGCTAGCGTTCAAACGGCCGACCGCGGTTACGTGGCCGGGCGCTCGGCGGGTTTGCCGGAATCGCTGATGTTCGGGACGTTCAGCTCCGACGTGCACTGGGGACATCGGATGGCGCGAAACGGGATCGTCGAACGACAGAAGTCACACTTTTTGTCTGACGGTTCTTCCGACGGCTTCGGTTCACCAAAACGCTCGTCAAGTTCTTCGTCCACACGATTGACTGCGCGAATGATCATGAACATCGCAAGGGCAACAATCACCAGCGAGAGACAGGTATTGAGAAACATACCGTAGTTGATGGTGACGGCGCCTGCCTCTTGCGCGGATTCGAGCGTCTGGAAACCTTTCTCGGGCACCGTCACTTTCTCGGGAACGTGCAGTACCCAAAACAAATCGGAAAAGTCAGCATTGCCTGTGATCCAGCCAATCGGAGGCATGATGATGTCGTTGACTAACGACTTGACCACGGTCGTAAAAGCGGCTCCGACCGTGAATCCGATCGCCAGATCGATCATGTTGCCACGCAACGCGAACTTTTTGAAATCAGCCAAGATGCTCATCAGTTTTAAGTCATCGCAATCAAGAGGAGTGGGAAAGACAGCCTGAGGGAATGGAGGAGACTCAGCATATCACGTTCCTAATTTTGCAGCGAATCAATTTAGCGTCTCCGTCGTTCCGAAACCGACCACGCGACTTTGGGTCGGGACGCCCCGATTGATCATTAGGTTTGCTTCGCTTCCTTCCATTCGTTTCCTCTATTTCGTGCCTCGATATCGATGCGACGCGAAAGCGGATCGCCGATGCGGCTTTGGCAGCAATTCCTCCCCAAGCTATCAAACAATCGAGGCTGCAACGTCGATCCAATCACTTAGCGCCCCCTTTTGAGGCTGCGGCGAAATTCGATGCTGCCTGTTTTTTTAGCAATTCAAAATAGAGTCGATTAAAGGCAGTTTTGCTTGTGTTTTGCGTTGGAAAACCGGTGTGTGTGACGGTCGCTCGAATTACCGCTTGCTAGTTTACGCGGCACCGCAAGAGCTGATTTGAAGCAGCATCGCACGTTCCGGAATTCAATGATGGCGATGATCACCCGTTGAGGATGCATAAGGGGTTGCTCACCTCCTTCGGGTGTGAGTGGCACGCCATGTGCGTACTCGTAAAAAAACAAATCGAAGGACTTCGCTCCTTGTTTCAAGGTGTCGCTAGTCCAGTGCTTCACCTCGTTTTCACTTCAACTAAATGGAGAGAGACATGATGTCGAACGTATTCCCCACATTGGAATATGTCGGGTTTTCAAAAGGTTGCCCCACACTGCCTGCATGGTTTCGTTCCATGTATTTCGCAGTGTGTTGTACAGTGATTGGTTTGATTTCCTGCTACGACATGCTGCTTGTGTTTGTGCACTCGGAGACGATTTTCGAGATGGAGAAGAATCCCATTTGCTTGGCACTATTGAAGATGGAACCGACGTTCTTCAGTTACTTTGTGATCGGAAAAACGTTGGGAACCATCACCGTGCTTGGCGTGCTGGTGCATCTCTTTCGCAACCGATTTCATAGTTGGCACTGCGTCACGTCGGGGATTACGTTGTTTCAACTCGGATTGCTTGCCTATTTGACCTATGCTTAAACGAGATCTGCCTAACGGAGATCCAACGTGTCACGCCATGTGTCACGCTATCGAGCCTTTGCATCGCGAATTTCTATGTAAAGCGGTGTCAAGGCAAGTCGGTGTCAGGTTGATGCGTCTGAGTCTCGTTGGCGGAGTTGTTCGTCGATGCGGCTTTGAAAGTCGGCTGACTTCCCTGTTAGTTCAGGGTGTTCGTTAGCGAGGAATTGTAGGTATCGTTTTAGACGTTCCGCCGTTGCGGTTAGCTGATCTTCGTCGCTGTTGCGATAATCGCGAAACCGTTCGTTTAAGACGGGGATCTCGTCTTCGGCATTTTCTAGCGTTTCCATGTCCGAGATGATTTCTGCTAGCAGGAAAGCCATTTTTAAATGCCCATTTGGATCGCCTGGGATGGGCGCGTCAGAAACGATCCCTGACCACACTGATTCGAATTCGTCCAGTTCCTTTGGCTCGGAATGTTCCGACGCTTGGTGTTCAAATTCTTCTGAGAATGCTGCATAGCTGCGCTGTTCCTCTTCCCACTGTTCACGTGTTTCGAACATCGAAAACGCGAATTCGTTGTCGAGTTCGAGGTGGTGGCCATCAAGGCCGACAAAGCCCATACCGAAGACTCCATCGGCCATCATGCTGCAAATCGGGCAATCGCAATCGATGACATGTTGTTCCTTTTCTTCCAGGCGTGTCATGCCCTCGATCGGGACTCCGACTCCGCGAGGTACGCGTCGCTGACTGCACTCGATAATGAAACTGGGCGGCGATCCGCCTTCAAACGGCGCCTCGAGCCACTGCTGCTTTACCTCGCGTAACCACTGAACCAACTGCAATCGGTGTTCGGGATCATGTTCAATCGCGTGTTTCCCGCGTTCACAGGTACACCAATCCCAAGCGGCGTCGATCAGTTCGCGGCAAAGATCGAAATAGACCACCATTTCTTCATCGCCCATCGGCGCGGTTTCATAGCCGAAAACATGGTCGGGGGCGGCGACGACGGGAGCGTGTTCCTGCACGCGGAGTTGTTGTCCCCAGACTAGAAGCCCGATCCAGTGGTGGCCGCCGTGCAGCAATTGCCGCGGCATCCGGCCGTCAAGGTCATCTCGGGGCGTCATCAGCCAATCGCGGTGCACTGCGATCGTAAACGGATGGCGGCTGCGAGGATTTTCGCTGGCGTCACTTGCCAACCACGCTTCACTAGCAGCCGTCTCGAGCGTTCGAGCGGCAATGTCCTGGATCAACGGATCTCCGTACAACACGTTGCGGTCAACATGAGGCTTGTTGATCGGAGTTTCGCGTGGGGCGTCAATCACGGCCGTGTCGACTTGTTCATGCAATTCCCACCACGGCGGCAGATGGATACTTAGCGGGTAGTTTTGACTCTGCCTTTCCTCTTCGCTGGCGTCGTCTTGCGCCATCGAGAACGCTTCGTCGCGGCCGATCGCCGGAACCCCCGGCCCGGTGATAAGCCGTTTCTCGTTCAGATCCAAAACCATCCATGCGTCGCATTCCCGAATCGTTTCGATCGCCGTTTTCTGATCGAGGTTTTCGACAGCCAAACCGCTAAGGAACTCACACACGACCGGGGTTCGGTAACGTGGCCAGTAGTCAACGATTTCATCCCAGTCATGCGGATCCTCTGATACGACCGCGAACAGCGTGAGGGCGGTGTCGGGATCAACCGTACGGATAAAATGACAGCCGTGTGCATCGAGGACCGCCACTGCGGCGGGGCCGTTTTCGTCACTCATTGCCTTCGCTCCTAGAAATGAAATTAAGAAGGATGGGGCGGCAATCGAATCGATGCAGGATCGGCTATCGTTGTTTCTCGCGTTCCGCTTTTCTGGCCGGGAAATCGACCACGACCAATTTCTGATTCTTTTGATCCCACGCGTATTCTTGGTAAAACGGCAGCATCGGCAAACGGATGCCATCGGGCTGATCCTTCTTGATGATCTCGGCCATGAACACTTCGTGGGTCAGCGGTTTGGGATCTTGGATGCTTTGTGCATTGCGAAGTTGGATGGCGTGCTCGACTCCCATGCCACCAATCTTTCCGACCGAGGTTCGATAGGCTTCCGCATTGATCATCAATGGGTTTTTAGACTCGATTTTCGTACTTGCTAATTCCGCTCCGTCGCGAAACGCTTGTTCCAAATCCAACACGTTTTGAGTTGTCTTGCCAACGGTTTCGCGTGGAGTCGCCTCTTCGGCCGTCACGCCTGGCGTCGATGAACCCGCCGAGTCGGACGTCGATGTCGATGTCGATGGGACACAACCCAGCGATGCAGCTAAGGTAAACAAAGAAACAGCGTAAATGACGTTGCGCATCATGGAATTCCGAGTAGAGATAAGGCTGCATCGGGAACGAGGACAAGCGTTCGCTTGTCAATCCTCTTGGACCTACCTGTTAAGATACCGCGGAACGAGAGATGCAGCAACGAACTCGATAACTCCGTTTTGCAACCATTTACCTGGCAACACCCCTGCGTTTAGGCAAAAGCACGTCGCAGGACCCGCAGGAAATTGCCATGAAAGATGGCGGACACATCATCGTCGCTGTAGCCGCGGTCGCTGAGAATCGAGTCGAGTGACTGCAGATCCGCAATCGTATCCAGATCGCTAGGGGATTGTTCGCGACCGAAGGCGCCGTCCAAATCGCTGCCGATTCCGCAATGTTTGGTATTTCCCGCCAACTGGCAAATGTGATCGATATGGTCGGCAATGTGCCGCATCGTGACTCCGATGGATTCGGGGGTGGATTGACCACGAACAAATCCTGGCACGACCATCCAGACGTCAAAGGCGGCGCCGAGCACTCCATCGCGATCGATAATCGCTTTGATTTGTTCGTCACTGAATTGCCGAACGTCGTCCACGATCGCGCGGCAATTTTGATGACTGGCCCACACCGGGCCTTCGTAGATCTCGATCGCCTGCCAAAAACAGGGCTCGTTTAAATGCGTCACGTCTAGGATCATGCCAAGTTGATCCATCGCACGTATCAATTCAATTCCGCTGGGCGGAAATTCTCCCAGCACGTCATGCCCCATCGCGTAGCGTCCGATTCCATAATGCGCAGGGCCAAGTGCACGCAGTCCATATTGCCAAGCACGCTGCAGATGATCGAGCGTCACGATGGAATCGGATCCTTCCAGACTCAAGACGTAGCCAATCGGTTCGTTTCGCTCGGCTGCAGCAACGGGATCCGCCCAGCGACGTAAATGAGTTTCGAGTCCATCGCGATCAGTGATTTGTACCATTTCACCGAGTCGTTCCATCTCGCGATACCAGGCCAATTGTCCCTGCGTCATCGCCCATGCCTGCGATGGCGATTCCCAGTTGGCAACATACGACCGGGGCTTCATACAGCCTCCGATCTGAGTCGCCACACACAACCCGATGCCTCCGCGACGCATCTCGGGTAACGAAACCGTGCCAGCGGCTTGACCATTCAAACGCGCCGGAAGCGGTCGCTCGGTTTCGCGGATTTTGGCGACCGGTCGCCGCAGATCGCGGTTCCATTCCAGAGCGTTCAGGCTGAGGTCCAGATGCGCGTCGAAGATCATTTTCATGCTGAGTTTATTCCAGAGTCGTCGAGGGCTGGGGTGTCGTAGGTTGGCGAATCAGCCGGGTTGCGTCGGTTCCAAGGATGGCGATTCCCGCCATCATGTACATGCCCGCACAAGTAAGAAAGACGAGCGATTGTCCGTCGCTTGAAACTCCCTCGATCGAGCGGCCCATGGTCATCAAGCGTGGCACCACGATCGCACTGGCGGCGGCACCAAAGTTGCCCCACATGTTTCCCCAGCCAAAGACGGCGGCCGTGTTGCGTCCGCCGACGTCTTGCATGAACGCCCACACCGTTGGGTTTCCAATGTCGGTCATCAGCGAGACCATCGCACAACAGGCAACGATCATCCAAACCGAATCAAAGCTCGAGCATCCGACGTAAGCAAGTGCGGCTAAAAAGCAGGTCGCACTTAGCGGGGCGATACGTCCCCAGCGATGTCCAAGCGAACGGACTGCCCGATTGCCGAGCCAGCCTCCGATCAATTGTCCCGGAATCGCGATCGCAAGCACCCCAGTTACCATCAATGACCCCAAGAACGACTCGACTCCTTTTTCTTCTTTTAAATAGGTGGGTAGCCAAGTGATCAAAAATGCCCAGCCAAACACAAGACAAAATTGAGCAATCGAATTGAGCCAAAGTGAACGGCTTTGGATGATCGCCCCTAGCATGGGCAAAATGTCGCGTGCATCGGTCTTGGGTTCGGCAGCGTCGAGTTTGCCGATCAACTCAATTTCGTTTGCGTTGACTCGCGGGTGATCCTCGGGGCGATTGCGAACGATGATCCAATAGGCCGCTGCCGCAACAATCCCAATGATGCTGTACAGGTATAGCACGTAACGCCAACTACCGAGCTGCAGAATCAACAGCGTGGTCAGGAACGGGGCGAGTGTTCCGCCCAAACGGCCGCCAATCGACACAAACGAGCTGGCCATCGCTCGATTGCGAAAATGGAACCAGCGGCGAATCACTCCACTGCTAGTCGGATACGCCCCGGCTTGGACGACGCCAAAGGCGAGTCGGGCCATCAATAGCCCGCCGAGCGTGCCTGCCATTCCTGACAATCCGGTCAACAGCGACCATGCAAGTATATAGAACGTCAGCATTACCCGGCCGCCAAACCGGTCGCTGGCCCACCCCGAGGGAACTTGAAAAAGGGCGTAGGCAAAAAAGAATGCCCCGAGCACCTCGCCAATTTCTTCTTTACTCGCGTCCGGAAAATCGCCCAGGAAGGAGTTGCTTTTGACGATCTCGCCCAAGCAGACGCGGTCCAGATACAGCATAAACGCCATCAGCACACTGACCGCGACAACTCGCATGCGAACGGTGCTGGCGGCGTGCGGCGATTCGAGATCGCCACGACGCAGCGAAGCTTGTGGAGCAGTCATAGGTGGGGCTCTCAGCGTCTTTGTTGGCGGGGAAACCGCGAACAAAGGCGATTCAGTGGCGGGACGTTCAAGGTGGGAGCGTCCCCAGCATAACGGATCTCAAGCCGCAGTGGGGACGCTGGATCGGCACACAGCTGAAACCATAACGGCTTGTTGATTTAGTCGTACGATGGACTTCCTAGTCCGTCGAATGCACCATTGACGGACTAGGAAGTCCATCATACGTCCCTTGCCGCAGGAAGCTTCACTAAGTCAACAAGCCGTCAAGAGTTTCGGGGGAGCCTACGCGATCGAACGAATGTCACACATCGTATGTTGAGCAGATCCAAATCGCAAAGGTGAGCCGGAGCCGTGAGCCGTAAGGCACCGGGGCGTGCGTGGAACCCGGCCGTTGACGCGTCGCGGCTCAATAAGTCTTGCGAAACAACTTCATGCCTGCGCGTTCGTTGTAGGTCAACAACATTGCGCCCGGTGTGGCGGCGGAGTCGACCAGCGTTTCATAGAACTCGTGTTCGCCAGGCCATGGAAAGGCAAAGAACAGATCGAACGCGTTGAACGCGATCCCGGTGGCGTCGTAGACGTCATCGCCGCCGGTAGCAATGTGATCGACTTCGCGTGACAACGCCAATGATCCCGCCATCGCACTTGGCACGAAGGTGCCGCAGTAAAACCGAGCGGCAATCCCAAGGTCCTTCGCCAGTCGATTGGACTGGTCCACCAACGCCGATTCGATTTCGATGCCGACGGCGGTCTTCCCTCGCAGGGCGGCCAACATCGCGGCCACGCCAAACCCGCTGCCGAGTTCGCAAAACCGCTGCCCCGCTGAGAAGTGTTGCTGATCAATCCAATCCAAACATTGAGCCAGCCATTGGAAATCGCAAGGCACGAAGGTCTCGATCACGGCGGAATCGCCCAGCATGAACGCTTCGATGCGGTCGTTGACTTGGTCGATCAAATCAATCTCGCGTGGCGTTAGCGGATTCGCTTTGATCGATTTGGGGATGGCGATGGTTTCGAGCGTCACAGGCGCGTTGTCGGGTTGTGGGGGGCTGCGGCAGACGGACTCGAAAGAGGGCTCGAAAGAGGACTCAGAAAACGGTGTCAAGTCGCGCGAATGCGAAGCCGATCGTCGCTCAAACTGAAACGCTGTTCTTCGCTCTCGGCGACGACTTGGTAGACCAATTCGGTCGTGATCGATTTGCCGCTGGCGTTTGCATTTTTTACCAGTTCTTCGATGTTCGCGTAGCCGTAGGGATCGAGACGGATGCCGATTGCCTCGGGGTGATGCTTCAGCACGAAGCTTAGATATTTACTGATTTTGGTAAGTCGTTTATTCATCGCCGAAAGTTTAACCGAAGAATCGTGTCCGTCTATGCCAGCAAGGTCTCATTGGGGCCATCAATGCCTCATTGGGGGAGGTACCGTTTTGCCGCTGCGGCAACGAGCACGGGGACGGCGACCGATACCCCTAACGCAAGTGGCAGCCATTGATGTCGTTCGGCAAAATCGCCAAAAACCGAGTACGCGATCGCGATGCCAAGATTGCTGAATACGACCGCCGGCAGAAAACGTCGCCACGACAGTTGGTGGATGCCGGCAATCAACACGCTCGCTTCGGCAAACACCGGCACCGCACGCGTGATGACCAAGACATAGGGGCCGTATCGATCGCTGATCGTCTGCATTCGCTGTAGATCCTCACCGCTGCTGAACCACAGCGCAAAGGGCTGTCCCCATCGCCGCGCCAAGGCGAATCCAATGATGGCACCTAGATTCATGCCGATCCACGTCGCGATCGTTCCACGCCACCACCCGAGTTGCCAACCGCTCAGCGTGCTGACGACGCTCGACGGAATCGGCAGCAGGATATCAGTAGCCAGCAGTCCGATGATCAGCGTCGCTGTGGCGGCAACCGACGGTGGATCCTCTGCCACGCCACGTAACCAATCCTCCAGTCGACCTCCGAAAAACAGGAACGGCAGCACCGGAACGAGCAGGACGACACACATCAGCGGCAGCGTGCGAAACAGTTCACGCATCGGCTGCCGGACTCGCGTTGGGGTGAAGTTCGACCTCGTGATACTCGATCGCCCATTCACGCATGAATCGGACTTGCTTGGGATCGATGCGATAGATGATCAGATCGGGATTGTCGATGCTGCCGAGATATTGCCGTAGCAGCGGATTGTCGTTCCAGATTGATTCCAAGGTCGCTCGGTCATCCACGATTGTGGCAACGCCGGTGATTCGGACTTGATCATGCGTGTCGCTGAGATAGCAGAGTTCCACATTCGGATTCGCAGCAATCTCTTTTGTTTTGTGATAGCCACGCAAATTGGCCACATAGACGGTGAAACCATCCGTGCGAACCGGCGACACCGGTCGCAGCCGCGGTTGATCGCCGTCAATGGTTGCCAAGTAGGGAAAGCGATCCTGTTTGATCACATCCAAAGCAAGTCCGCGGACTTCGCCTGCGGGAATCGGTTTCGGGTGGGGTTTACTCATTCCCAAATTTCCTTTTCATCGCTCTACGTTTTGCGATCCCGATTTTGCATCCGGCACGCATAAGCAAGTTGCTCCGATGCGGATGTCGGCATCGCTCCACGCGACGCGAAATCGTTCCTCGATCTCTTTGGCGGCCGCCTCGTCGCCTTTCGCTTTCAAACATTGCGACAACCCGTACAGCGACCAACCATTTTCAGGCCACAGCGAAAGGTCTTCGCGGTAAACCTGTTCGGCTTCGTCCCATCGCTGGGCAGCAACCAAGACGGCGCCGAGTGAATGGCGGACCGGCTGAATCCACTCGGGCGGTTCCATGTAAATAAGGTCCGTTTCAGCGGCGACACCCTTTTTTAGCTCCGATATCGCGGTATCGATATCCCCTTTTTGGAACGCGATTTCACCCGCCAATGTATGCTCGCCGACTTTTAAAATGTCGTGTGCTTTATTGATCGCTCCTTTTGCATCGCGATCCACCTTGGCGACGGCCTCGCGGAAAAGCGTTTGTTCGTGTTCAGCGGCTGCGAAGTCTTGTTTGGCCGCCAAGGCGGTCGCTCGAGCAAAACGCCACATCGCTGTCGTGATCGGCAATTGATCACTTGGCGCAGGCAGCGCGAGCAATTGGTCCCATTGGCCGAACCGGACCATCACTTGGTACTGAATCGACATAAATGGATCCGCCAACTCAGGCGACTGATTGAGGAACTCTGCGGGAACCGACGCAAGCATTTGTTGTGCTGCTTCGATCGCACGGTCTTGGCGTCCCTGCATCATGCAAACGAACGACAGGAAGTGCGGATTGTGGATCATGTAGATCGAATAGAATTTTTGGTGCGGCGAAACTTGGCGATACACTCGGTCAACCTTCATCGACATCTCGTTTTGCTCGGCCGCTTGAGCCCACTTGCCCGTCCGTACGTCGATATGAGCGGGCATGTGAATCATGTGCCCCGAACCAGGCATCAGGGTGCGCAGGCGATCGGCTGCCGCAGTGGCGCGTTCGGGATGTGGCGATGCTTCCACCGCGTGAATGTACAAATGGTTCGCGCCGGGGTGATTCGGGACGGCGGTCATCACGTTTTCAAGCAACTGCAAAACCAGATGCGTTTCCGGTCGTGCTTCGCCCTCGTCGGACCACAAGTCCCATGGGCGTAAATTCATTAGGGATTCAGCGTACAGTACCGCCACATCATGGTCGTCCGGAAATTGCTGGTGGACTCGCTGCATGGCATCGGCGTAGTCCTTGTTCAGCGTTTCTCGTTCGGCGATGTTTTCATCAACATTACCACGATAGCGTCGCGCCAATGCATCGATCAGAGCACGTTCGACCGGCGTGCCTAGTTTGCTGTTGGCTTGCGCTTTTTCCAACGCCTGCCAAGCGGCGATCGAATGCGGTTTGTCCATCGGAGGATTGTTGATGTGAGGTCCATTGCAAAGTGCAATGCCCCACCACGCCATCGCACATTGGGGATCGTGACGGGCGGCCTCGCGGAAAGAGCGAATCGCTTCGTCATGGTTGAACGCATAGGTGAGATTCAATCCTTGGTCAAAGTATCGCTGGGCCTCCGCCGAATCGGTACTGATTTCGCGCGGATGGACGGTGATGCCAACCAGCAACGGGGCCTGGGCCCCAGGCGGTGTCTGGTCGCTGATCGAACCGGGCGATGAGGATGGATTCTCTGGATTCGCGTCGTTGGCAAGACCGATTGCGCCAGCAAAAAATACCACCGGCAATAGGCTTAGTAGGTAAGTGCGAAACATCGTTCCGTCCTCCTCAAAAAAAGAAGCGTGATCGGGCCCTTTCTTTCATTCTAGAACTGCACTGCCCCCCATCAATGGAGGGTGGGGTTGCGGTCTGAGGTAGTGCGCAAACTCAAAGGTTGGACAGGCGTTCCGGACGGTCCTCAATGCGGGATCGCGTCGGCAAGTTGGACGCAGCGAAGGCCGCAAACACTCGCGATTTTAGAAGGGAAAACCGCTGACAGGCTGAGCCAATTCCACACAGGTGGAACCTATTCGTGTTGGTTTCGCATGTGGTCGGCGGTGCGTTGAAATGTCATTTTCAAGTGATCAGCAAGCGGTTTGTTCTCGACACGTTCGTCGATCGCTTGGGTCATGCACAGCATCCATTGATCGCGTTCGCTGTCGCCGATCGGAAACGGTAGGTGTCTCGCTCGCAGCATCGGATGTCCGTATTGCTGGATATACAACGATGGCCCACCCCAAAACCCCGACAGGAATTTGAACAATTTGTCGCGTGACTCGGTTAGGTCGTCTGGGTGCATGTCACGTATTGGACGTGCCGCCGGCAATTCGGACATCAGGTCATAGAAACGGTCGACCAGTCCGCGAACCGCCGATTCGCCGCCTAACATGCTGTAAATTGTGTCTTCATCCATCGTGTCGGTTCGTCCTCACTAGACGGCAATGTTGATTCATTTTGGTTGCTTCGTCATCGTTTTGGCTTGCATTGTTATCAACGACGGTGAATCATGACATCCACCTCCCCACTCGCCAATGGAACTGAAATCCATGCCTGCCCGCTGCCTCGAAAAACTTCCCCCGTTCTCGATTCTGCTGTTCTCGCTTCTTGCTGGATTGTTTTTTTCATCGGCCGTTGCCGCAGACGATTCGGTGTTTGTCGGTAAGCCGGTCATGTTGCAAGACCATGGTGCAGGCGAAGGCCCGGTTTGGCATCCACAACTAGGGTTGTTGACCAGCGGCGAAGGGAACATCAATCGCCGTGATCTCGCGGGCAAGACGTCGGTATTTCGAGCCGACGCCGGATCCAACGGTTTGCTGTTCGATCGCCAAGGCCGGTTGCTGATTTGCGACAACAAACGTCGCCGGGTCGAGCGAATCGAAGCCGATGGATCGCTGAATGTGCTGGCCGATTCCTATGAGGGAAGTCGATTCAATCAGCCCAATGACTTGACGATCGACTCGAAGAACCGGATCTACTTTACCGATCCGCAATACGGGGATCGCAGTGGGATGGAGATGTTGGACGATCAGGGACGCAAAGTCGAAGGGGTGTACCGCATTGATCCCGATGGCAGTGTGACTCGAATTATCACGCACGAAGTCGATCGCCCCAATGGCCTGATTGTCACGCCCGATGATCGGTTTCTGTACGTGGCCGACAACAACAACGAACTCGGGGGGGCCCGCAAGTTGTGGCGGTTCAATCTGAACGCTGACGGGACACCCGATTTGGAAACCCAAACATTGATCCATGATTGGGGGACGACGCGAGGTCCCGATGGGATGAAGTTGGACCAGCAAGGCCAGCTGTACGTGGCTGCTGGACTGAACAAATCACGCCCGCCGGCTCAAACAGCGGATGGTCCGACCGCAGGCATTTACGTCTTTTCGCCTGAGGGCAAGCAGATCGATTTTCTGGCAATTCCCCGTGACGAAACCACCAATTGCGCATTTGGAGGGGACGACGGCAAGACGTTGTTCGTGACCGCAGGAGGGACGTTGTGGAGTGTTCGCACCGCCATCGCCGGCTATCAACTGTTCAGCGGCCAGTAGTCTCGCGGCCTATGCCATCGACTTAGACGCGGGAAAACCCGCAGAACGGCGGGAACACTGCCAAGAGGGGGTTACCAGGATGATCGCCACCGGTGACACTGTGAGATAGACTTGCTGTCTTGCGTGCGTCCGTCTGCCCTAGCGAAAGTCCGCCCGACTGCCCGTAGCGAAAGTCGCCAAGACTTTCGGTCCTTCTCTGATGTTGGCCGAAATGTTGCGGGATGAAATGACGCAGGCCAAACACGGGCAGGCCAAAAACGATGCGGGCCAAAAACGGGCGGGCCGAATCGCTTGGCTTGTTTTCGCTACGCGGGCGGTTGCCGATGACAGGCTGGAAGCCTATCCCCCATTTTCCTTGTTAGTGACGATTCTCTCATGTCCATCCAGTGGTTTCCGGGCCATATGCACAAAGCCCGGCTCGAAATTCAATCGGTGCTCCCCAAAGTGGACGTGGTCATCGAGGTACTTGATGCGCGGATTCCCTACTCGAGCGAGAACCCGATGCTGGCCGAACTGCGAGGCGACAAGCCTTGTTTGAAGGTGCTGGCCAAAAGCGACCTTGCCGACGACGCGATGACCGAGGTCTGGATTTCGCATTTCGAAGAATCGGTGGGTGTCCGCGCCCACGCGGTCACGACCGAAGACGTGCCTACGATTCGGCGTTTGAAACACATCGTTGCCAAGATGGTGCCGCATCGCGCGGGCATGACGATCACCGCGATGATCGTTGGCATTCCCAATGTCGGTAAATCAACGATCATCAATTTTTTGGCGAACCGAAAGATCGCCAAAACGGGGAACACGCCCGCAGTCACTCAGCAACAACAACGGGTCAACATTGGCGACAGCGTCGCGCTGTTGGATACGCCCGGCGTGCTGTGGCCGAACGTGCATAATGTGAACAGCGGTTACCGGTTGGGCTTGGTTGGTTCCATCAAAGACACCGCGATGGATTACGCTGACATCGGTTTCTTTGGGGCTCGCTACTTGGCCGCGAATTATCCCGAGCGGTTGATGCAGCGGTACGATTTAACTTCAGTGCCTGGCACTGATTTAGAGCTGATCGAAGCGATCGGCCGCCGCCGAGGTTGTCTTGGCAAAAGCAATCTCGTCGACATCGATCGGGCCTCGCGGATTTTGGTGAACGACATTCGTGCCGGTGAACTTGGGCGTTTGACGCTCGAGACACCTGAATTGATGCAACGCGAGCAGCTGCAAACGGCGAAGTTGATTGCGGAGAAAGAAGAGGCGTCTAAAGAAAAGGATGCAAAACGGAAAAAGCGATTTCGCGACAAGCAGCGTGCTCAACGCAAGTCCCGCGAGATGAGATGAACTGATTGACCCGCTTTCTTCGACAGTCCCGATATGATTCCAGATCTTTCCGACAAGACAAATGCCCTCGTTCTCTCGTACATGGGCATTCGACGCGCGATTGGTGTTAGCGGATTCTTGTTGCCAATCATACTAGGCCCCGTCGGTTGGCTGTTTTTTGGAATCGATTTTCAAGACAACATCAGCAGCTATTATCACACAGCGCTGCGTGACATCTTCGTCGGCACGATGTGTTCGATCGGAGTCTTCTTGTTCTGTTATCGGGGGTACGACCGGATCGAAAGCTGGACTGCGAATCTAGGCTGCGTTTCCGCATTGGGTGTTGCGTTGTTTCCGTTGGACCCCAACAGTGACCCGCTGTATCAGAAGTCGTTGATCGGTTACTTGCATTCGATCAGCGGCGGGGTGTTCTTTTTGACACTAGCCACTTATTCGCTGTTTCATTTCCCGAGTTCTAAAAAGACCAACCGCGAAATCGAGCCGCATGAAGCCGAGCGGAATTTTGTTTACCGGGCCAGCGGGATTGTGATCTTGTTGAGCATGGCTGCGATGGGAGGCTATCTGTTCCTGATTTCGCCGCAGTGGAAACAGACATTGAACGAATACAACTTTTTGTTTTGGATGGAATGGATTGCGGTTTGGGCATTTGCCTCGGCGTGGTTAACCAAGGGGCGAACGATCATCGCCGACATCGCTGTGGATTTGATGGCGATCCCTCACCAATTGTTGATGAAACGCGCCAAGTAAATCGCAATCGTCAACATCCGACGGTTCGCTGGCGTAAAATGAATTGGTTGTCTTTGATATCTCGCTATATTCGAATCAAGAGTCCGATCCGATGAACCCGCAGACCAACCCGCTGATGAAGTCGCCAGTCAATCCCATGCTGGATCGTCGCCAATTTGCGATCGGCAGCGCCGCGTTTCTAGGCGGATGGCTGATGCCGGGGACGCCGTCTTTGTTTGCCGAAGAACCGAGTCTGCAGCAGAAACGGCTGGTTTTGTTGGGGCTGAACGCGTTGGCGCGAGCGCCCGAGATGAATTATTTTGCCGATGGACATCGAGGGGCTGCGATGATCTCGGCACACATGATGTGTGTTAACAATGATCTCGATGACGCGGCCGCCACTCGGATTGTCCAGTTGTTTGATCGAAATTGGGCGCCAACAAAGTTGTGCGAGCCGTTCCCGGAAGGCGATCCTGTGCCTGACGCGGCCCAGCAAGTAGGCAAGGCACTTGCCGAAAACAGCGGGGTGCTGCGCGAGGTGGGCCACGATGCAATTTTTGCAATGCATGCGATCAAGGCGTTTCGTATGCTGCCCGAAGCGGCGACACCGCAGCGAGTCGAAGGCGTCTGCAATCTGATTCGTGCGTTCAAACCGTGGCGAGATGTCGAACCCGACGAGGATATCGATCCGCCCCCGTTCACCGATTCGGTCGCCGCCTCAAAATTTGTGTTGCAGGAAGCAAGTGACGCCATCGATCGCTTTGTCGGATTCGGACAAGGCTTCGCCGGACACATGTTGACGTTCGGCCAATCGCTTATCGAGATGGCTGCGATGGGCGACGCCGAGTGGGCCGAAAGCTGCCGTGTCGCGTTTCGAAAATACGTGACCGTGACGCGGCAAGGTCCCGATTCGACCAGCCGCAAAATTGCCGATCATAAACTTAGCGACCTGCGACCCAACCAGGCTCGCTATTGGCAACAGCGAGGGGACAAATCGCTCGGTATCGGTCATGTCTTCAAATACCCCTACGCCTACTACGACCTGCTAGCGAGGGCCAACGACCCGGAGCTCGCGAAAACGCTCGATGCCAAAGCCTATCAGTTGTTTTAAGTGGGCGGCCCATCTGCTTCTGTAGATGGGGGGATCGTGGGGGCTTCCTAGATGCGGTTTGTCAACGCATTTGCGTTTTGTAGCGACGCTCGCCACAGCGCTGGTACGCGTGGCTGGTCACCGTGCAAATGCGGATCACCACCTTCTGGCGAAGGTAGCTACGAGAGAATTATTACCGCATCCGCTGTCCGCTGTGGCTCAGTCGGCGATGTCGCAAATCGTTAAAGGGTTGACGCAAATTGTCCTCGACACAAGCCGTTTTTACGCCATAATAGGTGTCCTGCCTTGCTTGCAAGGTCCCGCCGTATCCATTCCCGCCCACCCGTGACGCAATTCATTTGACATGAGTTCATCCATGTTGTCTGCACCCCTTTGCCGCCTTGGATCATCGCCGATGCAAATGTTGGTTTCCACCGCTCGTTTGATTCTGGTCGTCGGGGGGCTAGGTATCACTGCGATCTCTATTCAGGCAGCGGATCCGTCAACCGCACAGTCTGAACCTTCTGCGGAACATTTAGAGTTCTTTGAGAAAGAGGTTCGCCCGTTGTTGGCCGAGCATTGTTACTCGTGTCACAGCGCGTCGGCTGAGAAGCTGCAAGCGGGATTGCGAGTTGACACGCGAGCGGGATTGATCGAGGGGGGGGACTCCGGTGCATCGGTCGAACCTGGCGATCCTGAGGCCAGTCTGTTTATGGAAGCGGTTCGCTACGAATCATACGAGATGCCGCCCAAGGGAAAACTTAGCGACGAACAGATCGCAACGTTTGAAAAATGGATCCAACTCGGCGCTCCTTGGCCTCTCGAAGAGGCCCCCGAGACAACGGCGGCGGCACCCGCTTTTGATTTGCAGCAGCGTAAAAAAGATCACTGGGTTTGGCAGCCTGTGCAATCGCCACCGCTGCCGGCGGTTCAAGACCGAGCGTGGCCCAAAGCAGAGCTCGATCATTTTATTCTGTCGCAACTTGAACAGAACGATTTGCAGCCGGCCGAGGATGCCGAACGAGCGGCGATCTTGCGACGTTTGTACTTTGACTTGATTGGATTGCCGCCCACGCCTGGACAAACCGCCAAATTTCTAAATGACCCTTCCCCGGACGCAGTCTCACGCTTGGTCGACGATCTCTTGGAATCGCCTGAGTTTGGCGAGCGTTGGGGGCGGCATTGGTTGGACTTGGTGCGGTACGCCGAATCACGAGGACACGAATTCGACGACGATGCGTTGAATGCGTTCCAGTATCGTGACTACGTCATTCGCGCGTTCAATGCCGATGTGCCGTACGATCAACTTGTCCGCGAACATATCGCCGGCGACCTGTTGCCGCAGCCGCGGTTGAATCCCGATGACGGTTACAACGAATCGATCCTGGGAACCGGTTTCTGGTTCCTTGGCGAATGGGTGCATTCGCCGGTCGATATCCGCAAAGACGAAGCGGATCGCTTTGACAACATGGTCGACGTGATGTCAAAAACGTTTTTGGGCGTGACCGTTTCTTGTGCACGCTGCCACGATCACAAATTTGACGCGATTTCGACAGCCGATTACTACTCGTTGACCGGATTTCTGCAGAGCAGCGATTATCGGCAGGTGCGTTTTGAGTCGTTGGAACACAACCGTCGTGTGGCCGAGCGGCTTGCCAAAGTCGACGAAGCCTATCGCCAACGAGTCAGCGGGTTGGTCCGTCAATATGGCGGCAAGCTGCCTGAACCCGTCGCGTTGCCAGCGGCGATCACCGACCTGCTTGTGATGGATTACCAGACGTTGCCTCGCGAGCAATTCATGCAGGACGGTTTTATTTTCGGCGATTCTCCGCGACGCGCCGGTGATGCTTATTTGGATGTCAGCGAGGCCGAGCCAACGATTCGAGTGGCATCCCATGGATCGGCCATTAGCGATCCGCTGTGGAATGGGCTGCAATCACTGCGCGAAACCGGAATGCAGAATCGCAGCAAGCTGAAGAATCTGCCTCGTAGTGGCCGAACCCTGCGAACCCCGACGTTTGAGTTGACCGGCGAACGAGTCGTTTGCAAAGTTCGCGGCGAAGGGCACGTCGTGGTGTGTGTTGATTCGCATCGGTTGATCGCGGGGCCACTGCACGGCGAAACGGTGCAAGCGATTCCCAAAAATGCGACGTCCGTGGAATTGAATCTGGGGCGTTACCTCGGCCACCGATTGCATCTGGAATTCACCCCTAAAAACGACCAACAACTCGAAGTGCAGTGGGTCATCCAAGGATCCGCCGAGCAGATCAAACAGGCCAAGCAAGACGCCGCGTCTGCGTTTCGCAATCGGGATAACGCAAGCGAGATTGAAATCGCTGGCGACGGGGCTGCGGATGCCGGCTTGGGGGCGAAACAAGAGCTTGCCGAACAATTGCAACAGATTGCGATCGCATGGGCGGACGAGCGTGAGCTACTACGCTCGCAAATCATGAAACCGTCGCATACCGCAATGGCAATGATGGACGGCAGCGGTGAAGATGCCGAGATATTCATTCGCGGCAATGCGTCCAAACCCGGCGATATTGAGCCGCGTCATTTTCTGACGGCATTGGCCGGGAATCACCCTATGGAAATCAAATCGGGCAGCGGACGACTCGAATTGGCGCAACAGATCAACGATCCGACTAACCCGCTGACCCCGCGTGTGATCGTCAATCGCATTTGGCATTACTTGATGGGACGCGGCATCGTGCCGACTACCGACGACTTTGGTGTGCTTGGGCAAAGACCCACTCACCCTGAACTTCTTGATCATTTGGCGACTCGTTTTCATGACGAGGGCCGAAGCATCAAGCGAATGATCCGTTACATTGTGTTGTCGCGGACTTATCAAATGTCCAGCCGAGTCAGTCCGGTCGCCGCCGAGGCTGATCCGAAAAACTTGTTGTGGCACCATCGCCCGCCCAAGCGGCTCGAGGGAGAAGCGATCCGTGACACGTTGTTGGCGTTGTCCGGGCGATTGGATAAGACGATGTATGGCGAACCGGTTCCCATTCAATTGACGTCGTTTATGGATGGTCGAGGACGGCCGAAGGTCAGCGGTCCGATCGACGGCGATGGACGGCGGTCGATCTATATCGCCGTGCGTCGAAACTTCCTTTCGCCTTTCATGTTGACTTTTGACACGCCGGTTCCTTTCAGCACGATGGGACGCCGAAACGTGTCCAACGTGCCCGCGCAATCGTTGATTCTGATGAACGATCCGTTTGTCGTGCAGCAAGCCCGGCAGTGGGCCGAGAGGGTGATCGAAGATTTTTCGGATCCGCGTGACCGTATCAACTGGATGTACGAATCCGCATTTGCACGACAGCCGACTTCACAAGAGATCGCGGTGGCCCAAGCCTATTTGGCGGCCGATCACGGTGATTCCGAATTGGATGCGTGGGCCGATTTTGCTCACGCACTGATCAATACCAAGGAGTTTATTTTCCTGCGATGACACATCATTTCACCTATCCCTGCGAACGTTATCGATCGGGCCCCACTTCGCGACGCGAGATGTTGACGCGGTGTGGCAGCGGTTTTGCTGCCTTGGCTCTCGCCGCACTAGGGCAAGACAACGCGTTTGCCGTCAGCGGAACCTCGCCCGATCTCGGCTTCGCTGGACACGGTCCGCATCATCAAGTTCGTGCCAAAAATGTGATCTTCTTGTACATGGACGGCGGCCCTTCACAGATCGATACCTTCGATCCGAAGCCAATGCTAGACAAATACGATGGGCAAGATCCCGGCAAACTGTTTAGCGTCGAGCCGACTCAGTTCAATAACAACGGCAACGTCTTGGCGAGCCCGTGGAAGTTCAAGCAGTACGGCGAATCTGGTATCCCGGTCAGCGACTTGTTTCCGCACGTGGCAACGTGTGTCGACGAGTTGGCGGTGATGCGGTCGATGGTATCAGAGTTTCCTGAGCATACGTTTGCAAATTACTTTCTGCATACCGGCAGCGGGTTGCAGGGGCGACCGAGCATGGGCGCTTGGGTGAATTATGGATTGGGCAGCGAGTCCCAGAATTTGCCCGGATTTGTGGTCATCAATGGCGGGCTGATTCCGCCCGGCGGACTCGATTGTTTTGGTAGCGGATTTCTGCCCGCCACCTACCAAGGCTCGGTGTTCAAACCATCGGGGTCGGGCGTGGCGAACATCCTACGCACCGAACCGAGCGACAAACGACAACGTGAAAAATTAGACTTCGTTCGCCAATTGGACGGCTTTGCCAAGCAGAATTTTGGGCAGCATGACAGTCTCGAATCGGCGATTCAAAACTATGAACTCGCTTATGCGATGCAGATGGCCGTACCCGAGGTGATGTCGCTTAAGGACGAACCGGCTTGGATCCAGCAGATGTACGGTATGGAATCGGAATACGAGCCAACGCGAACCTATGCGGCTCAGTGTTTGATCGCTCGACGTATGATCGAAAGTGGGGTGAGATTTATCGAGTTGACTTGCCCCAAAGTCGGAGGCGATCGCTGGGACCAGCACTCGAACCTGAAGGCGGGGCACGAAAACAATGCTCGCGCCGTCGACCAACCAATCGCCGCTTTACTAAAAGACCTTCGCCAGCGTGGGATGCTCGATGAGACGTTGGTGGTGTGGGCGGGGGAATTCGGACGAACTCCGTTTGCACAAGGTGCCAATGGTCGCGATCACAATCAATTTGGCTTCACCGTTTGGATGGCCGGAGGCGGAGTGAAACCGGGCATCGTCTACGGGGCGACGGACGAATGGGGATACAAGGCGATCGAGAACCGAGCCGAGATTCATGATCTGCATGCCACGATGTTGCATTTAATGGGAGTCGATCATACTCGCAGCACTTTCCGTTTTGGCGGTCGCGACATGCGATTGACCGATGTCAAAGGCCATGTGATCCACGACGTTATCGCTTAAAACGCTTGGGTGCACGACCGGCGTGGTTTCACATTACAATTGGGAGGCGATCCGTATCGGATCCAACACCTGCCTCTCCCCACCTCCCAATTGTATGGCTCTATGAGAAACACCCTGTTTATTTTTGTCGTCACGTTATGCTTTGCGGCGATCGGATCATCGTCCCCTGCCGCAGACCGCCCGAATGTCGTCTTGTTTTTGGCCGATGATATCTCTCAGGAAGATCTCGGCTGCTATGGGCATCCAACGATTCAAACTCCGCATATTGATGCGTTGGCGTCCGGCGGGCTGCGTTTTGACAATGCTTATCTGACAACAAGCAGCTGCAGTCCGAGTCGCTGCAGCATCATTACCGGCCGCTATCCGCATAATACCGGTGCACCCGAGTTGCATACCGAACTGCCGGCTGGATCGGTGTTGTTTCCGCAGTTGCTAAAAGACGCTGGCTATTACACGGTGTTGTCGGGCAAACACCACATGGGCAAAAATGCTAATGTCGCGTTTAGTAAGATTTCCAAAGGTAAAGGACCCGGCAAAGAAGAAGACTGGGTACAGATCCTCGAAAAACGACCTCAGGACAAACCGTTCTTCTGTTGGTATGCGTCGACTGATGCGCATCGCGATTGGGCGATCAATGATGACGCGCCAAAGTACGATCCTGCGGACGTGGTCGTGCCACCCTATTTGGTCGATAGCGAGAAGACGCGTGAGGACCTGGCCAGCTATTACCACGAAGTTAGCCGTTTTGACCACTACGTCGGTCAAGTCGTTGCCGAGCTGAAACGTCAACAGGTGTTTGATGACACGTTGGTGATCGTGATGGCCGACAACGGACGTCCCTTTCCGCGTTGCAAAACACGGTTGTACGACAGCGGCATCAAAACCCCGTTCGTCGTGCATTACCCAAACTCGGTGAAAAACGGCGTCACCGATAGCTTCGTCAGTTCAATCGACATTGCGGCAACCGTGCTGGATCTGGCCAGAGTTGAAAAGGACGAACGGATTCAAGGCGTTAGTTTCGCTCCGATTCTAAAAGATGCATCGGCGAGCGTCCGCGACGTTGTCTTTGCGGAACACAATTGGCATGTTTACCGCAATCACGAACGACTCGTTCGTTTCGGTGACTGGTTGTACATTCGCAACAATTTCCCCGACCAAGCCAACCTTTGTGTCGAAGCTTATTTGGGGGGCGCTGGCGAGGATTTGTGGGCAGCCAAAGAGGCCAATCAATTGAGCGATCCGCAGCAGAACGTGTTCTTGAACCCGTGTCCGGCCGAAGAGCTTTACCATGTGGGCAAAGACGTCCATCAGTTGAAGAATCTTGCCGCAAATCCCGAGACGCAACAAGTTCTGGAGAAAGCACGTGGGTTGTTAACGAAGTGGACCGAGCAGACCGGCGATACGATCCCCGAGAACCCCACCCCCGATCGTGATGCACCGCCAGGATCACCAAAGAAAGATCGCAAGGCGTTCCAGTACGGCGAGATGCCCGGAGAATCCTCGGGAGCCACGAACATCAATCACCCCGGCCCACTCCAGCTTCCGTAACGAATACATTCGTAGCGGAACTCGTCAAGAGTTTCGGCCGGTGTCACGATCCAAACCTGCGATGCGAGCTTTGTAATGTGGGGTAAACTATCGGAAGTCGGCCTCGGCCCAGACCAACGGGCTGGGGGCGAGTTTTTCTCGTCAAACGAAAACACCATCGCGACGCATTGGTGCGTGACGATGGTGTATGGAAATCAGAAACGCCAGCGCGGTGGCAGCTGGCGTTTTATCAGCACGCGTGCTTAGGCCGCTTTGCGAGTCACTTTGGGAGTGCTGTTTTTAGCGACCTTCGCTGCTTTTTCAGCAACAGGCTTCACTGCAGCAGGTTTCTTTGCGGCAGCAGGTTTCTTTGCGGCGGTTGTTGCTTTCGCAACCGGGCTCTTCTTGGCAACCGGCGACTTTTTGGCAACCGAAGTTTTCTTTTCGGTCGACGGAGTCACTGCAACAGCGGTGACCTGTGCAACCGAAGGAGTCTTGCTCGTGGCGGGCGTTTTTGCAACCGATGGTGTCTTAGCGACAGGTGCCTTGGCTACCGGAGTCTTCTTAGCGGGAGTCTTCTTAGCGGCCGAGGTGGTTTTGGTGGCTGCGGTGTTCTTCGACATTTTTGTTTCCTACTTGAAACTTGACGAAATTCTTAGGCGAAAGTGCCTGTGCAGAGTGAAATATCAGATTCCAGATTAAGTGAGAAATAGCATTTACCCTGTTTGGGCTAGCGATTTTGGAAAATACTTTACCCCCACAGCAACGCTTCGGATCTTTGTGGCCCCCTAACGGGGATCGAGCGTCGCGGCTGGCAATAATTCGCCCCGATTGTCCCCTCGACGACGATTTTCTACAAAGGAGGGCTAGGTTGATTTGCATTGCATCCGGCGTCGCCGACTTTGTGATGCTCTTCGAAACCACTTCGTTCAAACACAGCCTTTTCAGGGATCCAAAATCATGTCGGTCAAGCGAGTCGGAATCCTTACCGCCGGAGGATTGGCCCCGTGCCTGTCTTCGGCCATCGGTGCACTCATCGAATCCTATACAGAGAAGGCACCTGAAGTTGAAATCCTTTGTTACCGATCCGGTTACAAGGGACTTTTGTTAGGCGACAGCTTTCTGGTCACGCCGACCGTTCGCGAAAATGCCAAGGTCTTGCATCAACACGGTGGCAGTCCGATCGGCAACAGCCGGGTGAAGCTGACCAATGTGGCTGATTGTGTCAAACGTGGCTTGGTCAAAGAGGGCCAGGATCCACTGCATGTCGCGGCCGAACAACTGAAAACCGATTGCGTCGATGTGTTGCATACGATTGGCGGGGACGACACCAATACCACCGCAGCCGACTTGGCAGCGTTCCTTGCTAAAAACGACTATGACCTGACCGTCGTTGGATTGCCCAAGACCATCGACAACGACGTCATCCCGATCAAGCAAAGTTTGGGAGCCTGGACGGCGGCCGAACAAGGCGCTCGTTTCTTCGAGAACGTCGTTGCTGAACACAACGCCAACCCCCGCATGTTGATCGTGCACGAAGTGATGGGGCGTAACTGCGGCTGGTTGACTGCGGCGACGGCGAACAAGTATCGCGAACGCCTCGACGAACTAAAGTTCTTGCCCGAAACCGGACTCAGCCGTGAACGCAAAGAGGTGCACGGCGTTTACATTCCCGAAATGCATTTCGAGCTTCAGCAGGAAGCGGATCGGTTACGCGCGATCTTGGACGAGATCGATTGCGTCAACATCTTCATTTCCGAAGGTGCCGGCGTCGATTCGATCGTGCAAGAAATGGAGTCTCGTGGCGAAGAAGTACCCAAGGATGCCTTTGGTCACTACAAACTGGATGCCGTGAACCCTGGTAAATGGTTTGGTGAACAGTTCGCCAAGATGATCGGGGCCGAAAAGGTATTGGTGCAAAAGAGTGGTTACTACAGTCGAGCCGCGCGAGCAAACGAGCAAGACATTGAATTGATCGCGCGTTGTGCCAACAAAGCCGTCGACTGTGCATTGGCTGGTGACAGCGGCGTGGTCGGACAAGACGAAGAACGCGGCGATGAATTGCGAGCGATCGAGTTCGAGCGAATCAAAGGAGGGAAACCATTTGATATCGGTTCGACTTGGTTCGGAAACCTGCTTCGCGAGATCAAGCAGCCCAAGGGCGATGTGGTCGAAACCCAGCACGCGTAAACCCGCTGGTAGGGACAACTTCGCACGTAAGATCAAGGCGGTTTGTCACCGAGATCGATCGAGGATTCCTCGCCGACCCAAGTGAAACAAGCCGCCATCGCACAGCCGCATCGTGACGAAATGCAGAAAGCTCGGATGAGAATCCGAGGTTGCATCGGCGTTTGTTCACGGTGATGGCAGCAAGCCCTTTTGAACAACGCTATCGATCGCCCAGTCGGTGCGAACGATTCTTCATTGTCGAAAAAACCTCGTTCGACGACTCGGGGGCCTCCGGGGGTGAACCGAATTTGAGCGTGGCCACCACCAACGAATGGTCAGACCCAATTCGGCGAATAATCTCGGCACCTGTGGCGGTAAAGTGCGGAGTATGAAAAATGTAGTCGATCCGGAGCGCGAGAGGCAACGTTCGGGTGGGCCAGTGCCATGTGGGATGAGCGTCAGCGTCGTCGTGAATCGAGGCGTACGCATCAATCAAGCCAAGCTCAGCAAGGCGTTTCGGTGCATGAAATGTTGATATGCTGTTGAAGTCCCCAACAACAATCGTCGGCTGTTGAATGTCTATGGCGTCAACGATTGCATTCATCTCGACTACGTGCTTGTCTTCGGTCGTCGAAAGCGCCGTCATCGCATCCTGAATTCCACCGCCGCGTTGAAAATGAAATGGCGTCAAATGGACATTGATCAGGCGTATGCGTGTGCCGGAGAAATTTACCGTTGCGGAATAGAAGCCGAAAAGGCCAGCGGTAGGTGGTGCAAATTCGAGCTCCGCCAGATCGATTTTCGAGGCGACCGTAAATCGTTCGGCAGCATAACGTCCGTTGTGTCCGATTGAGTGAAAGTGCGGATAAGTCGTGGCAAGCCGTTCGCGGAGAAACCGTTCCGATTGAACGGTGGTTTCTTGGAAGCAAATGACATCGGGGGCCGCCTTCGTGATGGCGTCGAGCACTTGGTCGCCGCGTCGGTTGCCCCAATTCAGGTTGTACGTCGCAATACGGATTGAATCAGCACATGCATTCGAAGCAAGTGCCAGCGCGAGGACTAGCGATGATGCGAATGTCTTCATTTTGCCTTGACGAACGAGGGCGGTAACCGAGTCGTCGCATGAAAGCGATGATCTGGAAAAGCGTGCAATCAGCAGTTTCGGGTGAATGGACCGAGGTTGCTATGTTTTAAGTTAAGCTTTGAGTTTTCTGTTTGCTACTGGTTTCCCTTAGCGTGATGCGGCAAGATTTTAGCCCCGCCTGATACCGTTTCTAAACCCTCGCCCGCGAATCACGCTAATCGACGCCAATGACCAAGGCACAAATGCCACGGTAGTGGCGTCAACAATCTCGCGGCAGACGCGGTTGCGGGGACGTCTTTACAACACCTCTCTCGCGTGCGTTGAAGTGTTAATGCGCCAGTTGCTTGAATTCGCGGATTCCAGTGTGTTGGTCAAATCGGTGGCGATCCGGTTCAGGTAACCGGTTTCGGATGACCTGCATGCTGAAACCGCCATAGACGACTTCACCACAATGGATCATCCAATCTTCGACTAGCGACATATCAACCACGAAACTGGCTCCCGTCTTCAATCGCAATTTGGCTGGCGATTCAAGCACCGAACAAAATAGAAGGTCTTCCAAAGCCGAGTTCACGGCAAGCCAAAGTCGGCATACTCGCAGGTCTGGGAACTCTGCGGCAACCTCCGGTGTGCGAACGAGTGCCCGTTCTCCTCGATCATCTCGATCCTGAAACGGGACTTTGACCAAGTAGCCTGCCGATGGGAATCGTTTCCTGGCGAACGCGTCCACAAACTGCGGCAGCGTGCGCTTGGCGGCAGACACAGCGTTACGCAGTGCCGGATCGTCATCGTCGAGATTAGCAAATAACGGCTCGGTAGGGTCATTGTCGTTCATGTTCTCGTCCACCGTGACCAGTGGCGATAACCGGTCCGCTCGACCACCGAGCTAAACGCTCGAAGCCAACAATCGCTCGATCGACAAGATTTCGCTATTTCTCGCTCTACGCTTTGCTTAGTCGCCTGGATTTAACGCATTGGTGATTTCGCGGTCCCAAATGGTCACTGGAGTGCCACGCTCACCTCTCTGATCAGGCTCTTGGCGGAGGTAGGGGCCCGTACGCAGATGGCCGGAATACTCTCCGTCGCCTCGATGTGTAAGGAGGAAGGTCGACGTCTGTCTCGCTCCTGTGTCAGGGGCGTGGTAGGCGTATGACACCAGATACGTTGGACCGGACGGATTGTAAGCCAATTTTTCCACGGTTGCCGGAATGCCGATCTCGGCCGTCGCTTTCTCGACCTGTGCAGCAATGTCGAGTTCCCGCAAAGGAGTGAGCGAATTGAGTTCGTTCTCCAGACGAGTGACTTGCAACCGCGATTGCACCAAGGCGATGCTCAATGCTGTAACGGCAACAAGCATCAGCATCGTTGAAATTGTGAAGCGAAAACGTTTCATTGATACGAGCCCAAATGAGTTCAGACAAACGACCAGGATTCCAGGCGGTCGCGGACGATTCACAATTAAAACCGATAACGGCGGCAGTGCGCGGTTTAACAACTCGGTTTTGTTGCGTTTAGAATTCGCCAGCGTATTCAGCGAATGCCGTTTCCGTGTTAAGTCGCTTTGCGGATTCCATCATAATCACGTTATCGGAGTCGGAGAGGCATATCACGATGAATCGGTCATCCGTTCGTTGGCCGAACACGCCTTCGTCATCCAGTTCGGCGAGAACGTCAAGGCAGGTCGGCAAAACACGTTCAAGTTCAGTCGGCGATTCTTCGTGTATCTTTTTGAGGATCGCATTGACGTCATCGAACATCCCGAAGTCATTCCAGTCGCTCCATTCGACCGCGAGGTACCGGTAATAGTTGTACATCGGATCGGACTTGGGTTTTTTAAGAGCGCTCTCGCGATTGGCAACCGGTCCGATACTCGACAATCCATCGTCAGAGAAAAGCGAATATCCATAGAGGTCCGCAACGTTGGCGACCAAGCGTTTGTAGTGCGAAGCGGTTGCCGCTTTGAGCGCTGTCTTGAATTGGGAAAGCAGGTCAGGCATGGAATTGTTTGTAGGCCGAAATGAGTGGAGAAACGCTGCTGTCACTTGGGGACCGGCAGTGACCGAGGGAAACCCGCGGACAACATACAAGCAGACTAGACAACGCTGCTCCGCTCCTCTCGTGCAGTACGCCCAGCATCGGCATGATCTTGGATTAAGTTCAGGCCTTTAGCTTGGAGATCAGTATACCAAATGAAAATCCGACGACCGAACCGTGGGCGGCATTGGACGCCGAAACCGAGTTGACTTCGGTTGAAGCACCGGTTTTTAGTTGCCGGGCGGCCACCGGTTTCCCTAGCCGCGTTTCACAAGAATTCGGCGTAGGGCTCATGCGAGGTTGTTGTTCCATTGCAGTCGGACGCCGCCCCGAAATTTGGCGAAAGGATAAAAAAAGGACGACGCGTGCGTTCAAGGCCAATGGCGAATCGCCATGGCAGTCTCATTTTTCTGTCTATCGATCGTACGAGTGATGACCGACCGAGTTCTTCGAGAGTCTCGTACACCGCATCGATCCGTGGATTCGGAGACCGGTATGTTCCAGTGTGCTCCATGTTGCTCACACCGCGTGTGAGGACAGGAAGATTGGTGCGACAGAAAGATTGAAAAGCAGGACGATGGGCGATGCGATCTTGCGAGACTGCTTCAATATGCCTCCAGTCGCAACGCGACGAAATGCGACAGCCACAGACGTGAGTCCGTGGTACGCGGACATCATAGGAAGAGCGATAGTCGCGAAGCGACGGCAGGTGTTGCTTTCCCTAATGCAATACCGCGTAGCTGGGGTGCAATGAAAGGTTAAAAAATAAATGGTTAGAACATGGAGACGACGCAGGCGTTCAAACCCAAGGGCGAATCGCCATGGCAGTCTCATTTTTCTGTCGCACCAATTTTTCTGTCTATCGATCGTGCGAGTGATGATCGTACGAGTGATGACCAAACGAGTTTTTCAAGAGACCTCGTCCATTGCGTCGATCCGTGGATTCGGAGACCGGTATGTTCCAGTGTGCTCCATGTTGCTCACAACGTATGTGAAGACAGAAAGATTGGTGCGACAGAAAGATTGAAAAGCAGGACGATGGGAGATGCGATCTTGCGAGACTGCTTCAACATGCCCCCAGTCGCAACGCGACGAAACGCGACAGCCACGGACGTGAGTCCGTGGTACGCGGACATCATAGGAAGCGCGATAGTCGCGAAGCGACGGCAGGTGTTGCTTTCGCCAATGCAATACCGCGTGGCTGGGGTGCAATGAAAGGTTAAAAAATAAATGGTTAGGACATGGAGACGACGTGTGCGTTCAAGGCTAATGGAGAACCGCCGTGGCAGTCTCGTTTTTCTGTCTCACTTATTTTTCTGTCTACTGATCGTGCGAAAGATGGTCGAACGTCCATTGGCTCGATTCAAGGCATCGTAAATGGAAACTTTCTCCTCCGCACGCATCAGTCTAGGCATTTGCCCGGCCTAACAGTCGTATTGTGGACGCAAAAGAGTCCGGACCCCTTTTCGACCAATCTTCGTCGTCGAGCAGCTGCACGCCGCATTCTCAAAACCGCTCGGCGTGACGAGAACGCCTTGAATTGCAGCGTGCTCAAACGTCGGATGACGATCTGCGATGCTAGTTTTCTTCGGGAAACCGTCTCTTTTTTGCCCGTGAAACACGATCGGTGTGGTAGCGAAACGAACTTTTTGCGTATTTCAAAGGATGACCGTCTGCGCGGAGGCATGATTTCGTCGCGTTTCCTGTTTTCGCAGCCATTTTCCGAGTCTGCCAATGCCGCTTTATTTGCCGGCGGTCGTTCGAGATCCTCTATTCCTAACAGTTCCATCATGATGTTCGGCACGCGATTCGTCATCTTCAAATTGCTTGTGGCGACGATGCTGTTGATAGCATTTTCGGGCAACCAATCCGCTGCCCAAAACATCCACTATCCGCACTCGTATCCCTCGTCGCATTCGTATCCGACGGCCAGTTATCCCGCGAGCAGTTATCCGGCGTCGAGTTATCCGGTGACGTACCCCAGTGGTAGCTATCCCGCACCGTCCCAGAGCGTCGATAACCAAAATTCACGAGTCGTTTCGCCCAACAACGCGAGTTCGCCGCGGCCCCGCGTTTCTGAAAATGCCTTTGAGACGACGACTCCGCAACCGCGTTCACGCGGCACCGATCTAAACAACCAACGCGACGCGGTCACGCGTTTGGCCAGCACGGAATCCCAAACTCCTGGGATCCAAACTTCAGTCCCTCAAACGTCGCGTTTCCAAACCTCTGGGGGCCAGAGTTTGGGGGCTTCAAGCTCCGGCGGCTTCAATTCCGAATCGCCGCGGCCCGCGGACGCCGCACGCAGTACGGGGTGGCGCGAGATCGAGCCGGTCTCGTTATACGCTCCGTCGCAAATTCAAGCGGCTGGCGACATCGCGGCTCAGTTTCGCCGGATGGCTCAGTCGTTGCCGGATGTTGCTGCGAAGATCGCCGTAGAAAATGCAAACTTTGTTGACCAGTGGACGCAGCTCGCCCAAGCCTACCAGTCGTTGTCGGATCGCGTCAGCACGTTGGACAGCAAACTGAACACGACGACGCGAGATTACCAGGATGTTCGCACCAAGCTTGACCACTACGGATTGACTCCGACAGTCGGATTGCTGCTGCGACATAAAAAAGAGCAACTCGACACATGGCAAGTCAGCGATTCCGTCACGTTGTTTGTTACCGCGGAACTCGGCCGCTCACGTCAGCAGCAGCTTGAACTCGAGATGGTTCAATACGATGGCAGTGATGTCGAAACGCAGACGGATGCGGTTTTGGCCGAAGCCGGCTTTGATCCATCCAGTGTACAGAGCGTGGTGGTCGCTTCGCAGATCAGGAACCTACTGCAGCAACG
This sequence comes from Novipirellula caenicola, assembly GCF_039545035.1. NCBI lineage: Bacteria > Pseudomonadati > Planctomycetota > Planctomycetia > Pirellulales > Pirellulaceae > Novipirellula > Novipirellula caenicola. The sequence goes on from NZ_BAABRO010000006.1 coordinate 195,179, forward strand.
TCAGCAGTGGCTGAGCGTCCTTGCGCAGGGCTATCAAGACTATCAACGAAAACTGGGCGAACTCGATTCGACGACGACCGAGTCGGTGACGCTGATGAACCAGTACCGCAAATTGATTGATCGTCATGTCACATGGATTCGCAGCGACGATCCGATAAGTCTTGATGATGTGCGAAATTTGGGAGACGGTTTGGCTGCGTTGTTCGATTTTCGCCGGAGTAGCGAACTGGGGGAAACGATTGGAAAAAAATGGCAATCCAACCCCGTCGGCGGCATCGGTCTGTTGGCCTGGATCATCGCAATTTCGGTTGCAAGATGGCGAACGAAATCTTGGATGATCGACATCGGCAGTCGTAAACGGATGCGAGACTCGACGCAGGATGCACGCAAATTGGCAACCGGGGTGCTCACCACGCTTGTCGCTGTCGCCTACCCCGCGTTGTTGTATGTGGTCGCTCGCTGGTTGGGCAGCGGAGTGGTTTCTGAGTTGACGCTGCATACATCCAGCGGGCTTTATGCCGCAAGCTTGGTGGCGTTGTTGGTCGAAGTGCCACGGCAACTGCTTCGCAGCTATGGATACATCGACAAGTACGTGGGCATTGAATTGCCCAATCGGGAACGTGCCACCGCGTACTTGGTTCTGATCGGTTTCGGCTTGGTTCTAGCCGCCTACGTCGTGACGCTGGTGAGTTTGCTGGACCATGGGATGTGGCGTGACTCGGTCGCCCGGTTCGGATTCATCGCGGCGATGCTCGTGGTCGCCTGGACCGCCCATCTATCACTGCGTCCGACCGGCGGTTTTCTCGAACCCTTTATCGCCACATTCGGCGGCAGCGTGATACATCGCGTTCGGTTTGTGATCTACCTTGCGGGAATCGGATTCCCGCTCGCGATGATTGTCCTTTCATCGTTGGGTTACGGATACACCGCAAACGAGTTTGTTCGGCGGGCGATCATTACGTTGGTCAGTGTGATGATTGCGGCTACATTGTGGTCGGCAGTGAAAATTGCGTCGGCTCATGTTTGGCAAATGTTGACGGGAACCACATCAGCGAAATCCTACGATGAATACGGGCGTGTTCCGGCGGCAGATTCGTCAGGACCGCAGGTCAGCGGGGTGTTGGGCGAACATTTCTTGGAATTAAAACATCATCTCGCGTTCCTTTGTCAATGCGCACTGGTCGTCGGCGCGATTGTCTGTTTTGGTTGGCTTTGGATTGATCTGTTTCCAAACGTCCGCATGGGCAATCCCGTCGTTTGGACGGTGCAAGACACTGTGACGGTATCGTCGCTGGATGCCGCGGGGCAAACGGTGACAAACTCGGTCGTGGAACGCACGCCGATCACGGCGCTGCATCTACTGCTGGCCGCGGCGACCTTGTTTGTCGCGTTCCAGTTGGCCAAGCTGTTGCCGGCACTCTTTGACGCCTTGGTGCTGCAGCGAGTGTCGTTTGACGAGGGGATGGAGCATTTCACGTTGGTGCTCGGACGCTGTTTGTTGTTTGGCGTTGGCGTTTTGGTCGCCAGCCAGTGGGTGGGCGTTCGCTGGCACACGATTCAGTGGTTGGCGGTCGGATTGACGATCGGTCTAGGGTTTGGGCTGCAGGACATGGTGCGAAATCTGTTTGGCGGTCTGATCGTGTTGTTCGAAAAACCTGCACGACTTGGTGATTTGGTTACCGTTGGCCGCGTCACCGGACGCGTGGCGGCGCAGAAGTTTCGCACGACGGTGCTCTCGGACGACGAAGGCCGCGAGGTGATCATCCCGAACAAGAATTTTGTCAGCGAGGACGTGGTCAATTGGATGGGCGCCGGCCGTTTGAACGTGATTCCCATCGAAGTCGCGGTCAATCGCGATGAACGGCCGGCGGATATTTGTCGAACGTTGCAAGAGTTGGTGATTGATCAACCCGATGTCTTGTTGACGCCAGCCCCGCAGGCGACGCTGGTATGCGTTGGCAAAACGTCCCAGCGAATCGAAGTTCGGGCGTGGATCGAAGAAGGCCAAGATCCATCGCGTTTCCGTGACTCGCTGTTGAAAATCGTCAAACAGTTCTTGCGCGAGAAAAATTTGTTGGTCGCGACTCAGCCCACGCAGCCTGCGATGCGTGAAGCGAGCGAAGAAGAGATGCTCAGTGGCCATCATCGGTCACGCGTCAGCCGCACTCGCAAGCGGTCGGCATAACCACGGTAGGACAATCACCGCGGGCCAAAAACCGCGAACGCTGGCTTAACCATCCGCAGTCACGTATCGAACGGACCGTCGGCGGACCGCATCGGATTGGATGCGGTCCCGTATTACCTGCCGACGGACTAGCTTCTAATTCCACTCGGAATCAATGACTTCGCTCGATGCGCGTGTCCCCAAGGCTCCCCACAATCCGTAAGGGCTGGGGTTGCCTGGTTTTGCGGATGGAATGGATCCATTTCGCCAGACGTTTTCGTGGTTGGAATTGCCTGCTTCGATCGAATCAGTAACGAAAACCACCGCGCCGTCGGCCATCAAAACATGCACGCCGCCTTGATGCCGACTGCTCATCGGAGCCACGCCATCGGTATCATTCGGGCTGCCCGCCGAGTTCCCACCAAAACAGAGTTCGCGATTCGGGGGCAAGATCGTATTGCACATGGTCCACGGGGTTGGCCCTGCGCCCCAACGGTATCCGCGACCGGTCGCGGCAGCGCCAAGTTGCGGCGGAGTCCCGGTCCGCCAAAAATTCGGACGCTCTGGATCAACTTGGGATTCGCACGTTGTCGGAGTCTTGCGAACGGTTCCGGTTTTATTGTTGATCGAAGCGATCGTTCGTTTGTCTCGATCGCCAATGTCGGTGGCAATTTCGCCTGCCGCAATCGTGTTCGACAATCCATCTAGGATGTCGCGGAACCGGGTGCCTTTGCGAGCGACGAACACGCCACGGCATGCTTCGCGAGCGCGACCGGCAACCCAAGCCGCAGGCGGATCTTTCACCGCGCCCCCAGAGATTTGCACAGGCCCTTGCCGCATGAAGTCGATCGAATCGCCCATACACGCGGCATAGTTTGTACGCCCGTGAGCCGGCAACCCAGTACCGGGATCACTAGGACAACGCAAGGTAGCAATTTCGGTTACCCAAGGAATGTATTGACCCGTCCAGTGTGGAGGTCCAAAGGGCGGATAGGGAGGACTCTGCGTCGATCCGTTCGCCTTTTCGCTCAGCGGGTTGCTGAGCTGTTCCCAAATCGCTTGTTGCTCGATGAAAGGAGTCAATCCGACTAGCATCGACATCTGCAGTGCATTGTCCACTCCGCCTGGAACCAGCGTGCCACCGTTTTGGATCGGCAGCTGTTTGTACGCCGAGTGATAGTTGTGCAGCCCGAGACCGATCTGTTTGAAGTTGTTGCTGCAGCTCATTCGGCGTGCAGCCTCGCGTGCCGCTTGAACCGCCGGCAGCAGCAACCCAACAAGCACGCCGATGATTGCAATGACCACCAGCAGCTCGACCAACGTAAATCCGTGTGGATTACGATGTCGATGTTTTGGACCTCGTTGATGCATTTGAAACATGATTGAATTCTCCAGAAAAGAATGACTGATAATGAATCGCGTTGCCCGATTTTCAATCAGATCGAAAAGAGAGAGAGCCACCGACGGGGCGGTGACGCGGTGGGCGGCGTTAGTCCTATTCGCGGCTCGTCTCGTTCGCCGCTTCACGCTCTGCAGAGTACGCTTCGTATTCCGCTTCGGTCATCTCGGGTTGCACGATCACCTTGTTCTCTTTCTCGCCGCCGCATCCAGAAAGGGACAGGAAGCAGAGAGGAAGCAAAACAAAACACCATTGATAAGTTTTCATGACGACCTCTTTTCAATCGTTGGAACAATCGGGGGTCAGCATCGGCCTCGCTTGCAACCGTGGCGGTGATCGCCAAATTGCGAAAGCATTAAAGCACGCTCCTGCATCGCCCATGTTTGCAGTGGATCGGTGCAGAGCGGAGCCCATTTGCAATCCGGCGCTGGACCATGCGGCCACGCTTATTGCGGGGCTTGGAGTGCCGCCAGGTGCCACCTGCGGCATATCGCATGCCAATACAACAAAAGCGTAGGTCTTCGGCAACCCCCACGATCTACAGTGTCTCCGGGTGGCCTGATCGAGGGTGTGTCGCGATTGCCACCTAGTTCAGGTGCTGTTCGGAAATGACTTCGTCATTCGAGTTTTGTGATACATCACGCGGGTGGAGTGGTTTCTCTGTAGTGGACGAGGCAACGAGTCCCGTCGGGTCACTAAGTCGCACGGACTCGTTGCCTCGTCCACTACCTGCTTCCCGTAGTTGCTACCTTCGCCAGAAGGTGGTGACTCAGCTTCGTCGATCCGACGGCGGCCGGGCTTGCATTCCGCCAGAGCGAAAATTGGGGCCTCGATTACCGGTCGCAGCAGCTCGCTAGGTGGCTGACGGATGGAGTAGCTTTTGAAGTCGCTCGATCGCCTCGGACCAAACCGCGATCGATTCGTCTGTTCGCCCCGAGACATCGGATTGCAAGCGTGATAATTGAACTTTTGTCTTCTTGACCAAGCCAACACTCTCTGCGTCATCTTTGGTCACTCCTGCCAGTAACCAACGACAGCGTGCGAGATGGAGATGAGCTTCGAGTAACTGCTCGGCGTGTTTGGGGGTGCCTCGGTCGGAATAGCGAATTTGATGCAATTGGCTCGTCAATTTGGCCCAGCCCCAAATCGAGGATGCAGCGGTGTCGCCATCGTTGCGGGCGGGACCTGAGATGGCAGCCCGCAGATTCGCCTCGGACGGCTGCTGAAACGCAATGGTTTCCAGCGATTTTGCCGCTTGGATCTGTAGCTCGATGGCTCCCGGGGCTTCCGACAAAATCTGCGACATGATCTGTAACGAGTCGGGAATCTTGCCCGCCAATCGCAACAGTTCGGCTTGTCGTATCAGCGCGGCGGTACGTGAGGCCGACGGAAAGTCTGGTTGCGCCAGAGTGCGGTCGTAGATCGATGCCGCATTTTCATAGCACTGCCGCACCACCATTGGCGTCTGCCCTCGTGGAGCTAATTTGGCCCACGACTCGGCCAACCATAGCTGGTTCGAAGCGGTCATCACATCGCTGTCTTCGTCGATCGCCGCGATCGTCTGCTCGAGTTTCTTGAGGTCCGCCGGCGTGACTTTCGCCGCTTCAAGCATGCGGTCGATTTCACGCTGCACGACAGCAAGCGACATGCGGTCCAGGCGATCGGCCGCGTCCGAGTCCAGTACCTTGCCAAGTCGCTCGAGCGCCTGTTTGGCTCCGTCGAGATCATTCAAACGCGTCTTGGCTTGGTACAGCAATTGAAAGACGTTTTGAGCAAACTCGTCGGTGACGGTCATCTTCTTTTTGTTGCCTTTGCCCGTCGTGATCGAATCGATCAGTGGCGTTTTGGTTTTCTCGAGCCACGTGACCGCCGCTTCTGGGTTGCCCAGTCGTGCGGAGATCAGAGCGACCTTGTATTTTGCATCCAGTATCTGGGACGTCAGCGGCTGTTTACGTTCCTCGGCCGATCGTATTCCGCTGATCATCAAATCGCGAGCAGATTGCAGTCGTTTGACCATCGCGTCGGGATCGGGGGCCGCTTCGCTTGCTTCATCGACAAATTGATTCCAGTACGCCAAGCCGGCGGCCATCTGCGCTTCGTCGTACTGCTCTGACTTTTTCTTGATGCTTAGGTACGCATCGGCTGCATCGAGCGGTCGGCCAAACGCGTCAAAGCGTTGCCCCAGATTCATCCAGACCGCGTCGACCTGGGGATCGTCCGGCCATCTTTTCTCGAACAGTTCGGCCAGCAGTCTCATTTGATTCAGCTCACCCGGGTTCTCGGCAGCACCCCACTGGGTCGCTGCTGCTTCATCGATCGCCCCCAAGGCAATCAATGCCGCTTCGCGAGTCATGCTCTCTTCAGGATCGCCATGGCGGGCAACCGATTCGCCATACAGACTTGCTTCGATCACATGACCGGCGGTGAACGAGAGGTAGGCCAACAAATAACACAGTTCGTTGCGTTTTTGTAGATCGCCCTGATGCATTGCCAAATCGTACGCATGCTGGGTCAAATCGATGGTCTCCCCAAGCGTGCGGCGGTAATCCTGCATTTGCGGTCCCGTCGTTTTCTTGTCGTTGCCACTGAGCGCGGTGAATGCTTCGTAGCTTTCAAACGCGTCTGCATAGGCAGCATCAAGGTTCTTGCGGTGTTCTTCTACCCGCACAATCGGAATCCGCGGCCGCGGTTTTATGGCTGCTGGGCGAGAGACGGTGCGTTTGACCGTCGGTCCACCGAATGGGGACTGTTGATCCAACGAGCCGGCTTTGGAGTTTGCGGTTGCTTGGTTTGCCGGTGGTGTCGCGGCCGGATCCGTCGACGATTCAACCGGTGCGTCGGTTTCGGGCAGCGGTATCTTGGCCAGCTGCTGCGAAAACGTTCCCGGTTTAAAGCGAACGGTTCGCCCGGTTGCGGCCGATACGGTTTTCGCCGATTGCTTTCGCTGATTCGCAGGCTCCGACTGGCCGCGGTCGCGAAGTAGAAACGCGGTCACCGCGATGATCAACAACGCAGCGACACCGCCGAGGCCGATGATCGCTAGCCAGGGTCTCTTATGCGGCGGAGCAGCATCTCCATCGGCTTTGTCTTTCTTCTCAGACTTGCCTGCTGATGATTTGCCTACTGACTTGCCCTTGGCGGACTTGTTTTTTTTCGACTCGCTCTTGCCTGATTTCGTTTCATCAGCCGATGACTTGACGGCAAGATCAAGGGCGGCGATTGGATCGATCGGTTGCTCGGGGGACGTTCCCGCCGCGGCATCCGTTGGCTCAGGCGGTTCGTCTTGCTGAAGCGTTGCAACAAGTCGCCCCTTGGGCGAGATAAACAGCGTCGATCCACAATCGCAGCGGATAACCGACGCCGCTTGATTGTCGTCGAGCGAATGGGGTTTCAGACAGACCGGGCAAGCGGCTTTGCGACTCATGATCGTTCCGTGATCCTTACTTTTTCTTGAGCGGCAAGGTAATGCCCCAGATCGGGCCACGAACGCTGTTGCGTGGTCGCGGATACTTCTGAGCCATCATCGCTCCTTCGGGCATCACGCCGACATCTTTATAGTCGCCGCGATGAGCCTTGGCCAATTTTTGAAAGGATGCTGCGTTCTTGTTGTCGACCTCCATCCCCCGTGTATGGATCACAATTCGATCGTGAGGGTTCTTGGTAAAGTAGTCATCCGCTCCGTCGGTGAACGCTCCATCGCCGAGGATATAGATCACATCCGGATTGAGATCGATCGCGGCTTGGATCGCCTTTTTGCCTCGCGTCTGCAAACAAAGCGGGACGGTTTGCAGCCATTGCCCCAGCATGTTTTTGTTTCGCTGAGTGGCCGGGACCAAGTTCGGTACGGTGTTGGGGTGCATCATGCCGTAGGCGGTGTCACTATAGAAAATGACGTAGAAGCGTTGTTTCGGGGTGAGTTGGTTGACCGTTAACATCAATTGGATCAGCGCGGTTTCGAAGCGGCCTTTGGTCATGCTGTTGGAGTTGTCGATCACAAAAACGTAGTTGGTCGCACTGAATTTGCTGCCAAACACCGTCGGTTTAGCGGCTGTCTTTGCCATGCCGCTGGCATCTTCGGCTGCGGCCTTGGCTGGCGCTGCGGGCGGCTTGATCGCTAGCCCGCTGACGTTGGCAAGAAAGTCGGGTGAGTCGATTGGTTCAGCCGCCTCGGCGGCGTCGGCTGCCGGAGCCGGTTCGGGCTCGGAGGTTTCCGTTGGCTCGACGATCTCAAGCGGCTGGACATCGACGATGACCTCTTCGACGACTGAATCGTTGTTCGACGGTGACGCCATGATGACCAGATTCTCTGGCTGTTCGGTCACCAAAAACATGCTGGCCAATAACAGCAGGATCGCGACATGGACTGCGATGCTAATGCCGCTGCCGCTGAGCTGTCGGACCAATTTGGCTTTGCGAGCTTCCAGCCAAAACTGCAACATCAATGCGTACTTTCGCCAACCCGTTTCTTCAGCAAGACGCGCCGCTTGCTCGAGTCTCACCTGTTCGGCTAATTGCTCGGCGTGGTTGAGTTCCTCGAGCACGGTGGTCGGATCAAGCTGGGGGACCGACACGGATTCAGCGACGATGACGCCCGATCCGTTGGCGGAGTCCGCCGTGATGGTGATGTCACTTGATGCCGTATCTTGGGACGGTGAAGTGGGCGTTTGCGGGTCATTTAATTTTTTGCTGGCTGCCAAAGTGGACTCGGCGGAGGAGGACTTTGACGCGGGGGGCAGCGGCACCGGCGGCAGCGAAGCGGGTTTGCTGCGTTCGCGAGATAATAAATCGCGGCCACCCTCAGCCAGCAAACGCTCGGCCTGGGCGATCGGCAACTCATACAGCTTGTCATCCTTTTGGATGACGGTCATTCCCCGGTCGGTAGGACGGTAGAATCCCTCCGCCTCTAAGTTGGCAAATTCCGTTTTGGGAATCAGGAAAAATTCCAGACCATTGGAAACCAGAATGACCCGCTCGGCACCGCGTTTGACGCGAGATGACGAGGTTGTGGATGATGAGTGATTCGAAAGAGAAGACATAGATTTCATTATAGCAGTGCAAGAGAAGGCTGCTGTTCTCGATCCGCCCTCAATCCGCGTGTAGGATCGCAAGGCCGATGAGAAGATTTCCATCCGTTGGGGCGGGCTTTGCGAGACCACCGATGAAACGGGTATGCGATGGAGGGTGTACCCAAAATTCCCTGTTTTGGCGGGAAAACGCGTGGTTAATAAGTTGTGGTTGAAGCGTCCAATGCAAACGGACTTGCATCTTGGTGATCACGTCCCTGGGATCACCCTCGCTTATAGTTTGGCTCTCGCAGACCAATAATCTACAGGCGAAAACATGTGGGCCAAATCATGTACCCCGACCGGAAATCCATTATCCTGATCTGCGGTTTGAGCATTGGACCAATGGGTCCAGTGTAGTCAAAGTCGGCGCGATTCCGAGCGGTGAAGGGGGCAAACATCGATTGAATCAAATCGCTCGATGTTCCCGGATTCGGATTCGTTCCTCGGTTTGATGATTCTCAGGTCGATAACCCGCAGGCCCAAAATGGCCCAGTCCCATTGAAAAGGAAAATTGATGTTTGCGAAACCACAAAGCGAGCACCACTGGCTCGATCAACTGGTTGGTAATTGGAGTCTGCAGCATGAGTGTAAAATGCCCGATGGCAATACGTCGACGACCCAGGGAAAAATCCAGTGCCGTTCGCTGGGTGGCATGTGGTTGATTGCCGAAAGCAGCGGCGAATCCGACGACGAGGATGCATGGTCGTCGATCATGACGCTTGGCTTTGACATCGCTCAGCAGCGTTATGTCGGCACGTTCGTGGGGTCAATGATGTCCAACATTTGGTATTACCAAGGCATCCGGGATGCGGATGGCAATCGGTTGCCGCTGGATACCGAAGGACCGAAGTTCGATGGCAGCGGGACGTGTCCCTACCGCGACACGATCGAAATCGTTGACGCCGATTGTTGGCTGATGACCAGCGAGATGCAAATGGACGACGGAACTTGGGTTGCCTTCATGCACGGAAAGCACCAGCGGCGTTAGTTGGCTGCACGATTTCCATCGACGCCATCGTCCAGCAGTACGCCCCGGTTTGAGCGGAACTCGGAGGTCGCCGAGGAGTTAAAAATAGGGCCTCCAAATCGTCGGGGTGGTTGGGATCCGCCCGGCCGGTGAGTTTGCAGTGTAAAATGAGGAATCCAAAACCGCGTCCGTTGTGTGTGAATCCGATTGATGAATGACCTGAAAACCACTGCGATCACGGCTCTCGTTTGTATTGGCATGTTGTCGACCACGGTGGGAGCGATTGCTGACGAATCGCAACGTGAACGGCTTGGCGAGTTCAAAGACTTTGTCCAATCGCGTTGTCTTGATTGTCATGCGACAGGCGATGCGGCAGGTGGCCTGGATTTGGAAGCATTTGATTTTTCAGCGGACCAATTTGCACGTCCCGACCTGCGGACTGATCGCTGGGAGCAAATTTTGCGGCGGATCGACACGCGGCAAATGCCGCCACCAACGTCGGATCGGCCCACCGAAAGCGAATACGAACAGATCTCAAGCACGCTGCGGCAAATATTGGATCAGCGATCCCGCGATTTCCCACGCGTTGGCAGGGTCCCGGCGATCCGGCGGCTGACGCGGCTCGAGTACCAGTACTCGGTTCGTGATTTATTGGGGATCGCCATCGATGCTGCGGACTATCTTCCCAAGGATGAATCAAGTCACGGGTTTGACAACATCACAGTCGAGGAGTTGTCGCCAACGCATTTGGATCGGTATTTGTCGGCCGCTCAGAGTATCAGCCGTGCGGCGGTCGGAGGTTCCGGCAATGGACCGGTGGGCGTGACCATTCGCCAACCAGCCGATCGTTCGCAAGAGGCTCATGTGGCTGGATTGCCGTTTGGAACACGAGGCGGTGTGCTGATCCAGCACCATTTTCACCAAACCGGCGACTATGCGATCGAGCTGAAATTGACACGCGACCGCGACGAGAAAGTCGAAGGACTCGAGCGAAAACACCACATCGATGTGCTGTTGGACCGCAAACGTGTGCATCAGTTCACCGTGCAGCCGCTGAAAGGCCAAGAGGGCTGGAGCGGGAACGATTTCACTCACGCCGACTCGCATCTACGCACCCGAATTCACATCGAAGCGGGGGCTCGCAGTGTTGGGGTGACGTTTCCGAAAACGTTTTCGTCGTTGGCGGAACAGAAACGGCAACCGTTTGATGCAAACTACAATCGGCATCGTCATCCGCGACGAACGCCGGCAATCTATCAGGTCTCGATTGTGGGGCCGTTCGATTCGCAGGGACCTGGTAAAACAGCCAGCCGTGATCGGATTTTCGGCAGTGATTACGATCCCGCGGTGGCAACGCGAGCGGATGCTCGATTGATGTTGCAACGATTGGCGCAGCGAGCGTACCGACGCGTCGTCAATGACAAGGATACCGAATTGCTAATGACGTTCTTTGATCAGGGAAACCGCGAATCGGGGTTTGAGGCGGGAATCGAATTGGCGGTGACTGCGATCTTGGTCAATCCCAATTTCTTGTTCCGCATAGAACAACGCCCTAATGCCGAGCAGGCTATCGACGCGGATGCGGATCAGCGTCTTGTCGACGTTGGTGACTACGAGCTGGCGTCGCGGTTGTCGTATTTTCTATGGAGCAGTTTGCCCGACGAGCGGCTGCTCGAACTTGCCGAACAAGGTTTGCTGCAGCAAGACGAGACGCTGAAGTCCGAAGTGAAGCGGATGCTAGCGGATTCGCGGTCACGGGCGCTGGTCGACAACTTTGCGGCGCAGTGGTTGTACCTTCGCAATCTTGATTCGATCACCCCGGACCTGCGTTTGTTTCCCGATTTTGATGACAATTTGCGTCAGGCGTTCGCTCAGGAAACGAAGTTGCTATTTGACGACGTCTTGCGCAACGATCGCAGCGTGCTGGATCTGATCTCAATCCAAGAAACGTTTTTGAACGAGCGGTTGGCAACGCACTATGGCGTTCCCGGTGTGATGGGCAGCGAGTTTCGGCCCGTCCGCGTCGATCGGGAGAGTCGTCGAGGTGGCATTTTACGGCATGGCAGCATTTTGATGGTCACGTCGTACGCGACTCGCACTTCGCCGACCATTCGTGGCAATTGGATCTTGGAAAACGTGCTGGGGACGCCAGCACCGCCGCCGCCACCGAATGTTCCGAACCTACGCGAAAATACGGCGATTCAGGTCGCTTCGGTACGCGAGCGATTGGCGGCGCACCGGGCGAACCCGGCGTGCGCGGCGTGCCACGATTTGATGGACCCGGTCGGTTTTGCACTGGAGAACTTTGATGCGGTAGGCCGTTGGCGTGATTTCGAAGACGCCTTGGCGATTGATTCGAGTGGCAGTTTGCCGGATGGCACCGAAGTGAACTCGGTCGACCAACTCGAAGCCGGCATCCTGGCAAGACCCGAGATTTTTGCTCACACCGTCACCGAGAAACTGATAACTTACGCTTTGGGGCGTGCGGTCCAACCCGACGACGGCCCCACGATTCGCCGGATCGTCGCTGCGGCAGCCGACGAACATTATACGCTCTCTTCTCTCATCACCGGCATCGTGCTCAGCGACCCGTTTCGCAAATGGAGACCTAACGAATCATGAAACGCATTTCGATTTCAAGACGGACGCTGTTGCGGGGCAGCGGTGCGGCCGTCGCACTGCCGCTATTGGATGCGATGATTCCCGCGATGACCGCTTCGGCAGCAACCGTGGCAGCATCCGAGAATCTGAAACGGATCGGTTACGTCTATATTCCGATGGGATACAACCCGGTCCACTGGACGCCGCAGGGTGAGAAGTTGGACGTGCTGCCGACAAGTTTACAGCCGCTTGAATCGGTGAAGGATCAGGTGACCGTGATCACCAACACCGATTTGAAGAATGCTTACCCCGGTTCACACGCGACCTCCAATTCGTCATTCCTCAGTGCGGCACGCGCTAAACGTACCGAGAGCAGCGACTATCGCAGCGGAACGACCGTGGACCAAATCGCGGCTCGCCAAATCGGTCGTGAATCGCAATTGCCGTCGCTGGAACTTTCCATGGACTTGTTGTCGACCGTGGGGCAATGCGACAACGGCTATGCATGTGTATATCAAAACAGTTTGTCATGGTCATCGCCGACGCAACCGTTGCCTGCGGAAGCTCATCCGCGATTGGTGTTTGAAAGTTTGTTTGGCGAAGGGGGCACGGCCGAACAGATGCAGGCCGCGCGTTCGAAACGGGCAAGTTTGTTGGACTTGGTGACGACCGAGATCAAACGAATCAAGAACCGCGTCGGGGCCGCCGATCGCAACAAGATCGACGGTTATCTTGACAGTATCCGAGAGGTCGAACGGCGGATTCAATTAGCCGAAGCAAACGCCGCCGACAATCCGCTGCCCGATTTGGATCGCCCGGTGGGCGTGCCGGCGTCGTATGCCGAACATGCAAAACTGATGTTTGATTTACAATTGCTGGCGTTCCAAGGAGACATCACGCGTGTCGTTTCGTTTCAATTGGCTCGCGAAGCGAGCACTCGAACGTACCCTGAAATCGGCGTGCCCGACCCGCATCATCCGGTGACGCATCACGGCAACGACCCAGAAAAACTCGAGAAGGTTGCCAAGATCAATCAATTTCATGTTTCGTTGTTCGCCGATTTTCTGAAACGGCTAAGCGAAACTCCCGAGGGCAACGGCACGCTGTTGGATCATTCGTTGTATCTGTACGGCAGCGGCATGGGCGACCCCGATGCACACGACCATACCAATTTGCCTATCCTGGTTGCCGGTGGTGCGGCGGGCGGGATGCAAGGAGGACGTCACATCAAGTTCGCCGAAACGACGCCGCTTTCGAACGTTCATTTGACGTTGCTCAACAAGGTCGGCGTGCCCTTGGAAACGTTCGCCGACAGCACCGGCACCGTGGATGATCTGTTTGACCCCGTGACGTTGTAAGGGGGCAACTCGATGAATCTCGCTTTGTGCAGTCCGTTGATTCGGCATACGGTCATTGTAATCACCTTGTGTGTGATGTCGTCTCGCGCTTCGGCAGCCGATCTTGTCGATGCGGCTGAACATCAGCAGTGGGACGTCGTCGCGACGCAGTTGTCCGCCGCGGAGGTCGACGTCAACGCGTCGCAGGGTGACGGAATGACGGCGATCCACTGGGCCGCGTTTCATAACCGAGCCGATATGATCAAGTCGTTGGTGGAGGCTGGCGGAAACGTCAATGCCATGAACGAATATCAGGTCAGCCCGCTGAGTCTTGCTTGCGAGTATGGCTGCGAACTGGCAGTTGCGGCGCTCCTTCGTCGCGATGCGGATGTGAATGCAACACGGTTGGGAAAAGAAACACCGTTAATGCTCGCCGCGCGAACGGGTAGTGTCACCATCGTGCGGTCGTTGATCCAAGCCGGTGCCGACGTGGATGCCAAAGAGACGGCAGGACAAACCGCATTGATGTGGGCTGCCGCGGCCGGCAACCTTGCTGCAGTGGACGCTTTAATCCAAGCCGGGGCTCGAGTGGACGAGCGAGTGCCCCGATCCGATTTCTCGGCGATCACGTTTGCTGCGAGACAAGGTCAAACCGCCGTGGTGCGTCGATTGTTGGATGCAGGTTTGGATGTCAATGCAACGATGAATCCATCGCGTCGCGGTGGACGCGATCCGCGAAAGGGGACGTCCGCTCTGTTGTTGGCGGTCGAAAGCGGGCATCTCGAATTGGCGATCAAATTGGTCCATTGGGGAGCCGACCCGAATGACCAACGCAGCGGCTATGCCCCGCTGCACGCGATCACGTGGGTGCGTCGAACCGAACTTGGGGATAACCCCGCAGGCGATCCGCCGCCGCGAATCACCGGTTCGCTCAATACTCTCGATTTTGTTCTTGCGATGGTTGATGCCGGAGCCGATGTGAATTTGCAGCTCCGCAGCGGAAGTTCCCGCGGAGGTCGGTTGAATCCCAAGGGGGCGACACCGTTCTTGTTGGCATCGCGGGGGGCCGATTTATCGCTGATGAAATTGCTGCTCGATCTTGGTGCCGACCCGGCGATTGGAAACGCCGATGGTACGACCGCATTGATGGCGGCCGCCGGGGTCGGCGTGATCGCCGTGGGCGAAGAACCGGGCAGCCCCGAGGAAGTCAATTTAGCGATTCGGATGTTGGTCGATCTGGGGCTCGATCCCAACACGGTGGACCGCAACGGCGAGACGGCGATGCACGGTGCGGCGCTGCGGACGTTTCCCACCACGGTGGCGACGTTGGCCGATGTCGGTGCCGATCCTGCGATTTGGAACAAAGAAAATCGGCGTGGTTGGACGCCACACGAAATCGCCGCAGGAAAGCGTCCCGGAAGCGTCAAGCCTTCGCCACCGACGATCGCCGCGCTCGACGAGGCGATGCAGTCGCATGCATCGGGGATCAAGCCTTAGTTTTTCTCACAGCACGGTTTGCACCGCTGCCAGTGCCATTGCGGCAACAACGCCTTTTCGCATCTCGGCTTCGATTGCTATTATTCACGGCACACGCAACGAGACCACTCCGTCTCGATCCGCTACCTTCTTTTTTGCAGATGCCACCATGACAACGATTTACCATAACCCCCGATGTACAAAATCTCGCCAGGCCGTGGAATTGCTCGAATCGCGTGGGGTCGAATTTGATGTCGTGAAGTACTTGGATAATCCTCCGAGTGAGAAAGAGCTTGGGCAAATCGTCAAAATGCTTGGGATCAAGCCGGAGCAGTTGGTCCGCAAGAAAGAGAAACTGTTCGGCGAACTCGGGCTTGGCGACAAGGCATTGTCGGACAAAGAGTGGATTGCCACGCTGGCGGCTCATCCGAAACTGATCGAACGACCAATCGTCGTGCATGGAAAGAAGGCGGCCATCGGTCGACCCACCGAGAAAATCGCCGAGCTGCTTGACGCGTAAGCGGTCCACTTGCAGGGTGAGAAAACGATACACTGGATGTCTCCCACCCTCACAAAGGAACCTGCCGCGATGAGACTGATCCTATCGAAGCGAGTCGCTGCATTGCTGATGATTGGCACTCTGTGGATTAGCAGATCCGCTAGTGCGGAGCCGCCAATCACCTTGAATGACGTTGACGAAGGCTTGCCCGTGATCTCGGCGAGCGAACCAATCTCGAAAACGTTTTCGGCCACAACGGCGGCACAATACTTGGATCGTTCCGCTCTGAATTGGCAGAAGACGAAAAAGTGTGCCACCTGTCATACCAATCTGTTCTACTTGGCCGCACGCCCGGCACTGAAGTCGGTGTTGCCGGACTCGGGCGAAGTCCGCCGGTTTTACGAAGATTATCGCCGGGTGCGTTGGCAGCAGCGGATGCCTTCCGAGGGTCAAGGTTTCTGGACGATCGTTGTCGCGACGGGGCTGACTTGGAATGACTTGCAAACCACTGGCAAACTGAGCGATGTCGCACGAGAAACGCTCGACATGATGTGGACGACGCAGCGAACTGATGGTGGATGGAATTGGCCCGACTGTGATTACGCGCCGCTAGAGATTGACGATCACTACGGCGTCACCCTCGCTGCGTTGGCTGTCGGCATCGCCCCGAATGGCTACTCCGATACTCCGCAATCGCAATCGGGGCTAGAAAAGCTTCGCAAGTATTTGGATGGCAATCCGCCGAAATCGCTGCATCACCGTGCGATGCTTGCGTGGGGTTCGGTCCGAGTCGACGGCATCGCCAGCGAATCGGATCGAGACGAAACGCTCGCAGAACTTCTCGCCCTGCAACTTGATGACGGCGGTTGGTCAACTGCGGGACTTCTCACGGACTGGAAAGACCTGGTCCGGCCCGACGACCGACCGCTGCAGACCGAGACCAGCGACGGTTATGGAACGGGGCTTGTGATCGTCATCGCGCGGGAACTCGGATTGCCGCCGGACGACGCGCGGCTGCAACGCGGAATCGCGTGGCTGAAAGCGAATCAGCGAGAAAACGGCATGTGGTTTACGCGATCTCCGGTCAATGAGTGCAGCAATCTTGTCTCCAATGCGGGCAGCGCCTTTGCGATCCTGGCCCTGCAGGCCTGCGGCGAATTGCCGGGCGGAACGCTGTCAACGACGCCGAGCTAGCCTTAGGCAAGGTGAAGACCAATTCCTCGGCCGAGAGCCATTCAGTGTCAATTGGGGGGATTTCTGCTCAAAAGCGTCCTCTATTGCAAATGGTTCTCAATAACGCATTGACGGGGGGGCGATTTGGTGCAGAATAGTGGAGCACTGGGCCATCGACCAATTCCGGCCGTTCCACCACTTGAGAGCCAAATGCCCCTTACCGAACAAATTCTCGGCGTCGTCAATTCTTCCGACGGACATCGTGTGTTGTTGGTGCTTCGTGAGCGACACGCCAAGCCATTTGAGCTGAGGACAGAAACGTTTTCGTCGAATGTTGGCTGGTTCACTCAACAATCGCTGGAATTAACGCGATCGGAGTTCAGCGGGCTGAAGAACGTTTTGGGGCTGCCGTTGGCTCGCGTTTGCAGCCAAACGCTGCAAGACATCCAGCCGACCGACCGCGAAGAGAGCGGTCAGTCGATTCTATCGTTCGCCGCGGCAACGAAAACGGCGTAAGCTTTTTGCCATCGCTATGTTAGCGGCACGGCGCGAGCCGTCCGGTTGCAGCGAGAAAAACGCTCGATTTCGATCGGGCGGCTCGCGCCGCACCGCTACAAAATCCACGCACTTCGTTCCGACGTCGATGCTGAAAGGCCTGAGCTTTACGCGAGCCGTTTAGCCGGACTTGCGAGCCGACAATTGGGCGTCGGCGGCAGCGCTTTCGCGGAGCAGTTTCGAGTATTCGTCCACCCCTTCTTGCTCTTGCAGCAAGATGTCTTCGAGGAAGACGACGAGCGAACGGGTTCCTTCGGCCAATTCCAATGCCTTTTCGTACATTTCAACCGCCTTGGACTCGAACGCCAATGCATTTTCGAGCATTTCGCGTAGGTCGCGTGTTTGTTTGATCTCGTTTCGCTGAGCGACCGGAACGCCACCGAGCGCGACGATCTTGTTTCCGATCAACTTGGCGTGATTGAACGACTCTTCAGCATCCTCTTCAAACTTGGACGAATAGACCTCACGCCATGGGCCTTCGATGATGAACGAGGCTTGCGAGTACTGGGCGACTCCCGTCCATTCGTGCTTAAGAATTTCGTTGAGCTGGGTGATTACGGCGTCATTGGACATGATCGTGTTTCCTAGTGAAGAGTGTCGTTGAATGGACGGGAGACGTGCAAAACGTGTTCCGTGTGAATTGTAAGGGGGCGAGAAGCATGCGGGCTGCAGATTTGCTAAAGGCCGAGGCTTCTATTTGGACTCTATCGGCGTCATCCGCGAGTGACAAGCGTGAATCCGCTTGTTGCGAATTGAATCACAAAGATGCTTTTAAATCGCAATCGACCCGTTATTGAGAGTCGTTATCAATCGGTCGCAATCAACCCACAAACGTCGCTAGCGGCGACGGATCAAGTGGCTAAGGAACTATCAAGCGGCTAGGAAAGGACGCCGGCGGAGAAAGGCCACGATCCATCTGGACTCGGTTAATTCGGATCGCAAGCCTGGCTCGCTTTTTTGGGGGGCAAGACGCTACTGATCCGTCGCGTCAGCTGGGGGCGAACCCGAGTGCAGTTGCCAGTCGCGTTCCATCACGTCGGGTTGGGGCAGTTCGGGCTCGGGAAGATGGCCAGGGCCAGGCATGTCGCTGTCGGGAAGCGATGAAACCACCATTGCTTGGTCTAGCGGATCCAAGCCGAGTGCGATCTGCATCTGGGCCAGCGCAGCAAACCAATTCCGCTGAGCCTCGACCAGTTTGATCTCGGTCTCATTCGCTTTGCCCTCAAGCAGATTCAAATAGATCAGATCGATTTTCCCTTTCTCAAACGCGAACCGATAACGGTCAAGCGTTTCGAGTGCGGTGCGAAGCGAGACCTCGGTTTGTTCGACGATTTGCGACGAAAGTTGTAGTGCGTTATGCGCGATCTGCAACTCGTTGGCAATCTTGTCTTGAGTCAAGCGTAGCTTCTCGTTGATCTGAACGATTTTGCCGTTGGTTTGTTGGATCTTGCCGCGTGCTTTGCGTCGTTGGATTGGCACCTCGCTGGTAAAGCCAATGACCAATTCAAATTCGCCCTTGTCATCGGACTTGGTGGCAGGTTCCCCCATGTCTTGCGACGCCTCGCTGATGAAATCAAATCTCGGCAGCAATTCGTTGTGCGCCAAGCGACGATCGAGTTGGACGCTTCGCATTTCGAACTGCAGCAGCTGCGGTTCGGGACGCCGGCTTAGTGCGGCGGCCAAATCGGCTTGAAAGTCGCTCGCGGGTGGCGGTTGAATGACCGGGAATTTTTGCGGCAACCAAGCGTCGCTGGGCACCATCGGTTGACCGGCGGCATCACGAAGATAGAGTGCAAGTTTGAATGAGGTTGCACGGAACTTCTGTTCGGTCTCTAAAACTTTTGCTTTGCGTTCGGCAATCAGTTGTTGATTCAAAATCAAGTCGATTTCGGCGAACTTGCCTGCTTTTACTCCCACGTCGAATTGCTCGCCGCGGCGTTCAGCAAGCGAAAGCAGTTCGCGTTGAGCTTGCAGGATGCTGCCCATCGCAACCCAGTCCCAATAGACCGCAGCGGCATCCCGCGAAATATCCAAGATCGTTTGCTGGATGATCGGACCTGCGGCCTGTTGCGCAAGCGTGGCTTGGAACACGGCAACACGCTCGGGGTCAATCGCGCGCCCTTGCAATAGAGGTTGCACATACGCCAGCTTGAACTCGCCCGCGTCGTCGGTTTGGCGTTCCTTGTACCAAGGTTGATAAAAACCGCGGCCGATGCGATAGCCAGCCGAAACGTACCCTCCCCACCATGTTTGCCGAGCAAGGCTAAGGCCGTTGCGATAGTTTTCGTAAAACCCGGTTGGCTCCGAAATCGACTCGGCACGGAACTTGGTGTCGTACTCGCCGTAGGCAGACATGAGCTGGCCGCTGGCGATCGTTGGCTCTTGTCGCGCTCGCTGGATCTCAGGATACGATCGGTACAAACTGGCGAAGACATCCGCCAACGTTAAGGTCGGGTCGCCGGTTGTCGCCAGGCCCTGTCGCGCCGCGTCGAGTGAGCTAGCCGCCTGATTTGAACCAGCCGCCTGATTCGATCCAGCCGCGTCCAGCGAAATTTCGGGGGATGCGGAAGCCGTGTTGCTCTGGCGTTGTCCATTGGCAAGCGATTCGTCGTTTGGTGCGTCGATTTGCTCGATGTCGTCTTCCACCAACATCAAAAACTGAGCAAACGAGTGCTCGGGGGCAAGCTGGACAACCTGGGCGCTGACGCTAGTAGCCAAGGCGAAATGGAGCAGCAGTATGCTAGCTAAAACCGATCTTGTGCCGCTGCGGGTGAGGGATTCCGCACACGATGCACCAGCACACGATACACCAGGACGCGATGCACCAGGACGCGATGCACCTGGACGCGATGCACCTGGACGCGATACACCAAGACGTGCTGTACCAGCTTTCATGCAAGCATTTTGCCATCGGCGGGCCACCGAGCCAGCGGCAAAGGTCAAAGTTTGGGTAGTTTCACTTTCTGCGCCTTGTCCTTTGGCGCGTTCGGTTCGTTGGTCGCGACGACCGGGGGAAATCCGTTGAGTTGACGCCATATTTCGTAGCCGAGTGGAACTTGTTTCAGCAGCACCCATCCATTGGTGCGTACTCCTTGACGTAAGTATCGGTCATCCGGCCAACCATCCTCCCGCGGAAAGTGATTGTCAGGCGTCACAACCACGCGAAAATTTCCAAATCCGTCATCAGTGGGGAAAACCCGGTTGATTTTGCCGCCAAACGTGCCGACGGCGACCGAAGGCCAGCCAACAAACTGTACCGCAGGCCAGCCCTCGAATTGCAATCGCACCCGGTCACCGACTTTCAGCAGAGGCATGTCGTTGCCGCTGACTTTCATTTCGACCGCCAAGTTATCGGTCTCTGGGACGATCACAAACAATTGGTCGCCTTCCTTGATCGTGTCGCTTCCGGTCACGCCGTACCACTGTTGGATATAACCACTGCGGGGGGCCGTCACCTCTAACCGGTCCAGCTCGCCTCGCTTGTTTCTCAGCTCGAGTATTTCCTTTTCGATCACATTGATCTTCTGCATCTGCTCGAGCACTTTCTGGCTGGCGTCTCGATTCTTAATATCGATCTCTTGCAGTTTGGCTTCGATTTCTTCTTCTTTGGAAAGCAGGACTGCCGATTGTTCGTGGACGGCGTTCTCGGCTTTATTCAGTTTGGCAAGCTGCGACTCAACCGCTTGGCGTTTGGAGAACAATTCTTCTTTCGAAACCAAACCGCGGGTCGCAACCTCTTCGGCGATCCTCAATTGGTTGCGTTTGTCCGACAGTTCGGCTTGGAGCGATGTAACTTCGTCTTTGGCTTGTTCCCATTTTTGTTTCGCTGCGAGGTAATCTTGCTTCAGCGATTGAGCCAAGTTCTTGCCGCTGCTTTCCTGAAGCGCCGCGGCCTGCTTCGCGACTTCGAGACCTGAGATTGCAGATGCCTTTTTCGATTCGGCAGCAAAGATTTGCGATTCCAGCTGGGAAACTCCTTCGGCCGCAAAGGGAGTGAGCCGCAGCAGCAATTCGCCCTTTTGCACGTAGCTTCCTTCACGCAGCCCCTCTTTGACGTAGCTGACCACCCCTTTGGACGGGCTCATCACCGGCTGTGGTCGTTCTTGCGGATCCAGCGCGACGACGGTTCCGATGCCACGCGCAGTTTGCCGCCAAGGCACAAACAACAACGCGACCACGGCGATGACGAGTGCAACGAAGGTGACGCGACCGCACCGCCGGATGAAGTTCCCGGTTCGCACCATTTGCATGGTCGAGAAGTCTTCTTGATTTGAGAATTCGCTTAACATAATTGCATCAGCGGTAAGGGCGGTAAAACGTTAATCTGGATTGGCGCGGGCTAGGCCGCTTTGCGAACGGCAATTTGGATTTCACACAACTCGGCAACGTCCTGGCGATTGGTCGTAACAACAAGGGTCCACGGAGCGTTGTCGGCGGCAAGCGTCTGCCAAATGGTATGACGATCTTCGCTTGACAAATCGTCCAGCAACCCATCGACGATCAACAATTTAGGCTGCATCAATATCGCGCGCGCCAATACCAATTGTCGCGATTCGATATCGCTTAACGGATAGCCGTGGGTTTGCAGTCGCGACTGCAATCCATCGGGCATCTGCAGCACGAGGTCCAACAATCCGACACTCTTAAGTGCATCGCGGAGCCGGTGCGCGGTCATGCCGCTGCGAGCCAAGTCCAGATTCTCACGAAGCGTTCCATGAAACAAGTCATTCGCACCGGCGTAGGCTAAGAACCGACCTTCGCCGGTGGCGGCTGCGTGAACGGGGTCGTGACCGGCGACTTGAGCGGTGCCTTCGATCGGGCTTGTGATTCCGGCTAGCGCCCGCGCCAACAACGATCGACCATTGGTATCGTCACCGACAATCGCCACTCGGCTGCCGGCATCGATCGTGGCCGCGGGCACCTTCGATTTGGATAATCCTCCATCCAAGACAAGATCGCTCCACTGAATCTCGGCAGGCCCACTGGGCAATACCGCCGGTTCTTGACGGACATCCACTGGTAAATCGATCAAGTGGCCTACCTTATCAATGCCCGCCATCAAGTCGTAGAACTTTTCGATCGACTTACCGGCTTTAGCAAAAGCCCCAACGACCACCGTCACCACCAATTCACTTGCCACCAATTGGCCAAGTGTTAGTTGGCCGTCAATCACCAACCATCCGCCCAACGCAAGCAGAACGGTCGACGCAATTGCGTGCAGCGAAATGGCAAACACGACTTGCCGAATCACCACGCGAAATTGAAGCTGCCGCGCGGCGACGTACTGGGCCGTCAACTGGTTCGCGCGTTGCACCGCCAACGTTTCGCCTCCGCCCAACTTGAATACCGATGGCGAAGCGATCACATCTTGCAACCAATGAGCCACCCGGTATTTCGTTTTCGATTCGTCAATCGACGTTTCGATTCCACCGCGGCCAAGTATCCATGTGATCGAAATCATCGAGATCACCAGCACGATGTCAAAACCGAGCAAGAACGGATGGTAAAACGCCAGCAAGAACAACCCGAGCACCGTCGTCAAGACAATCGTCACGCCGTCCATCAACAGCACCGCGGTTGCTTTTTGGATCGTCATGATGTCAAAGACGCGATTGGCAAGCTCACGAGGAAACTCGCCGACCAACGACGTCTGGTTGACTCGCGGAAATCGGTGCGCCAAGTCGCCGACAATGCGAACGAACTGACGCCGTTGAATCAATTCGACCGCGATGGCTTGCAAGACCTTCAGCACCCCGGCGATACCGAGACACGTCAACAGCATCACCCCCAACACAATCAGCGGCTGCAAGTAGGTGCCCCAGCTGACGACATTGACCAACGATTCCACGGCCAGCGGTGTTGCTAACGCGAGGACTCCCGCTACGAATGCAAACAATCCGACCGTGAAGATGTCGCGGCGATCGAGGTACAACAAACCAAGAAAGCGGCGGAGCGGCGTGGGATGGTGATCGTGGGGATGCAAGTCCGACGTGAATGAATCGCGTGCGGTGCGAGCTGCCGAGATCGAGACGCATGGCAATTCTTTTCGGCACGCAAAACAACGCGGCGGAGTATCCGATTGGAGCCAACTGCGAAGCTGCGACTTGCTGTAGCTCCGCGACCGAGTCGATACAGGCGTCGCGGGAAGATCGCTAACTTCACATCCTTGGATCGTACGTCCCGAAACCGTTTCGAGCACATCAAATCGACCATCGCTGTGCACGATCAGGATTGGGAAGTGTTCCTGGACAAAACCGAACAACTCTTGAGGCGTTGTAAATTTTGTCTCACTCAAAATCAGCTCAGCATGCTTCGCGCTGGCCAACAGACGGGCTAACGGATCGCCAGGCTGGGTGTCCGCATGGTCGCCACTGGCCTGCACGTCGGAACGCTGGATCGGCACGCCCATCGCCAACCCGATGTGCGTCAGAACTCGGAACAAAGTCTCTTCACTGAGCGCATGCGTTTGCGGCGTAACAGAATTTTGCAAAACGAGACTCGAGTCGGGTTCGTGCATAAACGTGATGGGGTCGAAAGAGTCAACCGCGGTAACGACGCCAAGCTTCACAGAGCGGTAACAAATGGACGTTATTTGGGGACCATCGAGGTCACACGAAGTTTATTACGCGACAAATTTGTCGTCAATTGATATTCGCCTTTTGCTTGCAAGATCTTCATGCGGAAAACGGGGAAAAACACGAGGGGGGATCGTGAAACGGCGGGATGACTAGCGAAAACGTTTTCGTGAATTTACTTTCGTCTTTCTGGCGATATACTGGTCGGCATCCCCATCTCGTGACTTATCGCTCCGGCAACGACTTTTCGAAATGAGCAAGACGGCCAAACCATCACGCCCGTTACCAGCAAGCGGTGAAACCAGCCGCTGGAACTTTCTAACCAATCACGCCCACGTGCTGATCGTGCTGTACAGTCATCCCGATATGGTGTTACGCGAGGTCGCCTTGCGAGTCGGTATCACCGAGCGAGGAGTCCAGCGGATCATCCAAGATCTCGAAGACGAGGGGTTCCTTCGCCGAGAGAAGGTGGGCCGCAAGAATCACTATCAAGTGTTGACCGACGAATCGCTCCGTCATCCGCTGGAAGCCCATCGCACGATCGGCGATCTGCTAAAGCTGATCAGTGGTTAACGCCCGACGTCGTCTACTTTGGGTTCGCGCTCGCGGCACCCGTCGGCGATAGACTCCACTCGCAACGGCGTTGGGTTTAACCCAAACGCCGACGCGATTGCGATGTCGCCTGACCCATGTCATTTCGCGATGACTTCGCTGTGCTTCTTCTTGGCGCTAATTGGCAGTGTTACTTTGCTTTGCCACCGCCCCAAAACTTATGGTCGAGCGACCATTCGCCTGGGCCGGTGATGAACAACGCGGCGTAGGTGGTTAGATAGATGGCAGCCAATTCTTTGACTTTCCATGGATCGTCACCATGCACCACGAACAGCGCGATCACCATCGTGAAGGCCAGCGGTAACAGTGCCAAGCGTGTGCCCAAGCCCAAGATCAACAGCAGCGAGCAGCCAACCTCGGCACCAATCGCCATGATCAAACTGAGCTGGCTGCCCATTCCGATCGGGTCGGGAAAGGCGTCGGACATCGCGCTGAATCCCATCACCTTCTGGATCCCATGCACGAGCATGAATAGGCCGAACGCGACACGCAGGACAAGTAAACCGACGGAAATTTGTTTAGCAGACGCAAGTAACATTGGAAAGATCCTAAGTGAGTGAAGGGACCAGGGAAAAGTGGCTGCGCTGATCGTCGTTCAGCGCTAGTTGTGAAACAGCAAGTCAGAAAGTAGAAGCAATTTCCGTTGCCACCTGGACCGCAGCGGCTTCGGTCGCGGCAACATCGTCAGGCCCTGCGAGAGTGGGCTCGACCACCACCGAATGGATATGCGTAAATCCGACAAATCCCAGTATCAACTCTAGGTACGTCTTTTGAAAATCCATCCCCTGGGTTTGCTCGCTGCCATAAGCGCCGCCACGAGCGTAGACAACCGCAACAGGTTTGCCAGTGACCAATCCGCTATAGCCGGTCTCGGGCGAAAAACTAAACGTCTGGCCTGGCTGAGCGATCACATCGATATAGTGTTTCAACTTGTAGGGAATTCCAAAATTCCACATCGGAAGACTGATTAAATACTTGTCGGCCGATTTGAACTCGTCAATCACGTCGACGACGCTTTGCCATGCTTTGGCCTGACTCGCATCATGCCCTTGGCCATGTAGTACTTGGTATTTCGCGTCGATTGTGTCACCGTCGAATTCGGGAAGCTTCTTTTTCCAGAGGTCGATCGTCAGGATTTCATCATCGGGGTTGGCCGATTTGTAGGCGTCAAGAAAAGCATTGGCAACTCGAATCGATTTCGAGCGTGCTTTGCGGGGAGACGATTCGATGTAAAGCAGTTTGGACATGGTTTGCTCTGCAGGGATGGAAAGTGTGAACGTTGGTTTTTCGAAGTCGACAAAGTTGCCAGCGAGTTAGGTTCGCTGGCGAAGTGGTGGTACGGTCGTGATCTCAACTCAGATCAAACAGGAGCACATCACTCGATTGGTTCGCCGTGACGTGAAGCGATGTCGCTCGGCTCGACGCCACCGCGTCGCCCGCTGCGAGTGTGGTCCCATTGACGGTCACCTCGCCCGTGGCGACTTGTAACCATGCATGTCGATTTCGCTCAAGCGTGTAGTCGAGGCTTTCGTTCGCCAGCAATTTGCTGGCGAAGATTTTGGCGTCTTGATAAATCCCCACTGCCGCGTGCGAACCGTCGGGCCCGGCGATCAAATTCCACTGGTTCGTTTTCTGGTCGTCGGTCACCTTGTTCTCGCTATACCGCGGCTGCACGCCACGCATCGCAGGTTGGATCCAGATTTGCAGAAAGTGATTCGCCTCGGTGGGCGACGGATTGTACTCGCTGTGGGTGATTCCCGTACCAGCGGACATCATTTGAATGTCATCCGGCGTGATGATGGCTCCTTTGCCCGTACTGTCTTTGTGCTGTAACGATCCATCGAGCACATAGGAAATGATTTCCATGTCACGGTGCGGGTGCGTTGGGAACCCTCGCCCCGCCGCGATTTTGTCATCGTTGATGACGCGCAGACTGCGAAATCCCATGTGTCGTTGATCGTAGTAGCCACCGAACGAGAACGAGTGGAAACTTTTTAGCCAACCCAAATCGGTGTGCCCTCGCTCGGCCGCTTGGCGGACCAACCAATCGCTGCTCGTGGGTTCATCGGCCAGCGTCACCGCAGGTTTTGCGGCGATCTGAATCAGCCCTGCTGCCGTCATCGAAAGCATGTTTCGTCGGGACGCGTTCATCGTATTTCCTTTGTATCGCGGGGGAGGAGGGCTTAGGTCTGAGATGGAATACCGCCGCGACGCGAAAGCCTTACATGTAAACTATTGGTTTTTAGTAAAAAATTTTTCTTAGTCTGGGATTCCTTGCCGCGCCCTGGCCAGCGTCGTGATCAGCGATTTCAATTCGGCAGCAGGAACATGGCCCAGTAGGGTGCGATGTAACTGCTCGATCGGGGTGTCGATTTTTCGCAGCAATGATTTTCCTGCCGTGGTGAGATGGACCAGGAAAACGCGGCGATCTTCGCTTGATTGTTCCTTGGCGACCAGTTGACGGTCGACCAATTGATCGACCACCCGCGTGATCGCCGGCGCGACCTGGATCATTCGCTCGGCGATCTCTAGGCAGGGCATCGGTTTGGCTTCGCCTCGCATGATCCGCATCGCGTTGTATTGCGACGGTGTCAGCGCGTATTGGCGAAGCAGTCTCGCTAAGCGATTTTCCAGCAAATCGCTGGTCCGCATTACACTCAGCATCGCTTCTTGTTCGACCGATTCAAACGGCTTTTTCTTTTTCAGTTCGCGACTTAGGTTGCGAGTAGCCAAAGCGGATTACCTCATCGGATGCGGGATATGCCAAGGCTCTGTCTGAACACCGTAGCGGAAGTCGTCAAGACTTTCGGCAGCATGGCATCCCCCCTTGGGAAATCGAAATTCTTCACGGCTTGTTGATTTAGTCGTACGATGGACTTCCTAGTCCGTCGAATCCACCATTGACGGACTAGGAAGTCCATCCTACGACCCTTGCCGCAGGAAACTTCAATAAATCAACAAGCCGTTCACGAATTCCGCTACCAAGTTTCCGCCTCTGATGCGTTCTCAAACAGTGCCTCGAACTTTACATGTCATCTATTTAAGTAGCAAGTCCGCCGAGCGATATCGCATTTATGGAAGTGCAGGCAGAGCGTCCGGCACGGGCGAATGTGGTTTGAGCCAGCACCGCGATTTATCGTCGCTGGAAATTCCACTGCAGCGGTGCGTTGGTTTTGATGGTTTTGGCGATCGATTCCGCAAACGCCTTTTGTTCGTCGTGAGCGAGCCAAACCGATTTGTCGGCATACAGCGCCGCGAAATTGGGTTCGTCCGAGACACTCGAGGCGATCGCCAGCAAAAGCTGCGAGTACCAGTCGGCATCCTTGCTGAATTCGCTCACCAGCATCGCTTGTTCTTTGGCTTTGAATGCGAGACGTGGAATGTCCGAAGCGCGTAGGGAGTAGATTACGGCCAGCAGACGCCGCGCGTCCAATTCCAACTCGGGCGTTTTCAGTAAACCCGACAATTCGCTTTCCGCGGTGCTCAAGTCCTCCGCAGCCGCAAGTTGGCGTGCCCGCAGAAAACGGATGTAAGGGTTTGCTCGATCCGCCTTGTAGGCCGTCAACATGTCCATCTTGGCTTTTCGAGTTTCGCCGAGCGACGTGTAGACAGTACTGCGGGCAGCGATTGCAAGAAAATGCAGCGGCGTGTTGGCTTGGATGACGAAGTTTAGCTTTTCCAATGCCTCGTCGTGATAGCCGATTCGTTCTTGTAGCAGTGCCTCGGCGATGATCGCTGGATAGTCATCGATCGCATCGGTTTGAAACGTCGATAGCAAGGACTCACACTCGCTGCGAGTCCAGATGCGACTGGGGTCGGTGAATCGCCAATAGCGTTCGAAAAACTGAGGCCCTTGTTGTCGCCACTGGATGACGTCTTGTTGCCACTTTGCACCGTCCTGGAAAGCCTTCAGTCGACGCTGAATGACGAGCCGAGACGCGGCGTCAAGTTGAGAGAGGGCGGCTGCGGAAGCGATTTGGTCATTCTGCGTTAGTTGCAGATTCAGCAGGATAAGCCGATCGTTTGGCGACGCTTGGTCGGTTAAGTTAGTACGTCGGCCTACAATGCGGCGATTCCGAATATCAAAAAGGGGAATGTCGCTCGCCTCGAGTTCTGCGAGCCTCTGGTCCTCCTCGATTTGCAACAACTGCCAACTGATTTGCTTCTTCAACGCCTCTTCGCGGACCGATTCGAAATCGCGTTCCGTTTCTCTAAGCGTGGATTGAATTCGCTGTAATTCCTGAGCGAGCAGCGGTTTGCGCTGCTGGTGCTGATGAAACTCGCGATGGATCCCTTGCAATGCAGCAATTTTCCCGTCTTTCTGCATTGGTGGTTGGGAATGGCTAGGATTGGGGTGGATAAAACCGCAAAGGACCAGCACCACAACGAGTTCGATTCGGAAGCGAACGGGAATTCGATTGCCTCCTCGGGTGCAGACCCTTATGATTGGGAAAAGGTCGGTCTTTGCCATCACTAGGCTCCCCTCGTCACTTTCATCGAAATAGAGGCATCCAACTATGGTTACGGTAACGATGCGCTGCGCAAGCGTCAAACAATTCGCGTGGCGTCTTGGATTGCTGCTTGGCGGCGTTTTGCTTAGCGGTTCTGCCGGAGCAGCCGAACTCGAAACTTCGAGCGATCCGGTGCGGGCGGCTTTGGAAGCCGAAGCCAAGGGGCAATTAACGGACCGAACGGCGTTGATGGAATTGTCGCAGAACCCCGATGCAGCCCGCTGGCACGCAGGGCAGGTCTTTGTCGATGGTCAGTGGGTGGGGCTTGATCAGCTAAATGCCGAGCGGTTAACGCTTCGCTTAAGGCAATACGTGCAACAACGAGGTGAAGGGGACCTTGATATCGAGGCTCATCGCCACCTAGCCCGCTGGGCGGAAACCAACCAATTGGATGCTCAGGCGAGGGCACATTGGCAAGGTGTCGTGGCGCTGAACCCTGACGACCGAGCGGCAAGGGCAAAGTTGGGGCAGCAACTCGTCAACGGTCAATGGTTATCGAAAGACGAAATTCGTGAGGCAAAACGGCAATCAAAGGAATTGGCAAAGCAAGCCAAAACTTGGTTGCCTAAAGTGAAACAGTGGGTAGCTGCGATTTCTGGCTCGGATGCAAAGGGGAAATTGAAAACGCTTGAAGAGTTGCGGCAACTCGAGGATCCCTCGGCGGTGTATGCATTAAAGCTGGCGGCACTGCAGCTTCCCGACGACTTGGCATTTCCGTTTGTCGAAGCGATCAAAAATGGACGTAGCCGGCAAGCATGTAATGCCTTGACGGAAATCGCGGTCAAGGATCCGGCGTCAAAAAGCGGCCAGGCGGCGATTGCAGGACTGAAAGAATATCGGATGGCGTTTTATGTTCCGAGCCTGCTCGAGTCGCTTTCGGGAGATATTGTGCTTCGGCATCAAACCTTCACTCGTCCCAATGGCGAGGAAGTACTAAGGATTGTGAAATCTCGCGAGCTTCAGGATGTCGAGCAAGTTGCCATTGTTGACAATGTGGTTCAAGCAAATACGCGAGTGGTCATCACCGACCAACTCTCTCAAGCCAACGCGTTGCGAACCAACGCTCGGATCTCGATTGTTGATTTGAATGTCGGGAAAAACGCGGTCGCCAGCCAAGCTTTGCAACGAGATATCCAGCGGCAATCCGATCAGGCGCGTAGGGAGACGGCTGAACAGAATCGGGAAAAGGCACGCAATGAATCGCGGGTTTACGAGGTGCTGCAAGCGGTTTCAGGTGAGGGAATGGAACGAAACGCTGTGGCTTGGTGGGATTGGTGGGATCGCTACAACGAGGCAATGGATTACGGCGCGGAGAACAAGCGGTATGACGTCAAGTACGACCAAGATCGCAGGAATACAGTTTACACGATGCAGTTCTCGCAGTTGGTGGCGTTGCGAACTTGCGAATGTCTGATCGCGGGGACTCAGGTGCAAACCGAATGCGGTCCGAAGTCGGTGGAGTCGATTCGCACGGGCGATTTGGTGCTGTCGCAAGATGTGGAGACCGGCGAGTTGGCGTTGAAACCCGTGCTGCAAACGACGAAGCGGCCTCCAGCGAAAACCATGCGTTTTGCAACCGCGGGCGGCGAGATCCAATCGACACTTGGCCACTATTGGTGGGTCGCCGGCCAAGGGTGGCTGCGGACCAAGGAACTCGAAGTGGGGATGATTTTGCGTCATGCCACCGGCACCAGCAAGATCGAGTCGATTGAGCTGGTAGACGAACCGGTCGAGACGTTCAACTTGATCGTCGCAGACAACCATACGTACTTTGTCGGACCCGAGCGTGTTCTGTCGAACGATGCAACGGACCTCAGGCCTACGCTGAAAGTGGTGCCTGGATTGCCTGTCTCTTCGCTTGCTTCGGCGACGCGAGAATCGTCACCGTGATTATTGGGTAGCAGCACTCGCCAACGGCTTGTTGATTTATTGAGCTGCGACGCGTCAGCGGCCGGGTACCACGCAGTACCCGGTGCTGGTCCACGGCTCACGGTTGCGATTTGGACTTGGATTAAATCAACACGCTTCCAAGAGTTGCGGTCGGTGACACCAGAGAGCGCCAGCCGTCACACGTGACGTTTCGCTACTCGTTATCGACTTCTGCCGCCGCGGGAGCTTGTCCTGCATACAGCGGCATGTGCCGGTAATAAACCTCAAGCGAGTAAAGTGAGAAGCAAGTCGTGTAGAGACGCCCCCCGAAGGCTCCCCACGCATCGGTCAGCGGAGACCAGCTGCCTCGTTCGCCACCGTTTTTCTCCTGCATCGCCGGCAATTCGACTCGCATTTTCTCGTTCCATTCCTCCCACAGCGGACCGCCGTAGTGGTGCAGTGCTTGCGTGGCGTAGTACCAGTAATAAACGTCCATGTCACGACGATCGATGGGATCTCGGGCGACAAACCCACCGAGCCCATGCGACATCTCCGGCCGATTTCGCTGCCATCCCAAGTATTGGCGAATCAACAATCCCTCAGCCGTCATCGAACGTGTCGCCACTTCGCCCACTTGGTACCCATACCCTTGGTCATAGCCTCCTCCGCCAACGGTATCCAAGTACTTTTCGATGTTCATGAACACGTAGCGATCCACATCCAAACCGGCGGCTTCGCCACTTTTGAGCCCCATCAAGAACCATCCGGTCACTGACGTGTCGGAATCAAATTTGGGTTGGTAACGCCATCCACCTTGAGGCGATTGGGCATCCACGCCGAAATCGCATGCTAATTGTGCATACGGTCTTAACCAGTAGTCATGCGTCATGCCATAAAGTTCACACAACGCGATCGTGGCTAGTCCTTGGGCATACATTTTCTCGTGCGGGTTCGCTCGTTCGGCCATGAAGCCGACTCGGTTTTGTTGCTTGACAAGCCACTGGGCCGCTTTCAGCATTTGCCGCTCGTATTTTCCGCTACGGTGAGTGTTGCCGGCGCCCATCAAGGCAATCATCGCCATCGCCGTGGCTGCGGTTTCGTTCTCCATCAAACTGCCGTCACGGTAGGGGCCTCGCAAGCTCCAGCTGCCGTCGGTTCGTTGTTGACGTATCAGCCATGCCAATCCAAGGGCCACGGCATCCTCGGTCACTTGGGTGCCTCCGTATTTGGCCAAAAGCACCTTTTTCATTTCTCCCGTGCGGCCACGGAACATCGACACCGCTTGACTTGCGTTTGGAACATTGCCAATCGCCGCGCCGGAGGTCTTTGGAAGTTGGGCAAAGGGATTGACCGCTGGCAATTCAGAATCAAATGGCAACGGCTGAGTAACCGCGATCTCATGAAACAGCGGTGCCACATCGACCTGTGTTTCGAAGCCGACGTTGCTGTCCGATGCAACCAAAGCATCGTCGAGTTGCGGCATGGGGGCGATCGAAAACTCGACAAATTCCGGCTTCGACTGTGCCGACGCCGGCGTGATTGTCAACATGATTCCTTGGACCGTCTCAGGCGAAATCGTGATGAACGCCAAGATCAGCAGCAGGACGAGGTGAAAGATCGTGCTCAGTAACCAGGCGGGCGCGTTGACGACGCGATCCTTGATTTGCTGAAACGAATAAGGGGTGACGCTTACCGCTGACGTCTGATTGCCGTCGCAAGTGAGCGGTGGTTTCGCATTCTGAAACCAAAAACGCGAGCGGTTGACATTCGCTTCGGCAGGCTCGTCACGCCATCGTGGGGGGGACTTCCTGACACGAGTGGTGGCGGGAAACGGCAGCAAGATGAAATTTGACGAGGTGGGCATTAAATCGGCTCTCGTTGACAACGTCTATTAATGGCCTAGCAATCAGCCCTTGTTATCAAGGACGATTTGCAATCACGACCGTCACGGTTGTGGCAAAGTGCCGGTGATGTTGCTCACTTATCGTATCACGATCTCTGCTCAATGGGTTTGAAAAAAGCTGCAACGTTAGCCGCGGTTCAGCGGAGCTCGTCAAACGTTTCGAGAGCATCTCGCCACGGAGAAAATGCGTTTCGTGGCTACGCTTGCCAGAGCGTGGACAAGCGTGGATCGTAGCCGCGCAAATGTGATTCACGACCTTCTGGCGAAGGCAGCTGCCTGAAAAATCCTTCGCCGCGTTGACCAAAACGGCTGACGAAGTCAACCGTCTCACGAAGTGGGGCAGCGGGCAGAACAGCAGACTGCCGGGTCTAGAAGATCCAGCGAGTTCCGGCCAATAGCGAGTTGAACGAAGAATCGCTGTTGGCTTGCCCTTGATAGGCCACCGTGAATTGGCCGCCCAGCAGAACGCCCATGTCGACCTGGGCACGCAAGATCACCCAGTCATCGCCTGCCATGACGCCTCGGTCTTCGAGCGACCCCGTCGCGGTGCCGCCGTTGGCGACTTGCGATACAAACGTCTCGGATTCGTCCAGATATTCGTGCATCCATCCGAATCGTAGACGAGTAGTGGCGATCCCAAGTGGCGTCGGTGCGGATTGGTTGAGCGACATTCCCAGTACGCTGCGAAGCGATTCGCCTGAGCCGCCATCGTTGGTCAGGGCGAAATCGTCATCGCCGGTTTCACGGATCGCGTCGAGTTCGACACGTGTCGAATGCAGCGCGAGGTAAGGACTCCAAAGTGTCGCGGCGTGTGAGAACAGTGTGCCAATTTCGAAGTAACCGAATTGCGACGAGCCATCAAACCGGCTTTCGGCAAAGTCGGATCCGTCTAGGGCGCTCAGTGAGCGACGAACTTCGTAATCCTGGGTACCAGCACCGCCGGCTGCGACGAGGTAAATGTGTTGGGCAAGATACTCAACCGAGCCTCCCATGCGATACGAATCGATGTCTGCATGTTGGTCGACTCCGCGGGTCTCTAGGTCACCCCAAGCCAAGTGTGCAAACGTATGAACAGCCAACCCATTGGGACTGGCCACACCGCCACCCAATTCGAGTCCGCCGACTTGGTGCCGATATCCCGGGGTCTGCAGGTCGTCCTGGTCGACTTCGCCAGTGATTCCATAGCCGCGCACCCAAGGGGTGATCTGGCATTGGCTGCGGTCCAAATCGGTTTGCAAGACGACACGATCGCGAACCGATTCAAGATTGTTTTGGATGTGGTTGATCTCTGCGCCGATCAGCGATGGGTAAATCGACCCCGACAATTGGTTCACCGCCATCGCGACTTGGTCGGCTGAACCGTTTCGCAGCGTGGTTACGGCGGTCGGAGTGGGGCTGACGGTCCGCAGATCGTCGAGTAAGACCGCAGCAGAGGTTTGGTTGCTTCCCGAGACCACGGTCGTGAACGAGGTGTTGTTGTCTTGGACGATAAAGCCAAATTGGTCTCGTGATGCGGAGGCGGTCATCGCCGCTTCAAGAAAAGGACGGTTCGGCAGCGCGTATACCTCGGCTTCGTTTGTGAACGTTCCGGTCACAGGGCTGCCCGATCTCAGAACGTTGAATGAGTCTCCAATCTTGTATTGGCTTCCAACGAAATTCGGTATCAAGCTAGCATTCGTGATTGTAGTCGTGCCGCTTATATCGATTAGGTCGGCTTCCTGCGTTGCGCCGATATCGGAGATGTCGACTTGGACCTTGGCGTTACTTGCGTCCAGGTTTCCGGTGACATTTAATGTTCCCAGACTACCTGCGGTTGAAGTTGCACCCGGCGCCAAGGTTCCGGCTGTCATCATGTTGCCGGTCACGGTTCCATTGCCAAACACCCTTGTATCCGAGGAGGTGCTGATATCAGTGTCGAGTGATGCAACGCCTCCGGTGTTGATGTTTAGCTGTGTCAGATCCACCAAACTGCCGGTAAAGGTTAGCGGGCCGTTCCCGTTTCGATCAATCGCCACGGTGGTTCCCGTGGCAACACCAAAGGAAACATCTCCGGGGATGTTCGGCAAGTCGCTCAATAATTGAATTGTGCTCGATCCCGGGGTGCTGAAAACGATCCGGTCACCTGAAGATGCATTGGTGATCGCTTCGCGTAGCGAACCTGCACCAGAATCGGCATTGGTCGTCACGAAAATATCCGCTGCGTGAGCGGAGACGCCAAGCTGAGACGCCGCCAAGAATGCGAGTAACACGAAGCGTTTAGAGCGACAGGCAATTTTGGACATGACAATAGGATTCACAGGGGGCATTGCAGTGTGTAACGATATTGCCATCGGCCAATCCCCGTTGTGATCCGTGCAAAAAATCCATGTGTCACAACAGACACGATGCTTGCATTAGATTCATCCGGCAAATTCGTCAAAATTTACCAGGACTACACCGCTGGAAGCCGGTCGCCGGTATCGCCCACGGATCAAATCCAAGTCGTAAACGGGTTGGGTGCGTCGTTGGACCCTTTCTGCTAACGCTGTAAAACATTTTCCGGTTGATACCTTCGCCAGCCGGTGGTGCTTGGTTTTGGCGGCATCAATTCAGGCTGGTCCACGCTCTGGCGAGCGTAGCAACGACATGCAAACGCAGTCATTTGCTGGTGCAAAGTGCGTCACCGTGATGCCTTATTTCCGCTACAAAAACATTTCTTTTTCGTGGACGATCGTTGCAGGACTCAAGTTGTTGCGTATCGCGTCGATCACCAGCTGTTCACCTTGCTCGTTTTTGACGAACATCGCTTGGCCCGGACTGACTCGGGCGTTCCAGTGTTTCTCGAAAACGGCCGCCAGATCACGTTTGGATGCGAGCACGGTCGGAACCGCGTGCAGCATCCATTGCAGCCGATCACGTCGTTCAAGCCAGGGGCGAAGCAATCTCGGCAGCAAACGGTTGGTCAGTGTGTCGGCGGGGATGTCGACCGATCGAGGGATGACGTAGCGGGGACTCGAAAGCGGGCCCAGCGTTTCGCGGACGGATTGGGCGAAAATTCGGGCTTCCTCGGCAGACGCATCGACCAAGAATACACGAACATAGCCGCCGTCACGCGGATTGATCTTCAACACCGAAGTCGCCGAAATTTGAGACGTTTCCTGAAGCGATGCAAACACCGCTTCACTGATCGCGGTTACCAAACTCAATCGGTCCCAGGAACGTTTCGCCTTGGCAAACGGGGGGAAGCCTTCGGTGAATTTGGCTTGGTGTGATCCGATCTCGACCGCCCGGATTGGTTGTCCACTGTAGCTCTTTCCGATCTGCCAAAGTTCGTACGCTGCTTCGCGATTCGCTGCACGGTGGAGCATGTCGGAATTCAATTGCGAAACGCTGCCGTCGACCAGTTCCGGCTTCAATTCGGTAAACGCGGCGTGCACATGCCCAACACCTTTTTCGATCGCACCGTCGTCGCACACTCCAAAGATCGTTTCATGTTTCCGCAAGAAGCGGCGATAATCATCCAGCCCCTTACTGAACTCCGGTGCGATGCAGACGATGTCCCAATTGTTGCTAAGTTTTCGTGGATGATTGGGATCCAAACGCAGCGATCGGCCACGCAATTGATTGACCGTCATCGACGTGGTGGCGGTCGATAGATCCACCAGCACGTTGACCGAATTGGCGTCCCAGCCTTCGCCCAGTAACCCACGCGTGCCGACCAAGCAGCGTGTCGTCCCTCGTTGGAATAGCTCGGTGATCAGTTCGACATAGATTCGCGGACACCAATCGCTGCCGCGGCCATTCAGCTCGTGAAACATCCCCTGGGACGACGACGAAAGTTCGACATCGATGGATCGTACTTGCAGCCATTGGTTGGCTTCGCCCAGGACGCGTTCCTCTAGATCGGCGTCCACCAACACGGACGAACCGGTCACCAACACCGGATCGAGTGCATTGGTTTCGGGATCGTCAAGCAGCATTCGAAACGCTGCCACCGCGCCACCCGCTTCTTCGTCGAGTAGGTGGGCAACTTCCGAACGGATGGCAGATGATTTTTCGAAGTCGGCGATCACGACGGCGCGTAGATCTTGACCGAGAGACTGTGCCTCGTGACGAAGGATCGGAACCACCGCTTGCGTCTTATTGCGAGTGTAGGCAATCACCCGAGACACCGGCGACGCACAGGCTCGGGGGCCTGAGTCGGTGATTTGCACGCCCAGCATCCGCAATCGATCGACCACGCGAGTCGCGGTTTCATGGTCGGTGGTGTGGGGCGAACGGCGAAGGTAGTGACGTGTGTAGCGATCGATCAAGATGATCAATCGTTCTTCCTCGGGATCGTCGCTTGGTAACAGCTCGGGGACATTCTCGGGCAGGGCGATGTTTCGGTCGTTCAAGAACCAAACGGCTGCCGTCACAAAGCGAGGATCGGCCGCAAAGAAGGGGCGCCACTGCGATGCTTGACGTGTGGGAAGTTGAAGGTCACGCAGCACGCGAACCAGCCAATCGGTCAACGATTCCGGTGGCCGCAGGATCAGCGATCCAGGGGCATCCGAGATGGCGTTGGCTTGGCAAAGCTCGTCGATAAGGCTGCGGAATTGTTGGTCGGCCGAGGCGATGAATGCCAGCTCTTTTTCACTTGGGCGAACGAAATACGCCAAGTCTTGATAGGGAGCCAAGTAACCATCTTTGACCACCGCCGGTACGGGCACCTCAAAATCGATCTTGCCGAAAAAATCATCGTATCGCTGGGTGTCTTCGCGTTTCTTTCCCTCGCGATCCGGCGGCGTCGCGGTCAAACCGACAATCACAGGACCATCAAGATACTCGCTGACTTCGGCCAAAACCCGTCCCCAGTGGCCCATCAAATGATGGCACTCGTCCAGGATCAGCAATCCCACGCCATAGTCTCGCAGTCGCACCAACGTGTCCAACGACGTGCGATGTAGCAGCGTCATTGCGCGGCCGCCAATGGCGTCCTCTTCGCGTATTTGTTTTCGAAAGTACGCCAACCGTTCGTTGTAGAATTGGGGATTGTGACCCCGCAGCCCTTCGATCCAATCCTCCGCCTCTTGTTCGCAAGCCGCTTGGTTTTTTGCGATCAGCGATTGAGCCCACAAATCGGTCGCCCGAGCCTCGGTGAATTCGGTGGCCCGCGCGGGCAGCGTCACCGATTGATACGTCAACGAGGTCAGCAATCCCGGCATCAACGGATCGGTGCT
Source organism: Novipirellula caenicola (assembly GCF_039545035.1). Lineage (NCBI taxonomy): Bacteria > Pseudomonadati > Planctomycetota > Planctomycetia > Pirellulales > Pirellulaceae > Novipirellula > Novipirellula caenicola. Next base: position 233,087 of record NZ_BAABRO010000006.1, read on the forward strand.
GATCAGCGGCGCGAGGTCCATACCATGGCGATGCTCGAACAACTCGGTCCGTGCCGCCCATTGAGCCTGGATCGCTGAATTAGGCGAGAGAACCAACGCTGGTTTACCCACCAACTCGGCCCAGATATAAAGCCCCATCACCGTTTTTCCGCTTCCAGGCGGCGCGACAATGTGCAGTCGTCGCTTTCCCTTGGCCAATTTTTCGCTAGCGATGCGGGCGACCTCGGCTTGCGAAGGGCGAAGCTGACCTCGAAAGCAAATATCGGGCAAACAGGTATCAGGCAAAACGGTGTCTCGGTTTGATAAAACAGCGGTCAGCGAGGACGGATTAACTCAATTTTGCGTGCTTGTTGGGGAAATCTTAGCAAAGGAACGATTCGCGGGGGCGTTCGATCGATTCAAACCCATCGCGTCTCGGGCGGGGCCAGACCACACGAAACCGCTCGCTTCCATCATAAAATGCTTTAAATCGAGTCAATCACGGTAGGTCAATTTCGTTTGATTCGTCACAATAGCCTGGCAACCGGACACCCAAACCTCCGAACCAGCCGCCCAATCACTCGCACCCATTTCATTCGATGATCAAAACCTCTGCTGTGAATGTTCAGCGACGAACCGGAGTCAATCGTTCGGCCGAGGGCTCATCGATTTTGCACCCCCCAACTTCATCACAGGACGCTCTCGAAGTGAGTTCAGCTAGAAAAACAGGAGACGAGAAAGCCGCCGCCCCACCGTCGGATGCGTTGTTGCGATCGATGCTGTTTGGCATCATTATCGTATTGGGGTTGGTCATCGTGTTGCTTGTCGCGGGGATGGGATTGGGGTGGTTTGAACGAGGGTCCAGCGGGACCGAAAGTCCATCGGCGCGACCGATTCCGGCACAATATGATGCGAATCGCGCGTTCGGCTATTTGGTCGAACTTTGTCAGATCGGGCCTCGTCCCTCGGGTTCCGCCGGGATGCAGAAGCAGCAGGAAATGCTGACTCGGTTTTTCCGTGAAGCCGGCGGCGATGTGTCGATGCAAACCTTCGACATCCGGCACCCCGAAACCGGCGAAAACGTTTCGCTCGGGAACCTCATTGCCAGCTGGAATGCGGACCACCCCAAGCGTTTTCTGTTCTGTGCTCACTACGACACGCGTCCATTTCCGGATCGGGACGAAAACAATCCTAAGGGTGTTTTTGTCGGAGCCAACGATGGCGCCAGCGGGACTGCGGCATTGATGGAATTGGCGAATCAGTTCGACCGATTGCCAGCCGATATCGGTGTCGATTTAGTGTTGTTTGATGGCGAAGAATTTGTGTTCGAACAGGGGCGAGACGATTACTTTCTCGGATCGACCTTTTTCGCTGAAAAATATGCCGCCTCGCCGCCGGCCCATCCGTACCAAGCAGGCATCCTGCTTGATATGGTCGGTGACAAAGAGCTCAAGATCTACTACGAAAACAACAGCTTGAAATACGCTCGCAGCTTGGCGCGTAGCGTTTGGGACGTGGCGGATCGACTCGGCGTACGTGCCTTTGTACCTCGCAGCCGACACACGCTCGAAGACGATCATCTGCCGCTGAACCAGATCGCAAAGATCCCCACGATCGACATCATTGACTTTGATTATCCGCGACCAGGGTACGGCGTGAAGTCGTACTGGCACACCGAAAAGGATGTCCCGGAAAACTGCAGCGGAGAATCACTCGCTGCGGTCGTGTGGGTCGTCCACCAATGGTTGTTGTCGCAATCGGCGACCAACTGATCGCGGATTGAAAAAGGTCTAGCCTGCGTTCTGCTGCAGCCATGCGGCCAATGGGTCGTGGGCCACTCGATACCAATATTGGCTTTCGCTTTCCTCCGCCTGGATCGTCGTGTGTTGGATGCGGCGTAGCAGTCGAGTCGCACGAGCGATGGGGAGGGCGTTTTCCAGTGCCGTCATTTCCGCATCGGTCAACGTCGCAATGCTGCGGCGCAGACGAACGAAGAAGTCGTCGCCAATGACGGCCGTCAATGCGTCGTAATCACGGCTAAACGCTTCGGGGCTGAGTCGCTGCAGACCGATGTTCGCGGTTCGTTTATACAAATCGGATCTGAACTGCTTTAGCATCAACGTCAAGGCGGCCAAACAAATCGGGCCGCTCGATGGGGCCTCGGCCAGCTGTTGAACGACTTTTGATGTGTACTTTGACGCACCGAGTGATCGTAGGCAGAATTCTTTGCTCAGCATCGAAGGCCACGTGCCTTCTTGAAACACTTTGTCGATATGCAACAGCGCGATGCGAGAACCGACGTTCCATACGATTTGCTCAGAACTCAGGTTCTTTGACGGAGCGACCGGGATGTCGAATTTTTCGTCGTTGGCGTCGTCGCCCATCCAAGTCAACAGAAGGTCGCACCCACGCAGCATGCCGCCATCATTGAGTTTGCGAATCGCCGAAATCTGCAATGGATCGATCAACGGTGGGGTTTCGCGGCGGAACCGATTGAGCGTCTGGATGACAGGGTCGCTAGTCAAAAAGGCGACGGTGGCGGTAACCGGTTGACGGTGCTGCTGGCCATGTTGGTCCGCTTCGGGTAATTCGCCGAGAAACGTTGACCGTGCGGCCGAAAGCAAACCGGGGGCAAACCGAAGCATTCCGTTGCGAGTGGTCCATTGGTTCACCTTTCCCGATTCGACGTCGATACGAATGCTTTCCTTTCCATGCGTCAGGATCAAATCGCCACCGATAAATTCGTAGTGAACCGAGTCTTTGTAGGCCAGAGGCAGCCAATTCACCGGACTGCTGCGGAAATTAAATCGAAGCGGAGCTTCGTTTTCATCACGCTTCGTATTGCCGGCCAGCGTGAATGTGCCTTTCAAGAATTTATTTGGTTCAGGATCCGCGAAATGTTCCGTGCTGAATTGAATCTGTCCGTCCATCGAACTCAGCGGAATCCGCAAGCATTGCGGCAGAGCCGAGTGATTCAAAATAAACCGATCACGGTCGATTAGCAGTGACACCGTTTCGGATTGGGCATCGGTGGACGTGTCCAATGGAGATCGAAACTCGGCAAACAATCCATCGTTGGACTCGATCACTAACAATTTGTCGTTGCCCCACGCGTTGAACGTTTCAATGTCGTCGCCGCGTGCAGCGATCCCCGCCAACCATTGACTGGCCTTCAACAACACCGTCGCGATCTTGTTGATGGGTTCGTCCAACGGCGGCAGCCCACTGCATTCTTCCACCTCAAGTGACAGCGATTGCGTCTGCTTGTCAAATCGAAATTGATGCTTTTTGAAACGGCCACTGTCCCAAAGTCGTTTTGTCCATTGCTGCAGGTCGCGACGCGCGATGGGATCACCGACCGAAACTCCTAAATAGGCAAGGATCTGCTCCTTGGTATTGATCGAATTGCCTTGGATGTCTATCTCGCTGATTCGATCCGCGACCCCTTCGTCAAGGATTTCGACGAGTAAATCGGCGGTTTGCTTGTCGCGGTCCACTTCGAAACGGACGAGCACGTCGGATCGCGAAAATCCGAGGTCTTCGATGGCTTGGATCACCTGTTGCCGCAACCCAAGTTCTGAATCGAATCGGACTTCATCCCCGGTTTTCCAAACAGGATCCTTCAACTTCGATTCTTTGCCTTGTTCATTCACCCAGTGCGTGATGACGTTTCCATTGATCTCGACAAAGTTGGGGAATGCGGTTGCTTCGGCAAAGGCCTGCGTCAAACGGCGTTCCAAAGATTGCGGATCGATTTGCTTGGCGGATTGGATGCGAACTTGCCCACAGCGAATTTGCTTGCCTTCATCGATGATGATTTCCCATCGCGATAGCGAGGGCTTGGTCTGTGTCGTGACCTGCTGGCATTGGACGCTCGCTTGATCAAACCCTTCGTTTCGATACCCTTTGACCAGCAGACGTTCGATCACGTTCGCCAACTTCGACTCATCGCCGAAGGCATGACTTGCGATCAAAAATTCGGGTTGTGCCTTCAGTTCCTTTAACAGTGTGTGTTTTGAGAAACTGCGATTGCCGACCATTTCGATCCGATTGGCGATCGGGGCGGTCTGTGCCGATGCTGTGATGCAAGTGCAGCAGGGGATCGCGACCGCAATCAGAATCAGGTAGGAAGACATGCGAATCCATTTCGTCACTTCGGTATCTCCGTGGCAGTTTCTTGTTGCCATTGCTCCGCGTTATTGCTCAGCGTTATTGCTCAGCGTCGTTACACTGCGTCATCCCGGCCAGCGCTGGACCTCGTCACCGTCGGCGACATTGCCACCGTCGACGCAGCGACCATTGGTTGTGGGCAATCGGTTCGGGACAATCGGTTTGGGGGCGTCGCAAGCAGTGGGCCGGAACGACACTTTTTGTTCGCTGGCGTTGGGACTGCCCATCGCCGTTTTTTTCTTCGATCGATCGGAAAAAATCCGCGATTTATTCTAGCGATTGTCACTGCCCAACAAAGGAGTCGTTGGTGGGGCGAAAATAGTCATCGTTCTTGGTGGTAAACTGAGGTATGCTGTCGGAAAGATCCCGTCTGTTCAAACCGCAGCTCATCTGGGCTAATTCGCTTGGCGTTCCGCTTTAACGATCGATGGCCAAATCCGAGGAAAATCTAGTCTTATGTTTGCCGGCAGTTTTGTCATCGGAATCACACTCCTCTCGTTTGCCATCTGGTTGCACTGGAACGAGCATCGCGGGTGGGCAAACGAGTCGCCTCAAGGAGCGTTGGATCAACATTACTTTGCATCGCGAATGCGGTCACGGCGTTGGGTTCACCTGCTGTTTGCGTTCTGCGGGATCCTGGTCATTGTCGCGGCGTTCGCGGGGCCTGGGCGAGTTTGGATCGGATGCTGGATGAGCGTGATGGTGGCGTTATTGGTCATCATGGTTTTGGCTGGCGTCGATGCGTTTCGCACACTGAGGTATCAAGCGAAGAAGAAGCCCGAGATTCGCAGGCAGGTGTTTGGGCAAGACGAAAAGTCGTAGATCGCTTGTTAACGCGTTAGAAAAACAGCCCGCCCGACTTTGCTCCTACGGTGAGTGAATCAAAGAAGATCGTCTGCTCTTCGTTTTCGGCCGCGCGGTCGATTGACATTTGGGTTTCCACATCGGCGCCCATGCTGGCGGGTAGGCTACCGATCAAGATGTAGCGTTCGTCAACCAAGTAGGCTTCGATGGTCATGTCCGGCAGCATCGCCGAGACGGACACGCGGCCTTTGATTCCTTGGTAACCATTGCGTTCGGTCGGCGACCCGCCCAACACGTCGCCGGCAACAAACCGCATCGCCTTTTTACGCATCTGTTCTTTGTCGAGTTCCATTTTGCCGTTGTACATCGCACCAAAGAAAAAGATCGATCCGGTCTTTGCGCTTTCGATGACTTTGGACTCCATCGCTCCAGGCGGCATTTCGCGATAGACCTCACCTTCGGGCATGTAGACGGCGCATCCTTCGAACTCGACGACTTGATAACCCGCGGGGACGTTTTTGCTTAACTGTGCTGATGCGTTTGCGGCGGTGGCATTTGCGTCGCCATCACCTCCGCCGAACATCATCGAAACGACAAAAAACATCACAACAAATGCGACCAATCCTGAAACCACTCCGGCAATGATTTTTACCGGCAATGGTTTGCCTTTGCCTGCGGCGTTGTTAGCGGCCGCAGCAGCGGGGACGTCTGACGGTGGATTGCCGTCCGCTTGCGTTTGGTCCGCAAGTGGATCGCCGGGGATGGGACCCTGGTAAGCCGTGGCGGTGGGGTTGACCGGAAAACTTGAGACGGCGGCGGCGGGTGCGGCGCTGGGAAAATTGATTTGGCCGAAATCAAAGTCATCGTCATCGGGGGTAAGCGATCCAGCAGCCGCGGACTTGGTGGCCGCCGGTTGCCGCACCGGGACAACCGCACCGCAGCGTGGGCATTTTACTTTTCCTCCAGCAGGAGCTTTCTGAAGCTTCATTCCGGCTTGGCACTGAGTGCATTTGACGGTCAACATGGCGATTCGATTCGGTGTTTTCTAGGCTTAACTGTGAGGAGGGTAGCCGCAGTGGGGGGCACTCATCCCAGCTTAACATCTTCGAATCACGGTGTGTTTGCTTTTGATGGACCGCGCGGGAGGGAATTTTCTCCCGTAGGTGCGGGGCATTCGCGCCGAGAGGGATGCGTTACAATATCGCCGCGGGTTGTCAGGAGACTCCGCACCCCGTTTGATTTCTCAACGCTACGCGTTTCTTTTGCCGCCAAGGACGAAATTTTCGATGACCACCGCTACTCTTCCCGCTCGTGATCAAGTCAAACCCGGTGACTGCTGGGATCTTTCGAGTCTTTGTCAGGATGACGCTTCGTGGGAAGCGGAATACAAGAAACTTGACGAGCAAATTGCCACCTACGAAACCTATCGTGGGCGGCTGGGAGAGTCAGCCAATGTGCTTGCCGAGGCGTTGACGTTTGACAGTCAATTCGATCGACTCGCCGAACGAGTGGGCACGTATGCGTTTTTGCGAACCACCGAAGATCAAGGCAACAGTGATTCGCAAGCGATGAAGCTGCGTTTCCAAAACTTGGCGGTCCGCGCCGGCCAAGCCGCCAGTTTCATGCGGCCCGAGTTGTTGGCGATCGAAGAATCGCGAATGAGCGAATTGGCGGCAGATGAAAAATTGGCTCCGTTTCGCCTGCAACTCGAACGCCTGCTGCGTTATCGGCCGCACACATTGACCGACAACGAAGAACGCTTGCTGGCGATGCAGGGCGAAATGGCATCGGCCGCCGGTAACGCGTTTCGACAATTGAATGATGCCGATTTGCGGTTTGGTGAAATCGAAGACCACGAAGGACGCAAAGTCGAGCTATCGCATGCAACGTTCGGGCAAATGTTGATCAGCCCTGATCGAAAAGTGCGACGCAAAGCGTTTCACCAATATTACGAGCAATTTAAAAACCACGAAAACACGCTTGCCGCCACGCTCGGCGGCAGCATCCAACGCGATGTCTATTACGCGCGTGCCAAGAACTACGACAGCAGCCTGCAGGCGGCATTGTTCCCCGACAACGTGCCGGTGGATGTCTACGACAATTTGATCAGTGCGGTCCGTGAATCGTTACCCAGCGTGCACCACTATCTCGAGGTGCGTCGCCGCAAAATGGGGATCGACAAGATCCACCATTACGACACCTATGTGCCGATCCTAAGCGGTGTCAAAAAACATCACACCTGGGACCAAGCGGTCAACGTGATACTCGAATCGCTGGCCCCGCTGGGTAGCGAATACGTCGGAGTGCTTGAAGCGGGGCTGCGCGGGCGTTGGGCCGATCGCTATCCCAACCGTGGAAAGCAAAGCGGTGCGTTTTCATGCGGCACGTTTGACGGCGACCCCTATATCTTGATGAATTTCAAAGAAGAGGTGCTTAACGACGTGTTTACGTTGACCCACGAAGCCGGGCACTCGATGCACAGCTGGTATTCGGCACGCAGCCAACCGTTTGAGTATTACAACTACACGATCTTTGTCGCCGAAGTCGCCAGCACGTTTAACGAGCAATTGCTGACCGATTACTTGTTGAAAAATGCGGCCGATGACAACGAACGCGCCTACTTGATCAACAACGAACTCGATGGCATCCGAGCCACCGTGGTGCGTCAAACGATGTTTGCCGAGTTCGAAAAGATCACGCATGAAATGGCCGAAGCGGGCAAACCGTTGACCGTGGCGACATTCCGCGAAATCTATCGTGATCTGTTGACCGCCTACTTCGGGCCCGATTTTGTCATCGACGAAGAACTCGAACGCGAATGTTTCCGGATCCCTCACTTTTACCGTGCGTTTTACGTTTACAAGTATGCCACGGGGCTGAGCGCGGCGGTGGCACTTTCACGGCGAGTGCTCGAAGGCGGCAAACAGGAACTTGACGATTACCTACGCTTCCTATCGGGCGGGTGCAGCAAGGATCCGCTCGATTTGCTGCGTGATGCCGGCGTCGATATGACGCAGCCCGAGCCGGTTGCAACCACGCTTGAACGTTTTCGCACCTTGACCGAAGAACTGGATCAACTGATTTAAGTTCGGCGGATCCAACGGCCGCTTGCTTTTCAACTCATTCGCTTTTTCAACCAGTGGACTCGTGTGATGGCCAATTTGACATTTTGTGGCGCTGCAGGCACGGTGACGGGATCTTGTTCGCTGGTCGAAAGCGACGGCAAGCAGTTCTTGGTCGATTGCGGGTTGTTTCAGGGAACGAAAACAACACAAAGCTTGAACTACAAGCCGTTTCCGTTTGATGCAGCGAAAATCGAGTTCTTGTTTCTTACCCATGCTCATATCGACCATTCGGGATTGCTGCCGAAGTTGGTGCGAGCTGGGTTCCGTGGCAAAATCTTCGCCACCAATGCCACCTGTGACTTGTTAGAGTTCATGTTGCGTGACTCGGCGTACATTCAAGAGACCAACGCCGAGCGTTTGAATGTCAAACGCGAACAAAAAGGCCAGGATCTGATCGAGGCGATCTACACGATGGAGGATGCCGAGCAAACGCTGCGGCAACTCGAACGTGTTGAATACGAACAGTGGTTCAGTCCCGGCGATGGGGTGCGTGGGCGTTTGTGGAATGCGGGGCACTTGTTGGGATCAGCCTCGGTCGAACTGCAGATCGATGAATCGGGCGACACGATTCGCGTGTTGTTTTCGGGCGATCTCGGTCCCGATGAAAAAGCGTTTCATCTGGCGCCGGACGCGCCGGCCGGCTACGACTATGTGATTTGCGAAAGCACCTATGGCAATCGTGATCGCGAGGACTATACGCTGGAAAAACGCCGCGAAATGATGCGCGAAGAATTGACTCTCGGGCTCAAACGTGGCGGCAATATCGTGATTCCCTCGTTTGCAGTCGAACGCAGCCAAGAACTGCTGCATGATATCGGCGTGCTGATTTCGACGGGCCAGATTCCTGAAGCGGATGTCTATATTGATTCCCCATTGGCAAGAAAAGTCACCGAGGTTTTCATTGATCACGCCCACGATTTGGATGACATCGAAGTCGACGCAACAAATATCTTTCGGCATCGGCGTTTTCATCTCGTCCAAAGCGTCGAAGAGAGCAAGGCGATCAATCGGATCAAACGGGGCGCGATCATCATTTCGGCAAGCGGGATGTGTAACGCGGGCCGAATCAAACATCACCTGAAAAACAACATTTGGCGACGCGAATCAACGGTCTTGTTTGTCGGTTACCAATCGCCGGGCACTCTTGGGCATATTATCACCAGCGGTGCAAAACGAGTTCGCATCTATGGCAAAGAATACAAAGTCGAAGCGGCCATTCGCAGCATCGGTAATTATTCGGCGCATGCCGACCAAGGCGAACTGATCGATTGGGTGAAAGAACGCGGCCCCGTGTTGGGGGCCTTGTTTCTAAATCATGGCGAAGACGATGCGCGGCAAGTGATGCGGGAAATGTTGCACGAACATGGGATCGATCGTGACATGATTTTGATGCCGCAGTTCGATGAAACGTTCGAGTTGAAACCGCATCAATGTCCCGTGTTGGTGTCGCACCCCAAACCGCGATTGGATGAATCACAAACGGTCCGCGATTGGCACAATGACTACGCTTCGTTCATGATCAATTTGAACGACAAACTTGGCTCGCTCGATGATGCACATCAAAAGGCCGAATTGATCCATCAATTGTCGGCATTGTTGGGGCGTTAGAAGTGGTTCGTCTGGTGGTATGGTCACAGTCCGATGCGAAGTCTGTTTAAGTATATCGTCGACGCGGTGCGGCAGCCTCGCGAAGAGCTGACTCGTCATCAAGAGTCGGTGCGGTATGCGTTTGATTTGACCGCTCATTGTTGGCGTCAATTGGTGCATTATCGTGCCGAGGGCATGGCGGCCGAATTGACCTACCGAACGATCTTTTCACTGATCCCCGTCGTCGTGCTGGGGTTGGTGATGTTTCGCATCGTTGGCGGGCTCGAAGAGGTGCAGCAGAAAGTCGAAGACCAAGTCTATTCGTTTTTTGGTGTGCCCTACATTCCCGAAGACTACATTGACCGCGAGCCAGAGCAAGACGAAGAACCGCTGATGGATTCGGATGCGAGCGAGGGGCAATCCGATTTCAGTTTATCGTCTCCGGCGATGTCACCGTCCACTCCGGCGGTGGTTCAAGAGACGACCTCTGATTCGCCGGCACAACAGGTCGCCGAGCCAAGTGAATTGCTTTCCGAAACCGTCGCCGGCAGCGAAACCGAGGACCTTAGCAGCGACCCGGAAAGTGACGCCGAATCGCGACGTCAAGCACGCGCAGGAATTCGCAAGGCGCTGCACGAAGCGACCACCAAGATTGCCGAACTCGATTTTGCCTCGATTGGCGTCATCGGCTTGGTGCTGTTTATCTATGCCGCAATCGCGTTGGCCAATGCCACCGAATCGATTTTTAATTTGATCTTCGAAGCATCGACCCACCGCCCGGTTCACATCCGAGTTGCCATTCATTGGTCAATCATCACCTTGGGCAGCGGGTTGTTGGCGATCAGTTTGTATTTGTCCGGGCAAGCCGTCGATTGGTTCGGAACGCTCGGGGCGAATCAGAAAATGGTGGTGATCGCATCGCATGCATTGTCATTGATCGCCAGCTGGGCGCTGTTGTTTTTGCTGTATGCGTTGATGCCCAACACACACGTGTCGGTTCGAGCGGCGGCGATCGGATCGTTTGTGGGGGCATTGTTGTGGCAGGCGGCAAAAACGGGATTTCAGTTTTATGTCGCCACGGCATTGCCCTATTCGGCGCTGTATGGGGCGCTTGGCTTGATCCCGCTATTTCTATTTTGGATCTATTTGACGTGGTTGATCTTTTTATTCGGTTTGATCCTGACCCGAACGCTCCAGATGATGCGTGGTCGACGATCGGCGAAGTGGATTGATGCCGATGATGAAACGGCGCTGCACGGCGATCCCGATTGGATGTTGCCGATGATGGTCGAAGTGGCCGAAGCGTTTGAAGCGGGCAAGACGCTGGATTTTCAACAGCTTTCCACGCAACTTGGTCTAAATGGCAATCATGCCCGCGAGATGGCAGAACGGCTTGTCGATGCAAAGCTGCTGCGGCGTGTGACTCAAGGCAATGACGATGACGAGGATGATTCATTGACGTTAGGGCGGCCGGCACATCAGATCGAAATTCAAGAGATTTTAACGCTGGCTCATCATTCACGGTCCATCAGCCGCCATCGAGCCTGGGTGGCGCTGCGAGAAATCCAGCAGGCCCAACATGATGCCATGGCGGGGCGAACGCTCGCCTCGCTGATGAGTGACAGCTAGAACGATTTTTTTAAAATGGATCGGGGGGATTCGCGTGCTGATGCGGCGAGTGGCGTCGCGGTCGAAATCGTTGCATTTTTACTTGCCGCGACCGGGCCGCTGCTGCGAAAGCTTTTTCCCGAAACAGCCCTCGCCAACGCCCCCATTACTTGCACTGGACGTGGGGTGCCTTATGATCAAGGGGCTAAACGACTCGTACCACCGAGTCCTCCGTCTGTCCCTTCGAATGTTATGAGCGTCATGATGCTGTCGCCCGTCGTTTCCGCTGCCGCCGAAGCTGCCTCTGTTGGTTTTGCATTGCCGCTGGCAAATTGGCAATTGCTTGGCCAAAAGCCGATGAACGTGGTCTGGTTGGCGATCGTGTTGTTTGTGCTTTTCCTGATCGCAATCTTAGGGTTCTTCTTCATCCGCTACGGAAAACTGTGGTTTCAAGCTTACATGTCGGTCGCCGACGTCAGCTTGATGAGTCTGATTCGGATGCACTTTACCAAGGTCAATCCGAACGTGATTGTCCAGGCCAAGGTGATGTCGGCCCAAGCCGGGCTGAGCATTTCGCGTCGCGACGGGATCAGCACCCGGCGGTTGGAAGCGCACTATTTGGCAGGCGGCAACGTGATGAATGTGATTCATGCGATCATCGCGGCCCATCGCGCCGAAATCCCATTGGATTTTGACCAGGCGGCTGCAATCGACTTGGCTGGACGTGATGTGCTTGACGCAGTGCAAACGAGTGTCTATCCGAAAGTCATCGATTGTCCCGATCCGAGCCGAACCGGCAAAACCACGCTCAGTGCGATCACCAAAAATGGAATTGAACTTCGGGTGCGAGCCCGCGTTACGGTGCGGACCAATATCGAACAATTGATCGGCGGTGCGACCGAGGACACCGTGATCGCACGTGTGGGCGAGGCAATCATTAGTTCGATCGGTTCGACGACGGATCACTTCAAAGTGCTCGAGAATCCCGACATGATCACTCGCGTGGTGCTGTCGCGTGGTCTGGATGCCCAAACCGCGTTCGAAATCGTATCGATCGATATTGCGGACATCGATGTTGGCGAAAACATCGGCGCACGTTTGCAAAGCGATCAAGCCGAGGCGGACACTCGCGTGGCTCGCGCCCAAGCCGAGCGTCGACGCGCCGAAGCGATCGCCGAAGAACAACAAATGAAAGCCAAGGTGGCCGAGAATCGTTCGCAGTTGGTTTTGGCCGAAGCCAAGGTGCCGATGGCAATGGCCGAAGCGTTCCGTGGCGGTCGCATTACCGCGCCAAACGCCAACTAAGCAATGAGTCGCAAATCTTATCGAGTGAAATTCGCGGGCGGTGCGGGTTTTGAATTAGCCGGCATTATCGACCGTCCGGATACCACCGCCGCGGTTCCCGTGTTGGTGCTGAGTCATTGTTTTACTTGTAACAAAGACTTGAAAGCGATCGTGCGAATCTCTCGCGGGCTTGCCGAACGTGGGATTGCAGTGCTTCGCTACGACATGACCGGGCTTGGGGGCAGCAGCGGAGATTTCTCGCAAACGAATTTTTCGACGAACGTGGCTGATTTAAAAGCTGCGATCGCATTTGCGAATTCTGAAATCGGCGATGTGCACGCGTTGATGGGACACAGCTTTGGCGGAGCCGCGTCGTTGGCGGTGGCAAGCGAATACTCAACCGATGCCTCCGACAAACTTGGCTGCGTGATCGCGTTGGCCGCGCCAAGCGACACCTCTCATTTGGCGAACCTGTTGTTGCGAATGAACCCCGCGATTGAAAACGACGGCCAAGGCGAAGTGTCGATCGGAGGTTTCCGGTGGCAAATCGACTCGCAAATGGTCGCTGATTTTCGTCGACACGATCTGCCCGACCGAATCAGCAAAATTCGCATTCCCACGATGGTCATGCATTCCCCCGTGGATGAAACGGTGGGGTTTGATCATGCACTGCGGATCATGTCGCTGATCAATCAGTCGGATGTGTCCGAGATGGACGCGTCGAGTTCCACGCACGGCAAACCGCTCTGTTCGTTGGTATCGCTCGACGGTGCGGATCATTTGTTGGCCCAACATGCTCACGATATTGAATATGTCAGCGATTTGGCTGCCGCGATGGTGCGTCGCTACTGTCGCCCCTAATGGAAAACCTGTTACCCGAGGCCTACAAAACCGCGATGCAGCGAGAGATTCTATTATTTGCCGCGCTTCGTGATGCCGCGGGTACCGATTCGCTCGTCATTGATGTCGGCAGCGATGCGACGGCCGCCGATGTGATTTGCGAAGTCGCGCAGCGTGTCCCGTCGATGCAAACGCTGCTGGCGTCGTGCCGCGTTGCACTGGACAGCCGCTATGTTGCGAACACTCAGCCGCTTGGGACGGCAACCGAGATTGCGATTATTCCCCCGGTTAGCGGCGGATGAACGTGATGTCGGAATGCTACGTTGAATTGACCGAGAATCCCATCGATGCGGGGGCGTTGTTGACTAAGGTGGGCGATCCCGATGTCGGAGCCCATGCATGGTTCTATGGCGTGACGCGGCGGACCACCGGCGACCGAGTGACTAGTCTGCTGTCCTACGAAGCTCATCCATCAATGGCGGTGGCGGAGCTAAAACGGCTGGCCGCCGAAGCGATCGAGCGGTTCGGTCTGAACAGCATCGTCGTCGTCCATCGCGTAGGCGAAGTCCCCGTGGGCGAAGCAAGTGTGGTGCTAGGTTGCAGTAGTGCGCATCGAAAATCATCGTTTGCAGCACTTCCGTGGTTGATGGACCAAATCAAAACCGACGTCCCGATTTGGAAACGCGAAACGTATGCCGATGGCACGACGCAGTGGGTGCATCCAACGGAATCGGTGGTGGATGAACGCGAAGCGGAGGACGATGCATGACGCTGCCTCGCCGAATCTATCTCGATCACGCCGCGACGTCGTGGCCAAAGCAAGACGATGTTCTCGATGCGGTGGACCGTTACGCTCGCGATTGTGGTGCCGCGTCGGGACGTGGCCAATATCAATCGGCAAATCGAGCCGATGCGATCCTTCGTTCGGCGCGGCTCGGGCTGACGCGTTTGATCGGAAGTCCTTCCGCTGAAAGTATCGCATTTTTTAGCAATGGTACTCAGGCGATCAACGCGGCGATTGCCGGGATCGTTCGCGATGGAGACCATGTCGTGTGTACCGCTGCCGAACACAACAGTGTGCTGCGGCCATTATCGCATCTTGCTAACACTCGCCGTGTCACCCTGACCGTTGTCGAATGTGATTCCGACGGCGTGGTACGGGCCGAGGATGTGCTCAATGCGGTGACCGAATCAACTCGCTTGGTCGCGGTCACGTCGGCTAGCAACGTCACTGGCGGCGAGCAACCGATTCAAGCGATCGGCAGCGGGTTGCGAAGCCTTCGTTCGGCAACCGACTGCACGGCCTTCCTGTGTGACGCGGCACAAACGTTGGGCTACCTGCCGATCGATGTGCAAGCCTGCAGCATTGATCTGTTGGCAGCACCGGGACACAAGGGAATCGGTGGCCCGCAAGGCACTGGATTTTTGTATGTCTCGCCAACATGGCACGAAGAAATTGCGGCAAGCGTGTTTGGCGGCACCGGCAGCCAATCCGAGTCGTTGGCGATGCCGACAACGATGCCGGCAAAGCTTGAGCCGGGGAATTTGAACGTCGCAGCAATCGCCGGCTTGGATGTCGCGGTCAAACAGATCGCTGCCCGCGAAGAAGCGGTCTACAGCGAGACGCTGCAATCGGTCGCCCGTCAGTTGAACGAGGGGCTTCGCTCTATCGAATCGATCCGCGTGTTTGGAAAACCAAGTCGATTGCCGATCGTCAGTCTCGCGATCGACGGATTCGAGCCGACGGATTTGTCGGCGATTTTAGATGCTCAATTTTCAATCGAAACGCGAGCCGGTTTGCACTGTGCCGCACTGATTCACGAGGCGATCGGTAGTGCACCCGCCGGGACGTTACGAATCAGTGGTTCGGCAACCACGTCGGTTGAAGAGATCGATGCGGTGATCGCAGCCATCCGGCAGATTGCCGATGCACTCGGTTGAATCTGCCGCGGATGCGTGTAACGAGGCCAGCCCCGCGCCGCTCCACGAAGGAAACGTACGCTTCAGGCGACTTTCGTCGCCCATTGCCGAACAATTGTCTCAACGGTTCCGCGAGCGGAATTGGATCCGAAACGCGAACCGTTGAGGACAACGATTCTATATCGGGAACGCGGGATTTAGCGGCCTAGGTACAGCGAAAAGCCACCGCGTCCGATCGAGATGCCGGTTCCGCCGCGATAACCGTAGCCCCCGTAACGTCCGTACGATGGGTAGCCATAACCGCCGCCGTAATACGACCGGTACGGAGCCCGATAACGAGACCCGTAATGATGTCCATGATGCACCGGAGCGCGGTAGCTGTGATGGACGCCATGGTGACCACGGTGGTGGCTGCCGTGATGGTGCCCGCTGTGCCGTGAATAACGACCGTGGGCTGCATCCGCGCTACTTGTCATCACAACGCCAGCGAGAACGAACACGCCAGCAAATAAAATTTTCTTAAACATCGGGATTGCTCCAGGATGGTAGGGTGTCAAACGAGGCAACCGCAGCAAAATTGATGCTGCGGCCTGGTTCATGATCGATTCGTCGTCAAGTGATTTCTTGACGGCCGCGGATCTTTCAATCGCGACATGTTGAAACACGCGATGCTGCGATGATCGAAACTTCACGATCGCTACACCTGGGGGGCGTGTTTCACGAACCTCTCACCCTATCAATGGGCATCGCCGCCGCCGTACCGCCAAAATTGCGGTGGAATCGAGTTGTTACACGTCGATTTCTTCGGCGTCTTCGGCGCGTTCCATGATGAACCGGAAACGCGCCGATGCATCGCGTCCCATCAAATCGCTGATCACGCGATCGGTTTCGAGGTGGTCGTCGACTTCGACTTTCAACAATCGCCGCGTTCGAGGATTCAGCGTGGTTTCCCAAAGCACCTTGGGCATCATTTCACCGAGACCTTTAAACCGAGTGATCTCGGGTTTAGCTCGCTTGGCATGCTCGGCCAAAATTTGCTCGCGATGCTCTTCGTCGTTCGCCCAATACGTTTCTTTGCCGATGTCAATTCGATACAGCGGCGGGACGGCGATAAACAAATGGCCGTCGGCAATCAACGCGGGCATGTGCCGATAAAAGAACGTCAACAATAGCGTCGTGATGTGATGACCATCGGAGTCCGCATCCGCGAGCAGGATGATCTTTTGATAACGTAGTGACGCTAGATTTAGGTTCGGACCGATGCCGCATCCAAGCGAGGCGATCATGTCTTGAATTTCTTTGTTTTCGACAATCTTTTTCAGTGTCGCACTCTCGGTGTTGAGCACCTTTCCTCGCAGCGGCAGGATCGCTTGGTTGTTTCGGTCTCGGCCTTGTTTGGCACTGCCGCCTGCCGAGTCACCTTCGACGATAAACAGTTCCGAGTTGCCTTTTCCGCTGGCCAAACAATCGCTGAGTTTGCCTGGCAACATCGTCCGTTTGGCGCCGCCTTTGCGTGAGACGGCTTCCGACGCGGCCCGGGACGCCGCCCGCGCTCGCGCCGCGGCGATGATCCGTGCAATGATCGAATCGGCGATCGAACGGTTGTTGTTCATCCATTGTTCAAGCGCCGGACGGATCGACGCTTCGGTCGACGGTTGAACTTCGGGATTGTTCAGCCGGTCTTTGGTTTGCCCTTGGAATTGAGGTTCCGCGATAAAGATCGACACGATGGCCACCATCCCTTCGCGGATGTCTTCGTGCGAAATCTTGACGCCGCGCGGCGTCAAGTTGTGCGTGTCGATGTAATTGCGTACCGCTTTGTTCAACCCGCTGCGGAACCCGTTCTCGTGCGTGCCGCCGTTACCGGTGGGAATCCCGTTGACATAGCTGCGGACATGTTCGTCGGTCGACTCGGTCCACTGCAGCGTTAGCTCCATGCGAATGTCGTCGTCTTTACGCAGCGTGAACGGCGAATCGTGAATCGGACGCGCCGAACGATCCTTCAGCACTTTGGCCAAGTAATCGACGATCCCTTGCTCGTGCAGGTACGTGACCTTGGTGCCAGCGACTTCGTCAATGTAGTTGACTTTGACGCCGCGATGCAGAAAGCTTGCCGTTTCCAGTCGCGTACGGATCGTTTCGCTATCGAAATCGACTTTGGGGAAAATCGTCGGGTCGGGACTGAACGTGATCGTCGTTCCGGTGCCGCGAACGGCTCCTTTCAACTTCTGCAGTTTTGTCTTTGCAATGCCTCGTTCAAAGATCATCCGGTATTGGGCACCATCACGGCGAACCACCGCGGTCAATTCTTTGGACAATGCGTTGACGACCGAGGCACCCACCCCGTGCAAACCGCCGGCGGTTTTGTAGTTGCCACCGTCAAATTTTCCGCCTGCATGCAGTACCGTCAGCACCATTTCGAGCGCTGGTTTTTTGGTTTTCGGATGCTTGTCGATGGGGATACCGCGACCGTTATCGCTAACGGTCACACTCGAGCCGTCTTTGTGCAGCGTCACGGTGATCTCGGTGGCGTGACCATTCATCGCCTCGTCGACCGAGTTGTCGACGATTTCCCAAATCAGATGGTGAAGTCCGGCCATCCCCACACCACCGATGTACATACCGGGGCGTTTGCGAACAGGATCGAGACCTTCGAGGGCAACGATATCTTTCGCACTGTAAGTTTTTGTTGCAGTACTCATATTCAGTTTTCGTCGAACGTTTCAGGTGCAGCGGGTGGAGGAGTCACGATCTCGGCAATCTTGCCGTTCTTCTGAATTTCGGTGCCGCGGCCGCCACGCGAAGTCACGCGGTACTTGGCGGTCGAGATCGTCTTCTTCGCTCCTCGATTTGTTTGAACCGTCATCAAATCTCGGTCACCGGTCGAAGCTTTGAAACCGAGCAATCGGTCGTCGCTGGTCAAGCGGATCAACGTGACTCCCTTGCCCGCACCGGACAAGTAATTGACTTCTTCGGCAGCACAGACCATCGCTCGACAGTTTTCTGAAACGGCAAGGATCACTTCGCTGCCGTGGATGGGCACGACGTCTATGATGGACGCGCCGGGGGCCACGCGAGCAAACCGGCGACCGCTTCGTGTGGACGGTTCGGCAAAACCGGCCAAGCCAAAGCGGAGCGCGAATCCATTGGAACTTGCCGCGAACGCGTGGGTGTGCGGGCACAAATCGGGTTGTTTCGGATCCTCTTGGATGTCGCCGATCACGCGTGGGTCGAACGACATCGCCGCGATGATGTGTTCGCCATCCTTCAGTTTGAATAACTTTTGGATCGGTTCGCCAAACCCAGTCGATGCAGGGATGTCGATCATGCGAGTGGTGTAGCAAACCCCCAGCGACGAGAAGAATCCGATCGACGAAACGGTGTTACCCGAAACGCAAGTCAGCACTTCGTCGCCTTGACGCAGTCGACTCTTGCTCGGATCGGCAATCTGTTTTTGTCGCTTCACCCAACCGTCTTTGGTCACCATGATGTGGCAATCTTCGGCGACGATAAAGTCTTCGGCTGCGTACTCGAGTTCCTCGGCTACGGTATTGATCTTGGATTGTCGCCGAGCAAACGGATCTTTGTTGTAGGCGTCGATCAACGATTCGATTTCGGTGCGTACGATTTTCCAACGCCCCGATTGGTAATTGTCTTTCGAATCTTCGTTCAACAGTTTCTTGATCTCGTTGGCTCGTTTTCGCTTGTCCTTCAACTCGTCCACGATCATGTTGATTTCAAGTCGTGCCAAGCGATACAGTTTCAATTCCAAGATCGCGTCGGTTTGCTCTTCGTCGAGTCCCCCTTTGTCCGCCGGGAACCGCTTCATGATCTTCATCGCCGCGTCGGCTTTGCCTTCGGATTTTCGGATGATTTGAATGATTTCATCCAACGCATCGAAGATCAGCGCGTAGCCTTCGAGAATATGGATCCGTCGCAGTAGCGCGTTGAGTTCGTTTTCGAGCCGTTTGGTCAACACTTCCAATCGGAAGTGCAAGAAGTGCCAAAGCACCTCCTTTAGCCCCAAGCGATTCGGAGCACCCACCTCTGGATTTTCAGTGGGCACCAAACACGTCATGTTGACGTTAAAGTTCTTTTGAAAATCAGTGTGCCGGTACAGGTAGGCGAGGACCTTGTTTTCGTCGGCCCCCTTTTTCAGCATCAAGTCGACGCGAATTTCGTCGGTCGACAAATCGCGTGCTTCGATCACCAACGGCAACTTGCCCGAGTAGATGATCTCGTTGATTCGCTCGACCAATGCCGACTTGTTCACCCCGAACGGAATCGAGGTGATCTGCAGGACCGGGCTGCCTTTGGTTTTTGTATTCAGTTCGGCGGTGCCACGCAGCTTGATCGTGCCTTGACCGGTGCTGTAGATCTCGCGGAGTTCTTCTTTGGTATTGGTGATCTCGCCGCCGGTGGGGAAATCAGGGCCTTGGACCGCATCGTTGGCGACCAATTGGTAGTCTTTGATCTCGGGGTCGCGAAGCAGTTTCAGCAGCGCCTGGCAAACCTCTTTCAAATTGTGGGGCGGAATGTTAGTGGCCATCCCGACGGCGATTCCCGTGGCGCCGTTGACCAACAAGTTCGGTACGCGGCTGGGCAAGACAACCGGTTCTTCACGGCTGCCGTCGTAGTTGGGTTTGAACGCAACCGTGCGGGTGGCCAAGTCGGCCAGGACCTCGTTGGCGATCGGCGTCATCCGGCACTCGGTGTACCGCATCGCCGCCGCGTTGTCGCCGTCGACGCTACCGAAATTACCGCTGCCGTCGATCAGCGGCATGCGAAGCGAGAACGCTTGAGCCATCCGCACCAAGGCTTCATAGATCGAACTGTCACCGTGGGGGTGGTAGTTACCCATCACGTCCCCGACGACCTTGGCACATTTTCGGTGCTTCGCAGTCGCGTTGAGACCTTGTTGGTTCATCGTGTACAGGATTCGCCGCTGGACCGGTTTCAGCCCGTCACGCACGTCCGGCAATGCCCGGCTCGTGATTACCGACAACGAATAGTTGAGATATCGTGATTGAGCGGCTTGCCGTAGCGGGATCGACGTCAGCAATTCGTCATCGACCGCGTCAAACAAAGATCCGTTGCTTTCGCCGTTGTTTTTCGAAGAGCCTTTTCGGCTGGATCCCGTTGATGAGTTTCGTTTTTGCCGTTTGGCCACGCCTTGAAGTCCTTTTGGTCAGTCCTGCGGATTTTCGAATCAGAGAGGAAGTAGTCTGTTTAACGGCAACCGCTCGCCGTCGAAAAGGTCGATCCGAAAAGATCGGCCCGAAAGGAATGATCGATCCGAAAGTTCGATCGCTGCTTCTTCTTCGGCAATCTTGCCTCGTCAACCTGCGTAATTTGTACGCTTTACAGCCGATTCGCTCGATAGGGCAATCTTGGAAGATTCTGCGCCGGAAAAGGGGTTATAGCGATCAAAGCCATCGCAGCGAAACCACGGATCACGTGAAGCTGGGCGAGCGAGAGAGCAAATAATCACGAACGCAGGGGATTTATCCCGAATTACAATGACGTAGGAATCTCTCTGGAAATCAGTTGCATTGCCAGACCCCCCATTGGCCCACGTCATCGTTCGCCGGGGCTATCGCACGTGAAAATTAGATTGGGTTCGTCGGAGGAACCGTAGGATGAAACGTCAAACCATGCTCGCAATCGCAGCCATGGCGTCACTTGCCATGGTCGCGGTCATGAACCAAACGGCTTCCGCCCAACACTTTGGACGCGGCGAACGCATCGTCAGCTCGCAAGTCGTCAGCGACGAAGTGGTCGGAGGTACCTCACAATACGCAGGCGATCTGGCCGTCAGCGACGGCTACGTGGGTGGGGTCGGGATCCAGCGTCAATATGGCACTCCGGACCTGTTTTACAACTATTATACCCAAGGCAATGCAAACCGGGCCAACGCCCAAATGTACCTGTCGCCTGTGCCGGTCCCGCCGAATGTCGGACACACCTTCTACACGTACCAGCCATTTTATCCTCAAGAAATGCTTTACGCGCACAAGGATCGATTCCACAACTACTATGACAACGGGCGAGGCATGAACCGCACCCGAGCGACGTACTGGTATCCGCCGGTCAAGCAAGCCGCCAGCAACCTGTATTGGAACTATCTGCGGCTTCCTCGCTAACGATTTTTGGGGGGCTGCCGAGAAAACAGCCCGACTCCGCACCTCCTCTATTTGGGAACCAATCATGATTCAACGTCTTGTCCTTGCCGCGGGTTTCGTGGCGACCCTCTGTGGTGCAATGCAAAGCAATGCGACCGCAGGAGATCCCTACGCCGTGACTCATATTTGGAATCAAAACTTTGCCATGGATCGCCCCTGGCACGGCCCGTACTACCATCAGAACTACGGACAACCGTTGGCATTAGTGGTCCCCCCCACCGCCCACATGCGGCAAACCTTGTCGTGGGGCGTTAGCCAAAACTTGATGTATCCAATTCACCATCAATACGGCCGCAACGCCAGCTACCCCGGCGCCGCAGCACCAGGCAGCTTCTACGCGACGCCCGGTTGGCCAAGCCATACCGATCAATTTGGCGTCTACTACGTCCGCGGACCTTGGTAGTCGTCCCGCGAAAAATCAAAGCATCAAAAAACGGCACGCCCTATTCAGGCGTGCCGTTTTTTTTATCCGTACCGAAGTCGCTTCGGTTGAGGTGCTAGGCTCTGTCCGAAAACCATAGCGGAAGTCGCAGGCGGCTTGTTGTTTTGGTCGTACGATGGACTTCCTAGTCCGTCGAATACGCCATTGACGGACTAGAAAGTCCGTCATACACCCATGCCGCAGGAAACTTCACTAAATCAACAAGCCGCCAAGACGTTCGGCAGCATGGCATACTCCATTAGGAAATCGAAATTTGTCAAGAATTCCGCTACCGAGTTTCCGCCTCGGATGCGTTCTCAGATAGTGCCTAGTGGTGCCATTGATTTAGTGGTGCCAGTGACCGGTTTGGTGCCAATCGTAGTGCCCCGGTTGGACATGAAAGTGGTTGCCATGACGGATAATTTCCGTTGGATGGTAATCCCAATGGCTGGTGTCGTGGTAATAGCCATGGCGATGACCGTGACCATAGCCGCCATGGTACCCACCATAATATGAGCGGTACGAGCTGCCGTAACGCGGCGTGTAGTGTTGGTAATGCCCGTGACTGTATCCACTTCCTCCTAAAGAGATATGAAGACCCCCAACCCGCAGGAATCCATTTCCGGCTTCCGCAGTTGAGGTGTCCGCAGTAAGGGCAAAACAGGCTGCGATTGCGGGAACCGCGATCCATTTTGTGATTGAAAACATCTTCTTCGAACTCCCCAAAATTGTTTCTCTCCTAAGCCAAACCCCGACTTAAGATCTCATCCGCTTCTAGATGCTACGATCGTGCCATGAAACTTGACCGTGAAACATTTTTTTCGGCAAGGATTTAAGTAGGTGTCATAAGTCGTTCAGCTGGAATAGTTTACGTTCGATGACCCGAGCGGGGAATTCACGGCGCGGTGGTTGCAAGACTCGCGTCGAATGGTCGATGGCGTGGTCGTTTTGAACACACTCAGTGTCGTCGGTTTGATCTCGGTTGTGGGAGGGGGCATGAGTTGGTGCTCGGCTTCTCTTTGGCCCCTACTTTCTTGCTAAGCGGCGGCCCGCGCGTGTTGTTACAATAAACCGCTGGCGTCGTTTCCCTTGTCACGTTGGGAGATTCTCGGATGGCTATTGCAGCAAATCCAATCGCGTCGCTCCATCACAGCCGGATTGTCTATCGGCGATTCGCTGTCGTCGCGATGTATGTGATCGCGGCATGTTTAGCAGCGATGCAGTCGGCCGCGCTCAATGGCGGCATGCTCGGCATCTTGGGAGCTCTCGGGCTATCGACCTCCGCGACAATGTGGTTCTGGATCGATTCGCATCTGCGGTCGCGGCCACATCCTTGGAGTCTTCAGTTTGTCTTTTTCCTGACTTGGCCGCTGGCGTCGCTGGTTTATTTGTTGGCGTCTCGTGGCGGCGTGCGAGGACTCGGTTACTGGATGCTGCACGCGATCGGATTGGGCGTGACCGTCGCCTTTGCATCGGTGATTGGAATGCTGGTGATGATGCTCGTTCCGTAGCACCGGTTGACCCGAACATTCGAACAGACCGCGCGACCAGAACGCGCGACCAGAAAGCGTGACCCGATCGATCAATCGAATTTGTCGACCCAGCGGGTCCACGATGCGATCTCTTCCTCGCTAAGCATCGGTTTGGGCAGCGTGCCAAGTCGCGTGCTGCCGGGCATCCCCGGGGTTTGGGCGCGGACGATCAGCATGCCGTTGGTGTTGACCTCGAATCCAATCATCCGATACCGGCTTTCTTGGCCATGCGCGATCGGGTCGATCTTGAAATCATAGCGTCCCAAGGAATGCCAGTTGTCGCGTTTGATTCCCGAGGTTTCCACCAGCGAGAGCGTCATCGTTTCCTGGGTGTCCCCCACGGTCAAACGCCGATTGGTGCGGGCCGGCAGCGCGGTACCACGCGGGACGATCGGCATGATCCGGCGGCGACCTTGCGGGGCTTCGACCAGAATCCCAATCGTTTGGCTGGTAACCGATTGAGGCGGCATCGCGATGCTGCCGCGGCCGGGCAGTTCGCTAGCCAAACAAGCGGCTGCGCCTCGAGCGACATCGGTGCGATCGACCACTTGAACAACAATCTCTTCGTTGAGTCCGCGGAGGATCTCGTCGCGTATCTCGTTCAATCGCAACAGCGGCCCGAGCGTGACAATTCGATCGATTCGTTTTCGCGACAGCGATGCATAATGGCACGCGGATTTGATTGCGCTGCGAACCCCATCGACCAAATCTTCGCATGCTTGTAGCCATTCGGACCGCACCAGTATCACCGTTTGGTCGACTCCGCCGATTTCGAGTGTCACCTTCGTCGTGGGCATCAACATCAACGCGTGCATCGCGGTTTCACAAGCGATTTGCAGATGCGCTGCTTTGGCGGATCGGCGTGGATCGACGCCGTAATTTTTTTCAAACGCCGCCGCCGCCATGTCGACCAAACGCTGCATCCACGGCAACGTGCCAGTATGCCAATGGCCTGCGGTCGAGATTTGTTTCATGCGGCTCGCATCACGATGAAACACCGCCGCTTCGGTGCCTTGCCCTGTCAAACCAAGAAACAAAATCTTTTGGTCCGTGGTGGTATCCAACGACGTCGTCGTTTCTTCGCTGCGAGCCGATTCTTCGACCGGTGGCAACAATAGCGACTGGGCCGCGGCGACACTGCGGTCGATCAAACGCACCGTTTTCAGTCCCGCCATCTGAGCTGATTGCAGGATGCTTTGGCGATGCAGTTGGTCATAGCTCGAGGGGACCGTGATCGCGACGGCTGCCGGGGCGCCGTCAAACTTCCATGCGTTGCGAGCAAGTCGTCTTAACAACAGCGCAAGCAGAACTTCGGGCGGACATTTTTGGCCTGCGATCGGTCGTTCGACAACCTGTTTCCCAATGTACATCGGCAAACAGTGCACCAGACTCTTGGATCGAGTCGCACGCCGCTTCATCGCTTCGTCGC
Organism: Novipirellula caenicola; assembly: GCF_039545035.1. Classification (NCBI taxonomy): domain Bacteria; kingdom Pseudomonadati; phylum Planctomycetota; class Planctomycetia; order Pirellulales; family Pirellulaceae; genus Novipirellula; species Novipirellula caenicola. The sequence continues at coordinate 257,968 of NZ_BAABRO010000006.1, forward strand.
CGAAGAACAATTGGTTCGCGTCGCTGCCAATCGACATGCGAAACAGCGGTCGTTTTTCGCCTCCGGCATACAGCGTGTTGACGCCGCCCTGAGGCGAGGCCTCGGCCGCGGCTGCGTAAAACATGCCCAGATCGAACGCCAACACGTTTGCCAGATGGGCCGAGGTCGAGCCACCGACGAACGTGGAACCTTCGCCGATCGGTTGTCGCAGTGCGAACTCGGCCAACCACTGCGGTTCATTCGTTTTGTCGGCGTATTCGCCAAGGTCTTCGATCACTTCGTCAAGCGACGTGTAGCGTGCATGAGGTTTCTTGGCCATCATGCGTCGAAACAGGTTGGCGAACTGCATGTCGACATCGCGTCGGACCTGCATCAAATCAGGGATTTCGCCGTGGCGATGCCCGTATACCTGCTCGAGGTATTCACCTGTAAACGGCGGTTGGCCGGTCAACAAGAAATACAGCGTCGCCCCGAGTGAATAGATGTCGCTTCGAGAATCGGCGGCGTCGGCGTCCTCGAGCTGCTCGGGTGACATGAACGACAACGTACCGACCAAACGCCCTTTTGACGGACGCGCGTTGACGATGTCCTCGCCGGACGAGTCGGATGCTTGCGATTGCGACTTTTGCGACGCGGGTACCGCAGGCTGACGCGTGGTCAACCCCGCAGTGCTGATGCGAGCAAGTCCGAGGTCAAGCACTTTGACCGTTCCGTCCTTGGATCGCATGATGTTGCCCGGTTTGACGTCACGGTGGACAATGCCGGCTCGGTGAGCGTGCAGCAGCCCCATCGACGATTGACGGATGATCGATGCCGCTTCGCCGACCGACAAGGGGCCGCGAGTGGCCACCGTATTGGTCAACGTCATCCCATCGACGTACTCCATGGCCAAGTAATGAATCCCGTGGTCCTCGCCCGCATCAAACGCCGCGACGATATTGGGGTGCAGGACACGTGAAGCCGCACGGATCTCTTCGTAGAAACGCTCGACGGCCTGTGGATCCTTCATCAATTGCCCAGGCAACATTTTCAGCGCCACCGTCCGCTGCATGCGAACATGTTCCGCCAAAAACACTTGCCCCATCCCGCCGCTGCCAAGTTTTTCTTTGAGGATGTAGTCGCCAAGCTGCTCGGGCATCGGCTCGACTTGGTCCTCACCTACCGCGGCTGCCCCGGTGCCCGAATCAGCAAAAAGAGCCGAGCCAGAAAGATCGAGTTCCGAAAAGTCGCCGCTCGATTGGCCGTCTCCATCGCATGTTGGAGGTTCGTCCGCACTGGGAAACAAGTTGGATGAGGGCGTATCAGGCACGACAAGGTATCTTTGGAGCGGATGAGATGCTGGAAAGATCGTGGAGTACCAGCGGCCCCGCATTCGGACGAATGTTTATGCTGGGAGGGAAAGCGATATCGCTCATCTGTTGAAACGCTGATTCTAGGCGAAGGAACTCATTTTTATAGACCTTACCGACTGTATGGATGACCAGAACCGCCGGATTCGGTACGATTCGTGAGGATTCTACGGCGTTTCATCATGGTGTAGGTGATTCAAACCGCCCAAACGAGGTGTTTGTCTCGGTTTTTCATTTTCTCACTCCACTTCGCATATCGGAAGTTGATCTCTTGTCTGACCCACAATCGGCTCGTCCTCATTCCACTGCTGCTGGTTCGGATCTTGCAGCGACGGATCGTCTGTTGCGGATCGCGACTCGCGAGAGCCCGTTGGCGATGTGGCAAGCCGAGCACGTTGCTAGCTTGCTTCAAGCGGCCGGTTACGCGACGAAATTGGTGCCGATGGTCAGCGGCGGGGACACCGACATGCGTCCGATCGATTCTGGCCGCCAGGTCGGCGTGTTCACCAAGCGAATTCAGCAAGCGGTCTTGGATGACGAGGCTGACATTGCGGTCCATTCGTTAAAGGATCTGCCGACCGAAGTCGATCCGAACCTAGTGCTTGCCGCGGTCCCGCCACGCGAAGTGGTCGAGGATTGTTTGGTGTCTCAATCGCAGTGGACGATTGCGACGTTGCCTGACGGAGCCAAGATCGGCACCGGCAGCCGCCGGCGTGCGGCTCAGTTGCGGTACCATCGCCCCGATTTGGATGTGCAACCGATTCGCGGCAACGTGCAAACACGACTCGAAAAACTGCGGGTTGGCGAGTACGACGCGATCATGTTGGCGTCGGCGGGGTTAACGCGATTAAAAATGGACGACGTGACTCGCGTCGAATTGCCGCTCGATCAAATGTTACCCGCACCCGGCCAAGGGGCGCTTGCGATCGAAGTGCATCGCGACGCCGAAGCGGTTCAGAAGATGGTGAGCGTCCTGAACCATATTCCCGCGCGAGCCGCAGTGACGGCCGAACGGACTTTGTTGGCGGCGCTCAACGGTGGCTGTTTGGCTCCCATCGCGGCTTATGCCCAAATCAACGATGGTATACTGTCGCTTGATGCGGTGGTGTTGTCGACCGACGGCACCAAGCGGCTGGACGAAAGCCGGTCGATCGCATTTGATCCATCGCAATGGGAATCGTGCGCAAAAACGCTGGCCGACCAAGCCAGCGAAAGTTTGGCGAGTCGGGGAGCTCGTGAATTGATTCACGACACACGGTCGTAGTGACCGATGCCGGCCCAACGTCGTCTGCTTGGGTATCGTTTGCGACGCGGAGCCGAGTGCCTTCTACCTTGGGTAGCGTCGCGAGCTGCTCGGTAGCAGCCAAACCGCCGGCCGTCGCACTACGCACCCGCGAAACTGGTCGTCGGATCGACGATCGGTTCATCGGTGTGAATTTGATCCGCCTCGATTTCTTCGTCCGCGCTCCGCAGCGATCCAAAGTACAACAAGCAAGTGACGGCGATCCCCATGCTGATCACAATCCAAAACGGTTGGTACTGGGGGCCTTGCTCGGTCGATTGCAAGAAGATCGATGCACCACCCCAACTGCTTTCGGTGATCCGCTGTAGCGAAACCGACAACGCATTATTGGTAAAGTGAATCAAGATGCCAGGCAACACCGACCCGGTTCGCAGTGCGATCCAACCCAGCAACAATCCCATCACAGTGGCAGCGATCGATTGCTGTAAAACGCCGTGCGAGATCCCAAACAGGATGGCGGTGACGACCACCGCACGCAGTCGTCCCCCTTGGCGTTCGAGCCCGCCAAAAATAAAGCCGCGGAAAGCAAGCTCTTCGCAAATCGCCGGGACGAGCGCCATCAACAACACCACTGAACCCCAGGGGGCGGCGGCAATTTGGTCAGCAAACGGCTTCATCGAAGCCATCGCTTGCTCGCTGACCGGATACATGTGACTGATCCACGACGACAACATGACATAGGTCGGATGCAGGGTACAGCCGAGCAGTACCCCTAACGGCAACGTGGTCCAATGAGGCATACGAATTCGTAAACTCTTTCGCAGCGAAGTCGTTAGCACGGTTGCCATCAACAGAGTCGGAGCCAGGATCAGACCGAGCTGTGGCATCAGCACCAAATTGCGGATGCCCGCGAACGTGGTTGGCATTTCGGTGACGGCTAGTTTGCCGAAGAACAATGCCACCAGGATTGCTGCACCACAGGCGACCGCTTGACTCGGGGTGGCCGCAATTTGTCGGTCACGCCACAGGTGCCGGACCCATTGCCGCAGTTCCCATTGTTCGTTGCTGCCAAACAGCACCGATTCGTTATCAAATTGTTTCAGTGCCCAGCGGGCTGCCATCCACAGACACGTGATCGTGACGCCGGCGACCATCGGCAAGTGCCACAGCGCGATCCCGTATTGGCCTTCGACCAACGCACGCACCATCAAAAACATTCCCGTGACGGGAATCAAACTGGTGCCGACGGTCAACGTCGTGCCGGGCAACATCGGCAACATCACCAACGGCAATGTGATCATCATCAGCGGCATCAAATAGTATTGGCCTTCTTTGCTGCTTCGCGCCATCGCGGCGACGGCCAACGCAAGTGCACTGAACAGTGTGGACAGTGGAACCAGGGCGACCAGCAACCACAGCATCGGGCCAACCGGCGGTGCACCGATCGCGCCGGCAGCGTTGCCGAAACTAATCTGGCCGATCACAAACGAACTGGTCACCAACATACTTCCTGCGTTTAGGATCGCTGTCAGCATGCTAAAGGTCGTCACAGCGGCCAATTTGCCGGCGACGATTTCCGAGCGAAGTGCCGGGCTACACAGCAACGTTTCCAGCGTGCCGCGTTCTTTTTCGCCAGCGACCAAGTCGATCGCAGGATAGAACGCACCGGTCATCGCCCAAATCAGCATGATGAACGGCAGCAATTTGCTCCACAATGCCGCTTCGCGAGTACTGGCCGGTGCGATATCGATATCGTTCAGCTGGAACAATTCCAGCGACAGCATATCGATGCCCGACTCGGTCAACCGCTCGTTGATCCAACCCGAACGCCACGTTCCCAAGATTTTGGCGACCCGTTCACGAGCCACCATCGATTGGTCCGAGGCCACGTTGTAGAGCAATTGGATTGCCGCTTCGTCTTTTTTTAATCGATCTGCGGGCTCGGTGAATTCGGGCGGCACAACCACCACGACGTCAAACATACCGCTACTGACCCACTCTTGGGCGCGTTCAGCGACCGGGCGACGCGAATTTACTTCGTCCCACGGATACGTCACCACTTGCAGCGGGTCGTCGGCGGGCACCAACGATTCCGCGAAACGGTCTTCGCCCACCAGCGGTGGAACGTCAGCCAAATGGTCGGTGCCGATCACACACACACTGGTCGAATGCTGCTGCGTGAACTGAACCATCTGCAGCAACAAGGTTCCGACCAACGGGTAAAGCAGTACTGGCAACACCGCGATCGTGAATAGCGTGCGGCGGTCACGCAGTTGGTCTCGCATTTCCCGAGCATAGATCAGCCACACCGAGGACCAGCGTAGTTTGTCGGCGTTTTGTCGTTTTGGGCTTTTGATAAGGTTCATGCGAATGCTCCTGAGATAGCGAGTCCTTGCACGTCCGCGTCCCCTTGTTCGTGTCGGCTAAGCAGGTCAAAGAAGACCTCTTCAAAGTCTTCTTGGCCATGTCGCTGGCGAAGGTTTTCTAGCGTGCCGCTGTCTAGGATTCGGCCTTGGTGCATGATCGCAATCCGGTCACACAATTTTTCGACCTCGCTCATAATGTGAGTCGAGAAGATCAAGCATTTGCCGCTGTCACGCAGATCCCGCACGATCGCCAACAGGTTGCGAGCCACCATCACATCGAGTCCCAGTGTGGCTTCGTCAAACACCAGCACCGGAGGGTTGTGAACCAAGGCGCGGGCGATCGAGACTTTTTGTTTCATTCCGGTCGACATCTTTGCGCCCGGGACATCGCGAAAATCGTTCATTCGCAATTGAGTGAACAACGATTCGAGGCGTTCGCGAAGCTCGTCGCGAGTCATGCCGTGCAAGCGACCGAAGTAGCCGACCATTTCCCACGCAGTCATGCGATCGTACATCGCGGTATTGTTGCTGACGAATCCGATTCGGCGACGCACTTCGGCTGGATCCGCCACGACGTCGTAACCGGCGACTTTGGCGATCCCCGAAGTCGGGCTCAGTACCGTGCTCAAGATGCGAAGCACGGTGGTTTTGCCCGCGCCGTTGGGCCCCAGCAGCCCAAAGATTTCGCCTGCCCCGACCGTGAACGAGACACGGTCGACGGCGATAAACCGACCACGATTCAGATCGTCGTAGGTCTTGGTTAGATGTTGTACGTGAATCATGGATGCCCATCTGCCCGGGATCAAATTGCCGTGGTCGGTTGAATCGTCGCGTGACGGTCAACACGGTCATAACGGTTGTTCCTACGGCGACCGCATCCTCAGCGTGGGGCTACCGGACGGGGTCAAAAGCGCATGGAGAAACCGCTACGGAATCGTAGCCCCCGATAGGGCAAAGGACAGCGATTCATGAGCGAACATGGCAAAAACGTGAGCAAAGGAACCCGGGGGGGCGTTAATCCTTCACTCTAAGCCGTACAACCGGACCTGTGATCGAATCGAGCGATTCGATTTCCTGCGTCGCGGCTCGAGCGGCACCCTCGGTCGCTTCGTGCGTCATGATGACCAACGGGACCGGATCGAGGTGCGTCGATCCGTTTTCGCCCTCGTGCTGCATCACCGAGGCGATCGAGATCTTGTGCTTGGCCAACACCGAAGTGATCGACGCCAGCGTTCCGGGATGATTCGCTACGCTGAGTCGGAAATAATTCCGTCCCACCAACGTATCGGCATCGCGAAGTTTCGCACGCGGAGGATTATCGATCGAAAAATACTCGAGCGTTTGGAACGTCAATCGAGTCCGTCCGACGGCGGTATCGATCAGATCGGCGACCACGGCCGAGGCGGTCGGCATCTGGCCAGCACCCAATCCATGGTAAAACACCGGTCCGACGGCATCGCCGACGACACGGATGGCATTAAACGCGTCGCGAACTTCGGCCAGCGGAGTCCCGATGCGGACCAACGTTGGCGCCACCGAAAGCTCGAGTCCATCGTCCGCCAAATTGGCCAAGGCCAATAACTTGATGCGATAACCGAGTTGGCGGCTGTATCGCAAATCATCGGGATCCAGCCCGTCGATCCCCATGCGCGGGATGTCAGACCAATCGACGGTCGCTCCGAACGCCAAATGCGCCAGGATCGCTAATTTCTGGGCCGCGTCTGTGCCGTCCACGTCCATCGTCGGGTCGGCTTCGGCGTAACCTAGTTCTTGGGCCTTGCGAACGACGACGTCGTAGGGCGCCCCTTTCTCGTCCATCTGTGTGACGATGAAGTTGCTGGTACCGTTGAGAATGCCTTCGAGTGATCGAATCTGGTTTGCCGACAAGCATTGGCTGACGTTGGCGATGATCGGGATCCCACCGGCGACCGACGCCTCAAACGCGATGCTACGGCCAAGTTCACGAGCCCGGGTGAACAATTCGGGGCCATGTTCGGCCAACAGCGCCTTGTTCGCCGTGACGATGTCTTTGCCGGATTCGAGCAGTCGCAACATGATCGAACGCGCCGGTTCCAAGCCGCCGATCAATTGAGCGACGACCGAGATCTCAGGATCATTGATCACGTCTTCAAGCGAATCGGTCGCGACCCCCGCCGGTAGATCAACGTCACGATGTTTGGCTAGATCGCGAACGACCGCCTTCTTCAGCCACAAGGTGCGGCCAGCATGGCGCGACGTGCGATCGCCATGATCAAGTAACAGTTTCGCGACACCCGTGCCAACGGTTCCCAGGCCAACAATGGCAATGTTTGTTTTTTCCATGCGAAAATGGTAATCGCAACGACCGCCCTCGACGAGGGCACAGGGGGGTGAACCAAAAAAAACAGCGGCCGTTTCGGGCCGCTGTTTCAAGATTGATTTTATCGAGGTCGACAGACCGCCGAACTACTTCTTCGAGTTCAGGGCAGCTTGAGCGGCCGCCAAACGTGCGATTGGCACGCGGAACGGGCTGCAGCTGACGTAGTTCAGACCAGCTTCGTGACAGAAGCGGATCGACGCAGGGTCGCCACCGTGTTCGCCACAGATACCGACCTTCAGGTCTTTCTTGACGCTACGGCCCTTCTCGACACCCATTTCGACCAATTGGCCCACACCCGAGGTATCGAGCGATTGGAACGGGTCAACCTCGAGGATTTCTTGATGGATGTAATCCGGCAAGAAGGTGTTGACATCGTCACGGCTGTAACCGAACGTCATTTGCGTCAAGTCGTTCGTGCCGAAACTGAAGAAGTCGGCATGAGCGGCAATTTCGTTCGCGGTCAAACAAGCACGTGGGATTTCGATCATGGTACCGATCGAGATATCCAAGGTGCCGTTGAACTTCTTGGCGGTCTTGGTTTCTTCGATCGTCTGTTCGACCTTACCACGAAGAAGTTCCAATTCGTTCGCCGTTCCAACCAACGGGATCATGATCTCGGGTTGAGCCTTGATCTTCTTGCCCGCACAGTTGATTGCCGCTTCGACAATCGCGCGAACTTGCATTTCAAGGATTTCCGGATAGGTCACGCTCAAGCGGCAACCACGGTGACCAAGCATCGGGTTGGACTCGTGCAGTGCTTGTCCACGCTTGGAAATTTCGTTGGCCGAAACGCCCAATTCTTTTGCCACGATTTTTTGGCTGGCGCTTTCGTGCGGCAAGAATTCGTGCAATGGTGGGTCTAGCAAACGGATGGTGACGGGCAGCCCGTTCATCGCCTTGAAGATGCCTTCGAAGTCTTTGCGTTGGAACGGCAGCAATTTCTTCAGTGCCGCACGACGATCTTTTTCGTCCTGAGCCAAAATCATCGAACGCATGTGCGTGATTCGCTCGGGGTCAAAGAACATGTGCTCGGTACGGCAAAGTCCGATGCCTTCGGCACCGAAGTCGCGAGCTCGCTTGCTGTCGGCAGGCGAATCGGCGTTGGTGCGAATTGCCAACGTGCGGTACTCGTCGGCCCACTTCATCAACTTGGCAAAGTCGCCCGAAAGTTTTGGCTCTTGTGTTTCCACTTCGCCCGCCATGACTTCACCGGTGGTTCCGTCAAGGCTGATGACGTCTTTGACGCCGAAGGTGCGTCCACCGACTTTGATCTTCTTGCCTTTTTCGTTGATCTCGACGTCACCTGCACCGGCAACACAGCACTTGCCCCAACCGCGAGCAACCACGGCCGCGTGGCTTGTCATTCCACCGGTGCTGGTCAAAATGCCCGCAGCGGCGTTCATGCCGTCCACGTCTTCGGGACTGGTTTCTTTACGAACCAAGATCACCTTTTCGCCCGCGTCGGCTCGCTCACGTGCTTCTTCGGCACTGAACGCCAACTTACCAACCGCTGCACCGGGGGAAGCCGGCAAACCACGAGTCAAAACGTCCGCAGCGTTACGCGCGGTCGGTTTGAAGCTAGGTAGCAACAATTGCGTCAAGTCGTTCGCCGGAACACGCAGCACGGCGGTCTTTTGATCGATCAATTTTTCTTTGACCATGTCGCAAGCGATCTTGACCGCCGCGACTCCGGTGCGTTTGCCGGTTCGGGTTTGCAGCATGTACAACGTGCCACGTTCGATCGTGAACTCGATGTCCTGCATTTCAGCGTAGTGATCTTCGAGCGTTTTCTTGATCGCGATCAGTTCTTTGTGAACCGCTCGGTTCCACTTCGGCATCTCTGCAACCGGTTGTGGGGTGCGGATACCGGCAACCACGTCTTCGCCTTGAGCGTTGATAAGGAATTCACCGAAGAATTTGTTTTCGCCGGTGTTCGGGTTACGGGTGAAGGCAACCCCGGTTCCCGAGTCGTCGCCCATGTTGCCGTAAACCATCGATTGCACGTTGACCGCGGTTCCTAGCAAACCGCGGATGCCTTCGATTTCACGGTAACGAACGGCGCGAGAGGTGTTCCACGAGCCGAAGACAGCCATGATCGAAAGTTCAAGCTGCTTGATCGGGTCTTGCGGGAAATCTTCGCCCGTCGACTTTTTGTAAACCGCTTTGTAGGATTCGCAAAGTTGCTTCAATCCTTCGGCGGGAACTTCGGTGTCTTCGCTGACTTTGTACTTCTTCTTGATTTCGTCAAACGCTTTTTCGAATTGATGATGGTCCATGCCCATCACCACGTCACCGAACATGTTGATCAAACGACGATAAGCGTCATAAGCGAATCGTTCGTTCTTGGTTGCTTTGGCGAGGCCTTCGGTGGCCGCGTCGTTCAAACCAAGGTTCAAAATGGTGTTCATCATTCCGGGCATACTAACGGCTGCACCCGAACGAACGCTGACAAGCAGTGGGTTCGAATCGTCACCGAACTTTTTGCCAAGTTCTTTTTCCAGCGTTTTGACCGCCGCGTTGACTTCGTCCATCAAGCCCTTGGGCATCTTTTCGCCCGACTTGTAATACGCGTCGCAAACGGCGGTTGTGATCGTGAATCCGGGAGGAACCGGAAGACCAATCGCGGTCATTTCAGCAAGGTTCAAACCTTTGCCGCCCAAGATTGCTTTGCTTGCACCGCGGCCTTCGGTTTTTGTCTTACCGAAGTAGTAAACCATCTTGTCAGCTGAGCCAGCTTTCTTTGCCATAGTTAGTCTCTGAAGGAACCGTCGTGGTTTGTAAGGGAGAGGGTTTGTAAGTGAGTGATTGAATACAGATCTAAGATCTAAATGGGGAGCCACATGAACTTCGAGCGGTCCCAAACAACAAGGCATTGGCGGCCCTAAACCACGAATAACAACGCCTTTTACGGGGAAACTTTATTTCCCATTTGACCTAAGGTCAATGAGTGCTATGGAATTTGAAGCTAATCACTGCGTTGAGTTGGACGATTTCGCAATGATTGCCGTCTGCGCTAGGCCGCATCGATTTAGTGATCTTGAGGCCAATGTTGTCCGCAACATCGTTGCCGCAGGTAAGGCCAGCGGTTTAGCGGCAAGGCCGATTGAGGCGGGTGTGACGCGCGGGCAAAGCAGAATCGGTACAAAACGAAAAAAGCGGCGATGTGGCTGATGCACACCGCCGCTTTTCAATTCAGTAGGGCTGACAGGAATCGAACCTGCACTCCGTAAAGGAACTGGATCCTAAATCCAGCGCGTCTGCCAGTTCCGCCACAGCCCCGACGTGATTCGCAGATGATAGTAAACAAGACGGCGATGCCGAAAGCCCGCCGTCGTGATTTTATCAAGCAAAAATTAGACTTCTTCGGTCACGACGGTTGGGACAACCCAAACCTTCAGTGCCGCGTCGACTTCGCTGTGCAAGTGCACCTTGACGGTGTACAAACCGAGTTCCTTCAGCGGACCTTCCAAACGGATTTGGTCTTGCGCCAAAGTGAAACCGGCACCCTTGAGGGCGTCGACGATTTCGTGAGCTCCGACGCTGCCGTACAAATGGCCTTCGTCGTTGGCGTTGGCTTCGATCGTGATCGATTGCTTGCCGAGCTCGTCCGCCATGTCGCGGTAGCTCTTGAGCTTTTCGAGTTCCAAGGCACGCAGTTTTTCGCGGTGCTTTTCGACCATTCGCTTGTGGTGGTCGGTGGCAACGGTCGCCAACCCTTGAGGCAGCAGGTAGTTCAGCGCGTAGCCCGATTTGACTTCGACGATGTCGCCTTGCTTGCCGAGGTGTTCGACATTGTGGATCAATAGTAGCTGAATGCCACCGTTAGCGCCTTTGGGCAAACGTTTAAATGGTCGCTTGAACGATCGACCCGTGCTAGTCTTTGGTTTCGGCATCACAAAACTCGAGTGAACAAATAAGGGTGTGTATGGGTGGATGGATGGGTTCTGAAGGAGCCGTTCGGTTTAGAACGGGATGTCAGGATCGTCGTAACCGGGGCCGTTGCCGGTCGGTTGTGCTTCTCGCTGGCCCGCCGGGTTGCCCGTCGCTCGGGGTGCCGCACCGCCAGAAGAATGTGAATCTTGGTAATCGTGTGAATCGTAGCTGGTTTCTTGGACCGTATCGCGACGTTGTGGTTGGCTTCGTTGGCGTGATTCGCCACCGCCTCCTCCGCCGCCGCCACTTAACATTTGCATTCGTTCGCCGATCACTCGCAGCTTGCTGCGTTTTTGGCCATCGGTTTCCCACATGTCCAATTTCAGTCGGCCTTCGACCAGGATCGGGGATCCCTTGCTCAGGTATTCGCTTGCGACTTCTGCGGTTCGCCCCCAAAGCGTCACGTCGACAAACGTTGTCTCCTCGACCCATTCTCCGGTAGCTGACTTTCGGCGGTCGTTCACAGCAATCGTGATCTCGGTGACTGCGGTTCCACCGGTGGTGTACTTCAGTTCGATATCGCGTGTAATGTTGCCTACCAAAACGACGCGGTTATAGCTTGCCATGATTTTCCCCGAAACATTTTAAATGTCGAAATGTTTTGCTTAAGTAATTTGCTGTGGGCGATGCGAGTGACGCATCGCCGTGCCAGCAACGGCGTCTGGGACGCACTTCAGTGCCGCCGGGCACCCTGCGCCATCCTACCGCTGCCGCCGTTCACAAGCAAATCTTAGGCTTCGGAGCTGACCACCGAATCGTCTTCGGCGTTGGCGTCATCCGAGTCGTTGTCGTCGGAATCGTCCGCTTCCTCTTCGCCACGGCTCGATAGCGTGAAGGATTCGCCACGCGCGTTTGCAAGCATTGGCTCGACCAAACGAGGGTCAAGCTTGAGCGTCAATTCACGCAAGATCGGTTCGCAGAGCTGGAACGCTCGCTCGATCTTGACGAGTTGCTCGCCTTCGATTTCGAAGTAAGTCAACCAGTAGGTGCCCTTTTGGTGCTTGTCGATGGGGTAGGCGAGTCGCTGTTCCATCCACATCCGGCTGACGAGCACGTTGCCGCCATTTTCGCTGATGATTTGTTCGATCTGCTTGCTGACGCCGCCGGGATCGCGTGCGTATTGGTTGCTATCGAGGATGAATAGCGTTTCGTAAGTGTTTTTCGCCACGGTTTTATCGTCTCTCTACGGTCTGATGGGTGCGTTGAACGCAGCGCTGTTTCGGAAAATGCTTCTATTTTTAAGCGGTATGTTATCGAGCGGGTGTGATTTTGCCCAGCACCATACTCGCATTCCGCATTGGGGTCCGCAGCGTTGGGTTCGGACCGTCGTTTCGCAACGTCAGTCTGGTTAACGCATTGGGGTTAACTTCTTACTCACTTACCGAGTCTCACGAAGGGTTGCCGCCTTGCCAGGTTAGGGCGACGGCTTGGTTTTGCCCTTGGGCTTGGCCGGGACCTTCGCGTTGTACTCGGTCATGGTTTGCGTAATCCCGTTGGTTGCCCAGTCCATTGCGGCATGGGCAGCTCGGGTTGTCGCTTCATCGATCGTTTGCTGTTCGCTTTTGTTGAACTTGCCCAACACATGATCGACCACTTCCCATCCTTCGGGAGGCCGGTCGATGCCGATCTTCAGTCGTGGAAACGACTCCGATCCAAGGTGCCGGATGATGTCCGCCAACCCCTTCTGGCCTCCTGATGACCCCGAGGCTTTCAGCCTCAGTCGCCCGCAGGGAAGATCCAAATCGTCGCAGATCACTACGATTTCTTCGGGGGGTAGTTTAAAAAAATCAATCGCTTGTCTTACGCTCTTGCCGCTGGCGTTCATGAACGTCTGAGGCCACAGGATCGCAAGTTTTTCGCCGCGGTGATTTCCCTCGGCCCAAAGCCCCTCGAAGCGAACTTTCGAAGGGCTGGCAGAGATCAACGCTGCAATTTTGTCCGCGGCCATGAAGCCGACATTGTGTCGAGTTTGTTCGTATTTCCGCCCGGGGTTCCCCAGGCCAACGATCAATTTCATGGCAGTGGATCGAAAGTCAGTGTGAGCTGACCCTAGTCTTCCTCGTCCTTCGGTCCGCCCTTGGCAATCACGTCAGGCTCGGTGGCCGCTTCATCCGAGTCGCTTTCGGCCTTCGCCGCACGCGGTTCTTCGATGTGAGCGACCACGGTGTCGGCAGGGGTGACGAGTTCCACGCCTTCGGGCAGTTCCAAGTCGCCTGCAGTCAACGATTGACCAAGGTGAAGATCCGAAACGTTCAACCCGACGTGCTCAGGAATGTCGCCAGCCGAGCAACGGATTTCAACTTCGTGATGGTTTTCCAACAGGATGCCGCCTTCGCGAACGCCCGCAGGATCGCCGTGGACATGGATGGAAACGGTCACTTCCACTTTTTCGGACAAATTGACCCGCATCAAGTCGAGGTGCAGTACTTCGATCCCCAAGGGATCCCACTGCATCGCGCAAACCATCGCGGTTTCTTTGATTGCACCGGCGAGCTCGACCGTCTTGCCGTGATGGCGCAAGAGGGCTTTGACTTCGTCCGATGGGACCGAAAGCGACTCAGTCGCTTCGCCGTGTCCGTACAATACAGCGGGGATTCGACCGCTCTGACGCAAACGCCGAGTGGCAGCGGAGCCTGTTCGCTCACGCTTCTCGACCTGCAATACGTCTGTCATGGCTGGATCAACCTTCCAGTCAAATTGTGATTCATCAATAAATTTCGGTAAACGCCGAACGCCGGCTCCACAGCCCCCGAAGGCCGGATCGTTTCAAAACGGACGCGGCCGGAGGAAGCGCGTAAGTATGCGGGTTTCGCTTCCTCACGCAAGCCCAAAGAGGGCGTTTGGCACAAGCATTTCTTGCTGAATCTTCACATTCGTAGGCAGATGGGGCTGTGACGACGATTTTTGCAGCCGATCGAGCCCGCAAAAACCGCACCATCGACATGACAAGCACGCTTTCGCTTGACGGTTTTTGTCTGGCCGTTGGGATTTGCCACCCGAAGTTTGAGTTCGTGAATCGCAGCGTCGCCTAATGCGTCATTGCCGCGAAAACGCCCTTTTCTGCCCTGCCAATCCATAATCCGATCGGGGTTTCGCCACACGGACGCAGCCGTTTGCGAAGCACGGCGGGGTCGTGCCCGCTGCCGCGTACCTTGATCCGATCGGCATAGTGGTTTCGCTGACGCAATTCGCGGCGAAGTTTTCGTTCATCACAGCTTCCCGACCAAATGACTTTGCCAACCGACGCGATTGCTTGGATTTTTTCCAAACTTGCATCATCGATATCACCCTCGTGGGTCAAAAATCCAGTGGGACCACCCAGCGTTTTCAGCCCGTAGGTGCGAGCAAAGAACTCGGTCAGCCCCGCCGCGCGAACCGCTGCGTCAGGATCAATGATCCACCGACCCGGCGTTTTGGCCGAAGCGACGCGGACCGAATCAAGTTCGCCCGCCGGTGTGTCGCCCGCGTCAAATCGCGAGTAGCTTCCATCGCTGCGAACCGCAAAGGCGGAAACCGAACCAGAGTGCAGTTCGGCTCGCTGCAGGGCATCCCCAAAGACAAGCGATTGTTCTCGGACGCTGCCCGAGAGCGAAATCCAGGCTCGATGCGTGGATGCACCAAGGTCGATCTTGGCTGCCGGTGCCAATTTGATGATGGCAGCCGGAGCCGCTTCGATCCGTGGCAAAATCTGTGGCAGCGAGGGTTGGTAGTCGTCCGGGCGAGTGGTGCGTTTGCCGTCGGCACGTCGATCGGGATCAATATGGATCGCGGCCTCCGCAGGAATTTCGATGTTTAGCACGTCTTCGCATGCCGTCTCGATCATGGTCGCCGTGCCAGGATCCTCAGGCATCGCTTTGCGAAGATTCGCCGCCGTGTACGGCTGGATCACCGGATCCATGTCGACCGCGACCACGCCGCCATGAGGCGCACGGCGGCGGGCTAGTTCCAATGCGTCACCCCCGATACCGCAGCACAGATCGTAGACCAAATGATTGCCGAACCAGCTCGATTTCAGCTTTGCGACCTGCCACGCGGTGGCTTGCTGCAACGCACGGTCGGTGGCCCACCAAATACCCTCACCCAATTTTTGTCGAGCTTTACGCTGCAATCGGGCAATCGCAATCAATTCATAGAATGCATCGCTGCCAAATTGATGCCGCAGCCGTTTTGCGACCTTGGCGTCCGAGCCGGCGGGCGTTGATGACGCGAGTTCTTCGATCGCCGCTTCGTAAGCGGCGATCTGCTCGTCTTGAATGCTGTCTCGTATCGACATTTGGCTTTCGTAGCTACGCTCGCCAGAGCGTGGATGGTGGGCATTTGGGTTTCGTAGCTACGTTCACCAGAGCGTGGATGGTGGGCGTCCAATGCGAATCACCACCTTCTGGCGAAGGTAGCTACCAGAAGAGGCTTCACAGCGTTGGCAAAAACTGCGCAATCCGGGTCACAGCAGACGCAGGATGTCGTTGGCGAACACCACCACCATCAATAGCAGGATCATCAAGACGCCTGCCATCGTTAGCCGCATCTCGAGCTGTTCATTCAGCTTTTTGCCTCGAATGGCTTCGGCGATCAAGAACATCATGTGCCCCCCATCAAGTGCGGGAATCGGCAGGAAGTTTAAGATGGCTAGGTTCATGCTAAGCATCGTCAAGAACAGCAATTGAGGCGAGATGCCTCGCTCGGCTTCCTGTTTTGCCAAATCCATGATCGCCAATGGCCCGCCGACGTGACGCATCTTCACGCGACCTTGCGTGGCCATTCGCAAAAAGCGGAACACGTCTCGCAAGCGTCGTTCGGCTTCGCGGAGCCCGAGTGACAGCGCGTCCGTCACCGAAGTGGCTCGTTGAATGGATTCGCTGGCGGTCAGTCCAAGTCCGCGTTCGAACCAAACCCGGTCGTCTTGCTGCACGGTGACCTGCGTTTCAATCACGCGTCCTTTGGGAGATCGCGTCGCGAGCACCTGCAGTTGGGTGCCTTCGGGCAGGTACTGAATCGTTTCGATCAGCGAACCCCATGGGGTCGGGCCGTCCTTTTCCCAGCCTTCACGCAACTGAGCGACCAAGGGTTCGAATTCTGGATTCGGTAGCGGTGACAGCAATTCGCTGTCGGGAGTGATCAAGCGAATCTCTTGAATTTCGTCGCCGGGCTGCAACTCAAGCTCGGAATTTGCCGCGTCGTCGGCCAGCAAATTCGGCAGCACGCTGGCCACCGTCGGCAGCGGGCGGAAAGAGAATCCAAAGCGATTGATCGCGATTTCGCCGGAAATTTGCGAATCGGGAGCGTGCGTTTGCAGCGCGTCTTGCGGCGTCAACTCGACCTCGATCGTCCGCGCTTCCTCGCCTTCGCCACGCTGCAGCGTCATCGTGATCGGTTCTTTGGCCGAGATCAGTTCCAGCGGTAATTTGTAGGCATCGATCTCGGTGTCGCCGTTGATTGCGGTGATCACATCGCCAATTTGGACCCCTGCCTTTGCGGCCACCCCTTCGTCGACCAATCCGGTGATCGGGCTGATGGCCCATCGGGCACCGAGCATTTTGGCTTGTTGCGGTGGCAAATCGACTTGGTGCGTGCTGCCATCGACTCGCTCGAGCGTTAGCGAGATCGTTTTGGTGGGGTTGGAGTACAGGTAGTTGAAGAACGGCGTCGAGGGGACGATCAAGTCGTTGTTGACCTTCTTTCCGTCATAGGCAACGATTTTCGCCCCCGCATCTTCGTCGCTCAGCACCGTGGCTGCGATACTGCCAGGCATCGCGACGGTTTTCGAACTGAATTCAAGCGAGGTGGGGCTGACGATCCCGATCATTCGCACATCGGCGTTTTCGGGGTGAGAAGCCGTTTTTAGGTTGTATTTGCGAACTCCCTCGTCATAGCGAATGGCCAAGCTGATGGGCTTTTCGGGGTTGTCCAGCCCCTCGGTCAAAATCGCCATTCGCATTTCACGGAAATGCATTTGGTCGTCGGTCAAACCGCCGACCGACACGACTTGCCCGCCCGGTTCGATGCCTGCCTGCCACGCCGGACCGCCAGGGGTCACGCCGCCGATGATCGACGGGTTGTACGTCACGCCGTAGCCGTAGGCGATCGCGGCAAACAGGACGCCAGTGATCAAATTCATCACGACGCCGGCGCTGATGATGATCATCCGTTGCCAAACCGCTTTGGCGGGGAAGCTGCGTGGATCGAGCTTTTCAGGAGCCGCGTCGTCACTTTCGTCGTCCGCTTCGGCGGCGTCCTGTTTCATTCGAATCCGCTTTGCTTCTTCTTCGGCTTTGCGAGGATCGTCGTCCTGGCCAAGCATTTTGACGTAACCGCCCAGCGGGATGATGCCGATCCCGTATTCGGTTTCGCCGTATTGAAATTTGCCAAGCGTGCGTGGAAATTTGATCGGGCCGATCTGGATGGGAACATCAAATCCGACGTAGAACTTTTCGCATTTCACGCCAAATGATTTGGCAGCGACGAAGTGCCCGAGTTCGTGAACGAAAATCACTAACCCAATGCCCAACGCGACCAAGCCCCATTGCCACACTTGGGTCGCCAAGAAAGTAAGTACGCCAGCTTCGTCGGTGGCAGCCAACGGCAAAAATTGGGCAAGTAAATCGATAAACATATTTAGTTAGGTTTTAGGTTGCATATTGTTTGCGGACTTCGGCACGAGCCCATCGATCCAGTTCCAACAGCCGAGTTAACGACGGTTGCGGCTCGAAATGATGGTGTTCCAAAGCCCGGCGGCACGCGGGCACGATGTCAGTAAAGCGAATTTTTCCTTCCAGGAACAGACCGACCGCTTCTTCGTTGGCGGCGTTGACCACCGAACCGGCGGTTCCTCCGACGCGGGCGACCTCGAAACCAAGTTCCAATGCCGGAAATCGTTCGCGGTCCACCGGCTGCAGCGTCAGATCCCATTGTCGCGTGCGGTCCAGCGCCGGCGTCTCGCACGCCAAGCGGCGGGGGTAGGTCAACGCATATTGAATTGGCAGCCGCATGTCCGGGGGACTCATTTGTGCCATCACCGATCCATCTTCGAATTCCACCATCGAATGGATGATCGATTGAGGATGGACCACCACTTCGATCGATTCTGCGGGGATATCGAACAGCCAACGCGCCTCGATGACCTCGAGCGCCTTGTTCATCATCGTTGCCGAATCGATCGTAATTTTAGGGCCCATATCCCAAGTTGGATGGTTCAGTGCCAATTCGGGCGTGGCGTCCTGCATCTGTCGGATCGATGCATTGCGAAACGGGCCGCCGCTTGCCGTCAGGATCAATTTGCGAGGCTTGCAAGTGTTTTCGCTGGCGGAACCGCGTTCTTTGTCTCCCAGGCACTGAAAAATCGCAGAATGTTCGCTGTCGACCGGCAACACCTCCGCTCGCGATCCACTTGATGCCATGTTGCTCAACGTCGCTTGCACAAGCGAACCAGCAACGACCAACGTTTCTTTGTTCGCCAGCGCAACCCGTTTGCCGCTTTCGATCGCCGCCAAAGTGCTTTCCAGCCCAGCGCGACCGACAATCGCGGCCACGACAACATCGACTTCGGGGGCCGAGGCGATTTCGACGAGCGCCTCGGCTCCGGTTTTGATTTGAGTGTTGGCAAGCGTCGAGCCCGCTGCAAATTCGGTGGCGGATTTGGGATCCGACAGCACGATCTGGTGGGGGGGGCATTTGAACTGTCCCGCTAACTCACCCAACAGTTGGACGTTGCGGTGTCCCGAGGCAGCCCACAAGTTCCACGTCTTGGTTTCGTCGATCCGGTCCAAATGATGCAAAACGTCGATCGTTGCGGTGCCAATGCTGCCGGTCGCACCAAGGACCGCCACATTGACGGTCGGCAGTGAAGGCGATCCAGAGGTGTCCTGTTTGTCCAAAGTAGCGGGTCCCGAACCAGTTTCGGCTAGAGGGCGGGCAGAGGAAGCTTCGTCAGAGTTCGCTGGCACGAGAATTTTTTGGTCGAAGAAGGGGGTTTTCAGTGCAAGACGAGTGAACGATTACGGCGTTGACGAAGTAGTCAAAAAGACGCAAACGGTGGTGATCGCCGGACTTCCGGAACCTTCGTTACGATCGATCTCCCCATCTGGTTCCGCCCAACATAGGCTTGCCGTTGGACGTGGGCAATCAAACAATACGTAATAAAATACTGTTCAACGCATCATCTCGTCTGTTTTTTGTGGGTGCAAGCGATCCGATGGCCTCGTCGATTTGTCTCGATGTCGCCCCTCTCGATCGGCTGGCAAGCTGAAAGCTTACCCCACTTTTTCGACGTAATGACATACGAAATCTTTAAAATCGAGTCCCCTCTCTGGTAACGCAATGACCGACGATAAGCGAAAGAAATCGAGCAGCAACGAACCACGAAGCGGCGGAAATATGTGGTTGGTGCTCGCGGCGATCGTCTCCGCCGTGCTTTTGAGTACGTTTTTATTTAGTAATAACAGCCACAGGCTACGCTATCCGGACCTCCTGGTCCTGCTGCAAAAGGAAGCGGAAGCCCGCAAATCCGAGTCGTCGGCGGCGGCCGCAGGGGAGACGTCCGAGAAATCCGATTCCCAGTCGGCTGCGGCGAATTCGTCCGACGCAGATACGTCCGATGCGGAACCGTCGGACACGGATCCGGCCGCCGCGGAGCCGTCCGCTGCGGATGTCGCCAGAGCCAGCGACGATGGGCAATCCGAATCGTCCACCGCGGATCCACGGACGTTGGTGGTTTCGTCGATCAATGATCCCACGAAGAAAGTCGAATACAGTCGCCCGCAATACATCAAGGTGTCCGAAGAAAAGATCACTGGCACCGTGATGTATCGTCCGCTGGGGACCAAACCGGCGGTCAAGCCCGAGGCGATTCAATTCGAAACCATTCACGCTTCGGGGAACGAAACCGAGGATCGTCGGCTTGCCGAATTGTTGACCGCTTCGGGCGTGATTTGGGACAACGATCGTCCTAGTCGCTTTTTCGAGCAACATTGGCCCGAGCTGTTGATGATCGGCGTCTTGGTGATGCTTGGCATCATGATGCTGCGGCGGATTGGCGGCGTGGGTTCCCCGATGTCCTTTTCGCGAAGTCGTGGAAAGTTGTACGGTCAAGAAGAATTGCCGTTGACGTTTGCCGACGTGGCGGGGATCGAAGAAGCGGTCGACGAGGTGCGTGAAGTCGTCGACTTTTTGAAAAACAGTGACAAATATCAATCGCTTGGCGGCCGCATTCCCAAGGGAGTGCTGTTGGTTGGCCCTCCCGGGACCGGCAAAACGTTGCTCGCCAAAGCGATTGCAGGCGAAGCCGGGGTGCCGTTTTTCAGTCTTTCCGGTAGCGACTTTGTCGAAATGTTCGTCGGTGTCGGTGCGGCTCGCGTCCGAGACATGTTCCAACAAGCGACCAGCCGGGCGCCTTGCATTATCTTTATCGACGAGTTGGACGCATTGGGAAAAAGCCGCAGCGGCAGCGTCGTCGGCGGGCATGATGAACGCGAACAAACGCTCAACGCGTTGTTGGTCGAGATGGATGGTTTTGATTCCAACTCGGGAGTGATCATTGTCGCGGCCACCAACCGACCGGAAACCTTGGATCCCGCGCTGCTGCGTCCGGGACGATTCGATCGACACGTCTTGGTCGATCGCCCCGATGTCGCTGGTCGCGAAGAAATCTTGAAAGTCCACGTCAAAAATGTGCGGTTGGACGAGAAGGTGGAACTACGCGACATCGCGTCAATCACGCCCGGTTTTGTCGGAGCCGATTTGGCCAACCTCGTCAACGAGGCGGCGCTGTTGGCCGCGCGGGCGGAAAAACAAACGGTGGGAATCGAGCAGTTCAATGAAGCGGTTGAACGAGTGACGGCTGGTTTGGAAAAGAAGAATCGCGTCATGAACGAAGACGAAAAAATTCGTGTCGCGTATCACGAAGCCGGACATGCGATCGTCGCAGCGGCACTGCCCAATACCGATCCCGTTCACAAAGTCAGCATCATTCCGCGTGGCTTGGCCGCATTGGGGTACACGATGCAGCGTCCCGAGTCGGATCGCTATTTGATGACCAAGACCGAATTGGAAAGCAACATGAAAGTGTTGTTGGCCGGAACGTTGACCGAAGAAATGACGTTCCAAGACATCAGCACCGGAGCCCAGAATGATTTGGAACGCTGTACCGAGATTGCACGCAGCATGGTGATGGATTACGGGATGAGCCGGATGGGGCGGATCAATTTTCGCCGCAGTTCGCGATCCGCGTTTTTGGCTAGCAGTGGTGGCGACGGCTACCAAATGAACCACAGCGAAGAAATGGCCAAGATGATCGACAAAGAAGTCGCGCGGATCATCGAAGACGCCCTGGCGCAAACTCGCGAGATTCTCGAACAACGCCGCGAGGTGCTCGAAGCGGTCACGCAGCGACTGCTGGATGTCGAGGCGATCGACAGTGACGAGTTGATGCGGTTGATCAAAGAGAATTCACGCGGACCATGGCTGGTTCCCGGGACCGTCACCGAAAAACCAAGGGCGGTGATGCCATCGGTCGACGGTGACAAAGCGAAAGCCGAAGCCCCGTAAATCGGATCACGCGTGAACCGGATTGCCACAGGATCCTGATGTCACGGGATCCGGATTGTCACGGGATCCTGCGGCATACAATGTTTTTACATTGTTTTGAATCACGGCGAACCATTCCTCGTGGCAAACATGGTTTGATGTCCTTCGTAAGCAATCGCGGTTTCGTTGCGATTGCGTCGCGTTCCTAGTGCAGGAGGATTTCGTCATGTTCCATCAAGTTCGCAGTCTTTGGGGGCTGGCCGTCATCGCATCGGCCCTTCTTTTGGCGGCCCCGGTGGCTTCCGCGGGGCAGGTTGGATTGGATGTCGGTGTGTCCAGTCCGACGATGCAAGCGGGCGAGAAATCGACCAACTATATCCGCATCGCCCTCAGTGGTGCCGCACTACTGCAATCCGACAAACGGCCTCCGGTCAATGTCGCCATCGTGATCGATACCAGCGGGTCGATGAGCGGCGAAAAGATTGTGCAGGCTCGCAATGCTGCAATCGCCGCGATCAATCGGCTGCACGACTCGGATATCGTGTCGGTCGTCCTGTACAACTCGTCAACCGAAGTGTTGGTGCCAGCGACCAAGGCAACCGATCGAAAATCGATCGTTGCCAAAATCCGCGGAATCCGTGCCGGAGGCAATACGGCGTTGTTCGCGGGCGTCAGCAAAGGGGCCGCCGAAGTTCGCAAGTTCCTCGGGTCCGATTCGGTCAATCGTGTGATTTTGCTTTCCGATGGGATCGCCAACGTTGGCCCCAAGAGCCCGCGTGAATTGGAACGGCTCGGCGCGTCGCTCGTCAAAGAAGGGATCAGCGTTAGCACGCTAGGGCTGGGGCTGGGGTACAACGAAGACTTGATGAGCAAATTGGCCACCGCCGGAAGCGGCAACCATATTTTTGTCGAATCGGCCGACGATCTGATTGCGGTCTTCAACAGCGAGTTCAAAGATCTGATGAGTGTCGTCGCATGCGACTTCGAGATCGTCGCCACGGTGGCTTCGGGCGTTCGTCCGGTACGCGTCTTGGGCACGCAAGCTGATATCGTTGGCAATACCATTCACATTCCGCTGGCTCAATTGTATTCGCGGCAAGAGCGTTACTTTGTTTTGGAAGTCGAAGTGGATGCGGGCGAAGCGGGCCAATCACGTCCGCTGGTTGATGTATCGGTGAAGTATCAAAACATGACCTCCGAAACGATGGACAAACTAACCAGCAGTATCGCCGTGCGTTTCAGTGACGAGAGTGCCGAAGTCCAGCGAGATCGCGATCTGGAAACGTATGCTTATTGTGCGGTTCAGATCGCCAATGAAAACAACATCCGAGCAACAGCGCTGCGTGATGCCGGGCAGATCGATGATGCAAAGGAACTGCTTAACCATAACGCAAAGATGCTGCTGCAGTGTGCAACGGAATGTAAAACCAACAACGTCGATTTCGTCGTCCCCGAACTCCAAAAGAATATCGAAGTAAATCGATACCAAGCGGAAAACGTCGATAACAATCGCGACTGGGCACGGAACCGCAAAGTCATGCGGGGATACCAGAACGAAGTTCAAGCCCAGCAATCCTATCCGATCGAAGTGCCGAAGAAGTAGTCGCACCGCAGCAACGTAAGCAACGAGGCGTTGGCGTTTTGACTAAAATCGAATACGGATCGCCAAACCCTCGTCCGCTACCTGTCGTTTCTCTCTTGCCCGATTGCTCATGACGCACCGGCTTCTGATCGCATTGATCGCGTTGATCGCCGCGCCGCTGGTGCTGCTGGGGTGGGGAACCTCGTCACTACTTCGCCGTCAACGCGAAACCGCTCAGCAGCAATTGCACACCGTGCTACAATCTCGCTTGCTTGAAATCGATCAATCGCTATCCGAAGTCCTCGCCGGACACGCGCGGCGGATCAGCGCGGCGCTGGATCGCCCCGGCAATCCGATCAGCAGGTTTGAACAAATCACGCGACACGATCCGGTCGTTCGCCAATGTTTTTTTGCCAATGCAAAAGGCGTGATTGTTTATCCGCCCAAACCAGTTGCTGAGGATCCCGAGGCGATTGCCATTTATGCGGCGTTGCCGGCAATCATCGCGAGTAACCCGGGGCTCGAAATCAGTGAACTGGATCGTCCCAGCGGCGATGTCTCGACCAAACTGCAACCAACGCGATCGCAACCGCCGCAGTCAAAGTCTGGCGGCAAATCCGCCGCCAAGCCTGCGGCCACGACGGTGCGGTGGCAGGTCTGGTACATGGATGAGGGCAGCCAATTGATTCTGTGGCTATTGAAAAGCAACGGCGATTCGATTGGCGTGTTGTTGGAACGTGCCCGTTGGGTTTCCGAACTAATTGCGGCGCTGCCAGACGCCAAGTCGGTTGCGATCGCCAACCCTGCCGTGACGAAAACGTCCGCGACGCAAGCCGATTCAATCAGTTGTACTTCGCTGGTCGACGAAGCGGGCCAAATCGTCTACCGCTGGGGCAGCGATCTTGAAACCGCCGATGATCCGATCGCGGTCGTGCCGCTTTCGCCACCCTTGTCGAGTTGGCAACTTCAATACAACAACGCGTCTCCCTTGCTTCCTGAGTCTGGTTCCCTCGCAACGATGCTGTCGATCTCAGGGTTGGCGGTCATGTTGTTGGCGTTGGGGGCGTACGTGATGACCAGTGTCCAGCGTCAAATGCATGTCGCCCGCAGTCGCGTCAGCTTTGCTGGTCAGGTGTCACACGAGTTGCGGACGCCGTTGACCAATATCCGCTTGTACGCCGAACTGGCCGAATCCGACTTAGAGAACTTGCCTGAGGGGGACACTCGAGAAACGATCGGGCGACGATTGCGGGTGATCGACAGCGAGAGTCGGCGGTTGGGACGATTGGTTTCGGGGGTCTTGGAAATGGTGCGTGACGAACGCAATGTTCGTGCTCCGTCTCGCAAGCCTACCGATGTCGACAAACTAATCGACCAAACGTTGGCCCAGTTTGCACCGCGTTTCGATACGTTGGGAATCGAGGTCCAGCGGGATGCCGATGCTGCAGGGCCGCTTTGTGTGGATCCTGATATCATTGAAATGGTGCTGGTCAATCTGCTCAGCAACGTCGAAAAATATGCTGCTTCGGGAAAGTACGTTCGCGTGGCCTCATCGATCGAGGGAAACGAGTTGGTGGTCACGGTCACGGATCGAGGCCCAGGGATCCCGCGGCGTTATCATCGCAAAATCTTTCGTCCCTTCTTTCGCTTGGATGATTCGATTCATGCACCCAGCGGAACGGGGATTGGGTTGGCGATCGCCAAGCTTGCCGCTCAGCGACACGCAGGGCGATTAACGATCGAAAATGTCGACGTCGGAACCCAATTTGAATTGCGAGTCGCGGTCGATGCACGTCGCTGCGATCGCAGCGGGACATGATCGTTCCTTAGCCACCCAATGCACTACTATTAGCAAGCCGATGCAACTGAAAATCTTGATTGCCGAAGATGATCCTCATACTCGTGCCGCGCTTGCTGAAATCTTGCGAACCGAAGGGCACTCGGTCGCCGAAGCCGCCGATGGGCACCAGGCAAAATGTTTGTTCGATCGCGACCGGCCGCAATTCGCCTGTTTGGACGTGATGATGCCGGGGCTAAGTGGGTATGACCTTTGTCGTCATTTCCGCAGCCTCGATCCGGCCATGCCGATCTTGTTTATCACCGCCAAGGCCGAAGAGATCGACAAGGTCGTCGGACTCGAGTTAGGCGCCGATGACTACATCGCCAAACCATTTGGCGCCAAAGAAGTGGTGGCTCGAATCCGGGCGATTGCCCGGCGAAGTGTCCCAGGATTCGAGCTGGCTGCCACAGCCGTGTCACTTCCCGAGAATGATTTTCAGATGGGGGCACTGCACGTCATGCCAAAGAAGATGCGTGCGACGCGAGGCAACGCGACGATCGAATTGACGCTCCGTGAGCTGCGGATCTTGCAGTTGCTCGCCAGCAAGCCAGGCGAAGTGGTGGACCGCGACGAGCTCTTTCGCATCGCTTGGCAAGAAACTCATCCGCTCAATACAAGAACGCTCGACCAAACCATCAGCCAATTGCGAAAGCGAATCGAAGCCGACCCGAAACAGCCGCAAATCATCCAAACCGTCTACGGCGTCGGCTATCGGTTCGAGCCCTAAATGCACGTTCCAACGCGACTTAGCCCTCTCCAATCGACGCAACGAAAGCGAACTCATCACCGGAGCAGGAAACCAAAGAACGCTCGACCATCCTGCGGTATCCGATCTTCCTGCCCCACACATTTTCCTGCCCAACTAAAGAACCAACGATGCCATCGGCGATACAACGCCGCTGTTCTTTCGTCACTTACTTCCACCGTGCTTCGTCAGCGCCGCCATCGCGGCGGGCAGGAATATGGGAGGGGCAGGAAAATGAAGAACGCTCAATCATCCTGCGGTATCCGATCTTTTTGCCAAAAATAATCCCCACCGACGCCGCTGGTCCGTCGTCTCAAGTTTTCATCACAATCGATCAGCGCCACCAAGTTGACCAATTGAAAACCGCTTCCGCATTTCAAAATGCGGACACGGGTGCATTGGGTTGATGCATTCGCTTGGCATGGCCGGTTACCGAATTGGCGTCGATCGGCTGCCAGTAGCAAAGACGGTGAGCGAAGCTACGAGGTCCCCGCGTTGCTCACGTAATTGAAGATACGGGTGTGGACAACCATCCTATAGCCGAACCAGTAGGAAACGATTGGCGTCCAGGCGAGATAATTCCAGTAGGATTGAGCTAATTATACTAGAATATGGCATATGACACTCGCTATTTCTGCGGTTACGGCGACGTAAGACCGTTACAACCCGAATAAAGTCGCAGAAAATGATGTTAATATCGTCTTTTGCCTTTATGGCTTCGAGTTCTCGATCCCAAGCCACAATTGATCTGAAAGAGTTTAAAGTATAAGGAACCACCCTCTGGAGAGTTTGCTATGCCCGGTCCAATTGGTTTTTGCCGCTTGAAGGTTACCGGTCTATTGGCGACTCGACTGGGTTGCGTGTCCGCTTTTCTCTTTCTGCTCGTCAACGACGCATTGGTCTCGGGCGTCGAGATCGCACCCACATCGACTTCGGCGGCCGGCAGTACACGCAATGCGTCTGTGCCGGAATCCTCGCTGCGTGCGAGCGTTTCAAAAGGAACCGCTGCGATTAGTTCGGTGCATCCGCTTGGATCTTCATTGGCGACCACCACCTTTGAATCGCTGGATCAATCGGTCCAAATCGATAGTGATTTTTGTGGAGGACGTTTGAACGAGTGTTTTGAAATTACACCCACTCGATTCCAATTGGTGGTGCGTCCCGAACGCAAACCGATCAACAATAGCGCATGGTATGCGTTCCGGATTCGTTCGCATACACCGAAAAGCATTAAGGTGCACCTGAGTTATCAAGGGGGCACGCATCGATACACGCCGCGAATCAGTAACGATGGGGTCGTGTGGCGTGATGGGCAACACCTTGTGTCGTCGGTGCATCCCAGTGGATGCGAGGTGGTGTTGCAGATGGATGTGGGCCCCGACGTGTTGTGGGTCTCGGCGCAAGAGTTGATTTCCAACG
This sequence comes from Novipirellula caenicola, assembly GCF_039545035.1. Taxonomy (NCBI): domain Bacteria; kingdom Pseudomonadati; phylum Planctomycetota; class Planctomycetia; order Pirellulales; family Pirellulaceae; genus Novipirellula; species Novipirellula caenicola. The sequence goes on from NZ_BAABRO010000006.1 coordinate 285,322, forward strand.
CAGACACCGAGCGATGGACCGACGAATTGGCGATGCTTCCACACGTCACCCGCTCAGTGTGTGGAACCAGCGTTCAGGGGCGACCGATTTCCAAATTGGTCATCGGCGATCCGCAAGCGGAATCGCCCGGTTACGTCTTTATCATGGGACGGCTGCATCCACCGGAAACCACCGGTGCGATTGGGTTGATGCGGTTTGCCGAGTCGATCGCAGCGGACAGCGAGTTGACGGAGCAGTTTCGCCGCTCGTTCCACGTAGTCGTCGTGCCCAATGCAAATCCCGACGGAGTGGAGTTAGGGCGATGGCGATGCAACGCCAACAGTGTCGATTTGAACCGTGATTGGGGACTGTTCCGACAGCCGGAAACCCGCGTGTTGCGGCAAGAGCTGTTGGATCTGAAAACGCGTGGTCGCGAATCGCTGTACCTTGTGCTCGATTTTCATTCGACGTACGAAGACGTGTTTTATTTGACCGAAGACGTTGATGATGCGTTTCCTAAGAATTTCACCGCAACCTGGTTGAATCGATTCGATCAACGATTGCCCTCGTATGAGGTGAATCTCGACAAAACACACAATTCCAAACGAACGACCTCGAAAGCCTGGGTCGATCGGGTGCTCAATGTCGCCGCGGTCACTTACGAGTTTGGTGACAATACCGATCGTGATGAGATCGCCCGTTTGTCGCAAATCAGCGCCGAGGAAATGATGCGAACGCTGCTCAGTTATCGCGAGCGTGATCGCTCGTTCTAACGGCCTTCGCGTAACCGGTAGCCCAGAAAATTATCTAGCTCGGGTTCCGCTTCAATCTCTTTGACCGTTTCTTCGATGTCGTATTCGACACGGCGAAATTCAACCGCTTGTTCGTCGTACAGCACGTAGCAGCTTCGCGGATCGCCGTCACGCGGTTGGCCTACACTACCGACGTTGATCATCAAACGTTGGGATTTGTCGGTGACCGAATAGCCGCCGGCCAATTCCATTGGCCGGATGAACCGCATGTCAGGGGTAAAAATGCCCGGCACGTGAGTGTGCCCTTGGAAACAGAGGTGCGGGATCATGGAAAATAGCTTTTCCATTTTCTTGCCGTTCTGAGTGTCCTCGGGAAAGACGTACTCGTTGGTGGGGCTGCGAGGCGACCCGTGCACAAACAACACGCCCCCTTCGCGGACGGTGCGAGGCAGTTTGCACAGGAATTCCATTCGCCGTCGGCTTGCTTCGGGCCCGTCGCGGCCGCATTCCAGTTGAGCACGGGTCCAAAAGATTGCCTGTTCGGCGGCGACATTGAACCCCTCGGGGTCGAACAACGCACTGCTGTCGTGGTTGCCCAGCACACAAAAATCGAACTCGATCGCTTGGTCCAAGCATGCACAGGGTTGAGGACCATAACCCACGACGTCGCCGAGACACACGATGCGATCCACATTGAGGGATTGAACATCGGCAAGGACCGCTCGCAAAGCGGCAAGGTTACCGTGGATGTCACTAAGAATGGCGGTCCGGGTCAATTTAAAAACTCGAGTTGAAAACGAAAGAAACGGTCTGGCCAGCTAAGCATAATCGTCATCTTAACCCTAAAACCGATTTCGCGTCACCTAGAAGGCTTTCTATCGCCCGTGCTTCAGCCGATCACCCAATGCGTCAGACAAATCGGGAATCGCATAGATCTTGTTCGCCGTGACGTCACGATCGTAATCAACTCGCCGGTAGGTCACTGTTTTCGCCTCGCTATCGAGGATCGCATAACACGCTCGGTTGTCCTCGTCACGCGGTTGGCCGACGCTGCCCACGTTGATCAGCGCTTTGTTGGTGCCGATGTGGTAAACGTACTCGCATTCCTCGGGCGAAACGAACTCGCACTCGGTGGTGAAGATGCCTGGCAAATGGGTGTGTCCCATAAAGCAGACATGTTCGATTTTTGCGAACAGCATCTCCATTTTGCGTTGGTTGAAAATGTCTTCGGGAAAGACATATTCGTTGGTGGGGTCGCGGGGCGATCCATGGACGAAACGAAATTCGCCTTCATCGATTTGCCGCGGCAATTCACCCAAAAAATCCCATCGTGTATTGATCTGTTGGGCGGAACCCGGCCCGTTGTCCAATTGGTCACGCGTCCAATAGATCGCCTGAAGCGCCATCGGGTTGAACCCCTCGGGGTCAAATAACGCTGCCTGATCGTGGTTGCCAAGGATGGTCGAATGACAGCTCTTCATGACCAAATCGAGACATTCGCACGGATTGGGGCCGTAGCCAATGATGTCGCCAAGACAGTAAATCTCGTCGACAGGAATCGTCTTGATATCAGCCAACACTGCGTTCAGTGCTTCAAGATTTCCGTGAATGTCACTGATCAGCGCGCGTTTCACTAAATGACTCGGTGGTGGAAAGCAATGGAATCGGAAAGACGTTTACGTGCACGGAAATTCAGTGATCCAAGGTCTCGTCGCGGAGATCCGATCACCCTTCCTCTCACATTCGCCCCTTTGTGCAACAATTTGGATGCGAAGGCCAAGGCCGAAGTGTAGTTTAATGCGTTTTTTTTGGGCAATCCCATCAATTTCGCTTCTCGCAAAATTTCCAAACCCGCAGGGCCGTTCGGTCCGGCATTATCAAGTTTACCGAATCGGCTACATTGTGGGGATCATAGGCTCGGAAGCGGGACGCCATTTCGTCCATCTTTGGCTTGCCGTTAGCCCAAAATCGCAATCTCACTCGGTTCACGAACGTATCACAACCCATGACAGCTGGAATTTCTCGTGAATTGCCGATTCAATTGGCTATCGAAACCACGGGGCGGACCGGCTCGGCGGTGCTGATGTGCGGCGACCAAGTGTTGCGGCAAGGGCGGATGGGTGAGCAAATACGCACGGCCGCCGCCATCGGCCCCTGTCTCGATGAATTGCTGTCATGGTGCCGCAGCGAGAAAAAAACGATCGATTTTATTTCGGTCGCCGCCGGCCCTGGCTCCTTTACCGGGCTTCGCATCGGGGTCACGGCAGCAAAGATGTTCAGTTACGCCATGAAATTGCCGCTGGTGGCCGTTGATTCCTTGGCGTCGGTCGCGGCCGTGGTGTTTTGCGAAAACCCCAATCTGCAAACGCTGCGAGTCGGTTTGGATGCCTATCGAGGCCAGGTGTTTACCGGCCACTTGCACCGCAGCGACGTCTTGCCACCGCTCGACGCGATCCCCGCCGCGTGGACCCCCGTGCCATCGTCGGTCGAAATCGTCAGTGCCGAACAGTGGACCACGATCCTGGCGTCGCTCCACGAAGCGCAGGGACAACCCACGCAAGAAGTGGTCGCGGGCGATGCCAAACCGTTTGCCAAGTTCAGCGGAACGTTGTTGACTCGCTGCCAACCGGATGCATTTGGCGTCGGGTTGGTCGCACTGCGAGCCGCGAAGCAGTCGATCTTTACCGACCCGATGGCCTTGGTGCCCCGCTACCTCCGGCCCAGCGCTGCTGAAGAAAAGGCACAGACGCAGGAGTAAGACGCGCTACTCGCCGCGTGGCGACTGGGAATCCCTTCGGTCTTTCCAAGCTGACGTCCGTGGCTATGGCATGACGTCGGACTTCGTGGATGATCACTCACGCATCCGACGAACACAAAAAGCGTCAAAATGGACACGCGACTCGTCGTGTGAATCAGCCACATCCTAACCGTCCCGGACAAACGGCCTGGACTTGCTCCCAGGCCGGCGAGTGCGGCTGGTCAGATAGGGGGGGCGATTTTCTCTATTGCGTCGACGCAGGATCCTTCCTAATCTCCAAAACGACCTTCATAGTCTGAACCCAACCGTTTCCCATCCCGAGATGATGAATTGCCATGGAAGGCTACTCTAAATCGTTCGAGCGATCTTGTTTTTTACGGATTGCAACGACCCTGTTTGTCGTACTCAGCTGCGGCTCGAGTGCGACGCTATCGGCGGCTGAGGCTCAATGGATTTGGGCTGCCAACACCACCATCGACACTCCCATCGCGGTCGGTGAAACGTGCTTGTTTCGCAAACCTCTGAATCTAAAAGTTCCTGCGAAGGGACAGATCGAGATCGCGGCCGATGACGAATACGACTTGTACGTCAACGGACGCAAAATTGGCAGCGGCCAATCCGCACGCCAAATCGATGAATACGACATCAGCGACCACTTAGAAGTGGGCCGCAATATCATCGCCATTCGTGTCGTCAACACGCACGGCGACAAAGCTGCCTTGGCCGCTCGCGTGTCGGTTCTGCCCGAGGGCACCGATAAATGGTACACCTTCAGCAGCGATGCATCGTGGCGAACCAGCAGCGATGAAGTGGCCACCTGGGAAACCGTGCTGCACAACGACCGATTGTGGGGCAACGCATCGTCGTTCGGCGAACTTGGCGATACGGTGCCATGGGATCAAGACGAAGACGTGCAGGTTGCCGAACAGACCGACCAACGCGAACGATTTCAAATTCAACGTGGCTTCGGCGTCCAACGCGTCTTGGATGACGAGCAAGTGGGGTCGGTGATCGCGATGACCTTCAACGAGTTTGGTCATATCATTGTCTCGCAAGAAAACGGACCTCTGCTGCTTGTCTTTGATCGCGATGAAGACGGGGTTCCCGAGTTCGTGCGAACCTATTGTGACAAAGTCAAATCGTGCCAGGGGATCTTGGCACTGAACGGCGAAGTCTTTGTGACCGGCGATGGCCCCGACGGGCATGCGCTGTATCGATTGACCGATGTGGACCGCAATGGTTCGCTGGAAAAAGTCCGTGCGATTGTCAAATTCAAAGGTGCTGCCGGAGAACACGGAGCCCACGGATTGCAACTTGGTCCCGATGGCATGATTTACGTGACTTTGGGCAGCCACACGCATGCGATCGGAAAAACCGGGCCTGGCGAAACGTACGATGATGCTTACGAAGGCGATATTCTGCCGCGTTACGAAGACCCCAGCGGTCATGCCGTGGGCGTCAAAGCACCCGGCGGAACGATCATTCGTACCAACATTGATGGTTCGATCGTCGAACGTGTCGCCGGTGGAACTCGCAATGTTTACGATCTAGCCTTCCACTCGTCCGGTCACATGTTCGTTCATGATTCCGATATGGAAGCTGACATCGGTACGGCTTGGTATCGTCCAACCGCGCTGTTTGATGTGACCGAAGGCGCTGAATTCGGCTGGCGTACCGGATGGGCGAAATGGCCAGAACACTTCGTTGATCGATTGCCCAACTTGCTAGACACCGGTCGGGGCAGCCCCACCGGCGCGATCAGCTATGAACATTACATGTATCCGGTCCGTTATCAGAACACGCTGTTTTTGGCGGATTGGTCCGAAGGCCGAATTTTGAATGTGCGGCTAAAGAAACGCGGTTCGGGCTTTATCGCCGATAGCGAAGTGTTTCTCAAAGGCCAACCGCTGAACGTCACCGATTTGGACGTTGGGCCCGATGGCGGACTGTACTTCAGCACCGGCGGCCGTGGCACGTCGGGCGGCGTGTACCGCGTCGTCTACAAAGGCCAAATTCCCGAGCGAATGAAACATCTCGGCAGCGGGATCGCTGCCGCCGTCCGCCAACCCCAGATCGGTTCGGCATGGGCGCGTCAAGAAATCGCTTCGATCAAACGCGAACTCGGCAGCGAATGGGGACAATTGGTTGCCGGAGTCGCCTATAGCGATGACAACCCACCCCATTACCGCGTGCGTGCACTCGATTTGATGGAATTGTTTGGCCCGGTTCCCAACGAAGAATTGATCATGGAACTGAGCCGTTCGCCCAACGAGGCAGTACGAGCACGTGCGGCCGCCGTGATGGGAATGCACCCGAGTGCCAAAACCGGTCCACGGCTTAGCGAGATGCTGAGCGATCCCGATCCCGCCGTTCAGCGGGCGGTGTGCGAGGCAATGTTGCGTAGCGACAAGATGCCCGAAACCGTCGATCCTATTTTCGAATTGTTGTCGTCCGAAGATCGCACGTTGGCGTTCACCGCTCGTCGTGTCCTCGAACAAATGCATTTGGGCATGTGGCGCGAGGAAGTGCTGACAAATGACGACACCCGAATTTCGGTGCTAGGCATGTTGGCGTTGATGAACGCCGACCCCACCGAGGCCAATGCGATCGAAGTGTTGGCACGGATTAGCGAAATGATGACCGGATTTTTAAGTGACGCCGACTTTGCGGATGCACTGCGTGTCGCTGAAGTTGCCCTGCACCGTGGCATAGTACCCCCGGCAAAGGTCACCGCGTTTCGCGACCAAATCGCCGAAGAATTCCCTGCTGGCGATAACCGGATGAATCACTCGCTGATTCGTTTGGCCAGCTACTTGGGAGCCGAGCAGGTTGCCGACCGCGCGTTGGCGTTCATCGAATCCGATGCACCGACCGAGGACCGATCGTTGGTAGCGATGTGTCTGCAATTCTTGGCAAAGGATTGGGATGCCGAGCAACGCTTCCGAATTTTGAAGTATTACGAGAATGCTGCGGGCCAGGCGACCGCCGGATCGCTGTCGATGTATCTGGCGAATGTCACCAAGGATTTCGCGCAATCGCTTTCCGATGAAGACGTCGCGGCGATTTTGGAACAGGGCAGTGTTTGGCGGAACGCTGCGTTGGCCGCTATCTACAAATTGCCTCGTCCAATCGACAAAGATACCGCGAACACCTTGATCGAACTTGACCGCAAATTGGTGCAAGAACCCCAGCACGGTGACGTCGAACGACGGTTGCGAACCGGGATCACCGCGATGTTAGCAACATGTAGCGATCAAAGTGCGGGTGATTACCTACGGTCGGTTTGGCGGAGCGAACCGGATCGACGCAGCATCGTTGCGATGGCGCTGGCCCAAGATCCCGACGGCGAAAACTGGGACTACCTGGTTCGCAGTTTGAATATCTTGGACGATCAAACCTCCGGCGAAGTCCTCTCGGCACTCAAATCGGTTGCCATTGCGACCGACGATCCCATGGCGCTTCGTCAATTAATCTTGCTAGGAGTTCGTGCACAAGAAAACGGACAAGGGTTCGAAGCGGTCGAGCAATTGCTTGAGCACTGGACCGGGATGCAGCGACCCGAAGGAGCGAAGATGTCGATGGCACCTTGGCAAAAATGGTTCGCCAAAACCTATCCTGATCGCCCCGAGGCCGTTCTGCCCAACGCGGACGATTCTCGCTGGGATCTCGATCAACTGTTGACCTATCTGGAAAGCGATACCGGCAGCTATGGCGATTCGTCGCATGGCCGCGAAGTGTTCGTTAAGAGCCGATGTGATCAATGTCATCGCCAAGGCAGCACCGGCAAAGCGATCGGTCCCGATCTGACCTCGGTCGCTCGGCGGTTCACCAAGCGAGAGATCTTGGAATCGATCCTGTATCCCGCTCATATCGTCAGCGATCAATACGCCAGCAAGAAGGTGCTGACGTTGGACGGCAAGATCCTTGTCGGTTTGGTGACCACACAAAGCGATGGGACATTGTTGGTGCGTGACAGCAACAATCGCATCTCGAGTGTCGAAGAATCGCAAGTTGATCAGATTCTGCCAAGCACCAGCAGCATCATGCCAAGCGGATTGCTGGACGATTTAAGTCTGAAAGAGATCGGGGACTTGATGAGTTACATGGGAGTGATCCCCGAGCTCGAAGTCGCCAGCAAAGAAGACAATCTTCGCTAACAGATTGCGTCGACACTTCTAGACGTAGCGAAAACTCGCCAAGAGTTTCGGCCCACTTAAAAAATCGCCGAAAGCTAGCTTTCGGCGATTTTTTCGTTTGTTCCGGCAAATCCCAACCCGACGCGTCAGTTTTGATGTTGCGCGTTTGTATTTTGGGGGCAAAGCCCCGGACGTTTACCTAGCCCAAGCCAACGGGCTGGGACCAAGAAAAACAATAAAGGGAAGGGCCAACGGCCCGGCCGTTTACTTCAAAACGCGTCAGCGAGGGATCGAATCTCCATATTTTCTCGGTCCCTCGCTGACGCGTCGGGTTGTGATGTCCTGGGGAAAACGACAATAGCGCAACTTCAAAACTTACGCGTCGGGTTGTGAAAGACCCGTAGCCTTAATAGGCGTGTTCCGATCTTTACTGCTGCTGCTGCAACCCGCGGACGCGTTGCCGATAGTCGTCCGCTTTGGCAAAGTCGATGACGTTGTCCGGGATCGGGGCAAACGCGGGCAAGTTCATCGACAAACAGTGCAGTTCGCCCTGCAACTCTTTCAAGCTGCTCATGTCGACCGTTTTGATTGCGTGTTTCGGCAACAACGAAGCGTAGGTGGCTCGTGCGGCGGCAACCATCTCGGGTGGATCGCTGTCGAATGTGGGAATCATTACCAAATCGTTGGCAAGGATCACGTTCGTGTACGCACTCCATGACGTTCCGTTTCGAGGTGGGATGTCGATGCGGAACACTTGGATCGGTTTCCCGCCCACTCGCACGCGTTGCAAACGGGCGGTGTTGCGTTCAAGGATTGCCGCATTGATCGGATCCAATCGCGGGTCCACTCGAGCGACCACGACTTGATCCGGTGCCAAAAACGTCGCGAACATATCGACATGCCCCGTTGCTTCGTGTTGCAAAGGTTCCAGCACCACTAACTCGGTAAGGTTGCAGTGTTTGCTGAACTCTTCAATCACCATTTTGCGGCGTTCCACTTCGGGATCGAGGCCGGGCCACGGTTTAGGAAAGCGGATCCGATTGTCTTCGAAAATGCGATGGGTCGTTAATGCGATACGGCGGCCATTGCTGAGCAGATTGCCACCTTGAATCGTCCATGGCACCGGAACCAACTTTGACCCGGTACGCTCAGCCCATACCGACGGCAATGCATCATCCTTGGGACGAGAGCCCTCGTAATAGAAATCGATCGCTTCGGTTCCTTGTTCCCCTTCGGCCAATAACGGACCAAAGTCGCGCATCCAAATCGTGTCCAAGTCGATTTCGCAAAAGTAAACGTGATCGGTGGGGACGCGTCCGTCGCCAATCCAATCGACGGCATCGACAAGCTGCTGCGGATCATTGCAAAGGATCAACAAATTGGTGTGACCTGCAGTGCACTCGACAATTTGTTGTAGCGTCGCCGCATGATGCGATTGCCAATCGCTGACGCTAAGCACCAGAGCACGTTGAGATTCAAACTCACCAGCGAGTCTCGGAAAGGGGCGGTTCTGGTTGGCCTTGCCAGCTTCCACCGCCATTTGGGCAAGCAATGTGGGAGAGAAATGCTGGGCCAACACTGGCTGGTCTGCAACCGCAATTCCCATGGCGACCACGACCGTAGCCGCAAACCGAAACAATGACTTGACCATAAATCTCAGTGCTCGTCTAAGTACCTGTCTCATTGCCACCGCGGCAATTGCCCCGGTCGAGATCTTGCCGCTTTTTTGGATTCGGACCGTCGCCGCGGAGGGCCGATCCGAGCTGCCGGTTCGCTCTACACCCCAAAGGTTTCGCCGACACCTCGGTGCTCGATGGGGGTCGGCTTGGCAACGTTCCGATTTCGAATTGTAATTGCCAACCACCACACGGCTATCGGGCGATCATAAAGAAATGCCGAAATGAACCCGCCCGGGCTCCAATCCGCGACGGTAATGCTTCGGATGGCAAAGAAACGCAAATCGAAACGACGCAAAAAGAGAAGCGGCCACTATTGTTGGTGCTGCGATCACTTCCTGCCTAACGAACGGTTTGGAGGGAAAGGCCATCGGCGGCATCTAAAATCCGTGAAATCGCTCAGCAGCAGCAAGAAAATCAGCTCGAGCGAGCTCGGTTGAACCGGGATGAACGTGAATTCGACGAGTTCAGCGGGGATGTCAATTTGGATTTTGATGTCGCGGCGTTCGATTGGCGATGGGTCGAAGATGGTGAGATCGCTTCCTACAGTTAAATAGTTGCAAACGGATCGCGGCAGCGATAGATTCACCGCAAGAGGGGGGGCGTCGCTGTGGCGAACAGCCGCTGGACGCTCCATGTCATTCTCGATCGATCGATTGAATTTCAATAAGGAGCAAGTTCGTGAACAATGAATACACGGCGCGATCGTTACGCTGGTTCGAAGAGGTTTGGAATCAACGGCGGACCGAAACGATCGACGAATTTTTGACCGAAGACAGCATTGCGGAAACTGACAGTGGAGTGCTTCGTGGCCCGGACGAATTCAAGAAACAGGTGCATGCACCGATGCTTGACGCGTTTCCTGATCTGCATGTGGACGTTGAGGGCACGGTCACTGAAGACGACAGTGTGGTGATCCGCTGGAAAGCCACCGGGACACACCAAGGCGATGGCCTTGGCATCAAGGCGACCGGACGCCCCATTCAGATCCGCGGAGTCACATGGCACCGGTTCAAGAATGACAAACTGATCGGAGGCGGAGATTACTGGAGCCAAGATAGTCTGCGACGACAATTGCAAGACACCGGGCAGTAGTCTCAGTTTGCACCGGAGGCGATTTTTTGTCTAGCCGTTATCGCTCAATTCGGCGAAGCGGGGATGATCGACTGGGGGTGCTGCCACCAACTCGGTGCACTCGCCATCACGGCGGATAACGGTATACTGAAGGTTGGCTTCGCTTGTCCTTTTCCCAACATTCCATGCCCAAGGAAATCCCATGAACCGACTTACTGTCACACTGTTTGCCGCGTTGTTCTCGTTCTGCGTGCTGCCTGGATGCGGCGATCCCGCGCCCACCAATGTCGCCGAAGATGCGGATGCGGCCGCGATCGCTGAATACGAAGCTGCGGTTGCCGCCGAAAGTGCCTCGATGAACGAGAGTGAACAATAGGGCAAAATGCAGCACGTTGAAAACGAAAAACCCCAGACATCTTCATGTCTGGGGTTTTATTGTTGATACGACGAATGTCGAGGAGCGTTTTGGGGAAGCCTAAAATTCCGAGTCGATGGTCTCCTTCGCGGCTCGTGTCCCCAGCGAACCCCACAAACCAAACGGGCTCTTCGCGCCGGGCGCGTTTTTGTTCGCCGCGTTGCCGCTGATGTAGACCACGGGGTTACGTTGGTTACCCGCTTCGATCGAATCGGTGATGAACTTCACCGCACCATCACCCATCAGCACATGGATACCGCCTTGGTGACGACTCGATCCTGTTGTGATGGACGGTCCGTTCGAATCGTGCGGGATACACAAGGGGCTGTTAGGCGGCAAAATCGTAAATGCCATCGATTGCACATTCTGGTCGTCGGCCCATCGGTAACCGCGTCCCTTGGTCGACCCTTCGGTATTGCCAGCGGTCCAGAACTGAGGACGCTGAGGATCCAGCATCCCCGCTTCGATGCACGTGCTTGGATTGTCCCGGATGTCCGTCTGGGCCGGTTGGCCACTGGGGTGACGTTTGCCAATCGTTCGGGCATCGTTGTCGCCCAAATCCGTAGCGATTTCCATCATCGCAATGGTATTGGAAAGTCCGTCAAGAACGTCGCGAAACTTCATCGACTTGTGACGAACAAACATGCCTCGATTGGCCGCACGAGATTCCTCAGCATAAGTGCTGTTGGTCGGCCCACTATCGGGATCAAAGTCCCCGTGCTGAGCACGCCAATGCGAATCTCCCATGCACGAGGCATAGTTGGTTCGGCCCAGCGATGGCAATCCAGTGCCCGGATCGCTCGGGCAGCGAAGCGTGGGGATCTGGGTGGCCCAAGGCACGTATTGAATGTTCTCGGGAGTCGGTCCCATGGCGGGCCAAGGAGGCGATTGTTGTGCCCCGTCGGTGCGTTCGGTGCTGGGATTAGTGATCTTCTCCCATAACGCTTGCTGCTCGACAAATGGTGTCATCCCCACCAACGAACTCAATCGCCAATGGTTGTTTGTGCTGTAACTGGTCCACCAGTTTTGACCGTTGTCGCTTCCGTCGTCGGTACCGACACCATGAACTGGCATCTGACCATACGCACTGTGATAGTTGTGCAGCCCCAAGCCAAGCTGTTTGACATTGTTGCTGCAACTCATTCTACGGGCCGCTTCGCGAGCCGCCTGCACTGCCGGCAGGAGTAATCCGACCAGCACGCCGATGATGGCGATCACCACCAGCAGTTCCACCAACGTGAAACCTTTTGAGTTTCCATAACGGTTCATTGATAAACTCCAATGAATAAAGAAATCTGATTCTACAGCGGCAATGGGAGAGCCAATCACCGCTGCAGGGCCGACGAAATGATCGCCGGGAATAGGGACAGCCACTAAGTATATCCTAACGGGAGAAAGGGCTGCCATAGCTCTCGGGAAGGGGGCAGGCACAGAATGGTGAAATGCGAAGTTTGTGGCTTGCTTTTCTTCGTTAAACAGAATGATGTGGCGTTTGGACTGCTTGAGATAACGGACGCCTAAGAGGCATAGCAGTAAGAAGATGCGGTTTGCCGAAACCTGGTGCGATGCGCGTTTCGGTATACCCACCGCGTGCACTGTTTATCCGTTTGGTATTTGAACCTTACCGCCGCGGTGGACATTTAATGGAGGTGTTAGCGGGCACCGATAGAGACGGGGTATTGTGTCAACAATGTCGGCGGGCAAGAAGAACACGTGGAAGAAACGCTCACGCGACAAATTCGTGAACAACGCGCAAAGAAAAACCTCGAGCTGATCACGGCTCGAGGTTTCTCGTTGATTCGTCACCGATCGAAGACAATCGATCGCGAACTTAGAATTCCGCGTCGATCGTCTCTTTCGAGGCTCGCGTTCCCAAAGCTCCCCACAAACCGTAGGGGCTCTTTGCGCCTGGGACGTTTTTATTGGCCACTGTCCCTCCGTTGTGCACCACGGGGTTCCGTTGGTTGCCGGCTTCAATCGAGTCGGTCACAAATTTTACTGCTCCATCGCCCATCAGCACGTGGATCCCACCTTGATGGCGACTCGAACCGGTCGTCAGCGAGGGGCCATTGGAATCATGCGGAATGCAAACTGGGCTGTTGGGGGGCGCGATGGTGAATGACATCGAATGCATGTTTTGAGAATCCGCCCAGCGATAACCGCGGCCTTTACTGACCGCTTCAAATTCCGCCGGGGCACCCGGAAGCCAAAATTGTGGACGCTCTGGATCGATCATGTTCGATTCGAGGCACGAGCTTGGGTTGTCACGAATATCGGTCTGGCCTGGCGTTTGGCCGTTAGGATGTTTCTTTCCGAAGGTGCGTGCATCATGGTCGCCGAGGTCGGTGGCAATCTCCATCATCGCGATGGTGTTGGAAAGTCCATCGAGGTGTTGGCGGTCTGTGAAAGTTTGCTGCTTGGCCGCGGATCGCTCAGCGAGCAAGCGAAAAACACCGCATTTTGCCGAGCTTTAGTGCAACTCAAACGCGTTGTCGGCGTTTTGGACTAAATTCCAGCTCGAGTTGGGGGAGAGGTTGGTCCAGGTTTGGTGGGTCTGGTTGGGCCAAGTCACGGTGATATCACAATTGCCGGTTGTGTCACCGAGACCGATTCGAATGATCCGTTCGTTGCTACAGAGATAGCCGTCGCCGGCGGTGACTGCGGCGAACCAGCGGTTTCCATCGCACTGAATCTCGACGCGGGATCCAATGGCGTCCCGGGAACTCGTACTTCCCCTCAATTGGATTTCGATCCAACGCCCCGCTGCATTCGTGCGATTGACGAGCAGCGCGACGGGTTCGGTTTGGTGGGTGACGGCAAAATCGGTTTGATGATCGCGGTTCACATCGATCGTCCACAAGGCCCGCCCGACGTGCGGCACCGCTAGATATTCGCTGGCAAATTGATGCTCGAGCGACGCAAAACGATGATTGCGGTCGACTCCAAAAATTTGCATGGGGTGCGCGTAAACCGATTTCTTTCCCTCTCGCGAGAACTTGTCAACATGGCCGTTGGTGACGATCAGTTCCGATTGTCCGTTATGATCCAAATCCACCGCCGCAGTGCCAAACCCAACCAACGGAAGGGTGGGTTGAATCAGATCGTGCATCGCGGTTCGGTCTTGCCATTGGCCTGGAATGATTTGCTCGTACAGCGTGTTGTATTCGCGATCAAAATTGGTCACGTAGAAATCAAGGTCGCCATCGCGATCCAGATCGGATGCCGCGATCCCCATCGACCCCTGAGCGGTCGAGCGATCGTCGCCGGCTAACCCAAACGCAATCGCGGACTCGGATAGTTTGAATTCATTTGACTCTACAACGCCTCGCCAATAATGGTTGTGCGTCATGTCGTTGGCAACGAGGATATCCAATCCACTGGTCTCATCCAACGCACCCACGACCACACCGAGTCCTCGGCCTATGACCGATGGGACGGAGCTCCACTGAGCGGTCGCGTCGATGAAGGTTCCATCACCGACGCCGCGATAAAAACGGTCTCGCTCGGCGGGAAATTTCATGGGCGAACAAGAGCGTGGTATTTCTTGTTTGTTGGTGCCACAGGGCTGCGTCGACGGTTCAAGACCGGCGCAGTAATGAAGGATCACGAGGTCGGAAACCCCGTCGTTGTCCAAGTCAGCGATCGCACCGCTTGTGGACCAGGACTGCGATGCGGCCTCGTTGGGCAAATGTGCCGTTGCGTCAGAAAAGGTTCCGTCACCGTTGTTGATCAACAAGGTGTTCGGGCCGTAATTGAGCACCAGCAGATCGGGAAAACCATCTTCGTTGACATCCCCCACCGCGACACCTTGGCCAAAGCCTGTGTCCCCGGTCCCGGAAACCACCGTGACCGCGGAAAACGAACCTCCGAGATTCCGATACAACGCATTGGCATCCGAGTCACGCTTGGGCGGTTTCCCACCCGCGGCGACGAGATACAGGTCACTCCATCCGTCCAGATCAAAATCGATTGTCCCACCGCCGCAACCGAGGGTTTCATGTAACATGATGCCGGGCTGATCCAGGTCATCGGCGGTGGCGCCAAAGAAACGTAAATTGCGAAGCGCGGCCTCGTTGACCAAATGCAGTTTGGGCGTCGCCGCATCGCTTGCGTCGGTGTCCGATGATCCGGCCGATGCATCCAGACGACCTGCAACGCCAGTATCGGAAGCGGAGGCGATTCTCGGCAGGGGTAGGTAGGACAGATCGAGCGTCAATTCGGGATGATGTAGCGTCGATTGCCAAGGCGTATCTTTTCGCAGCAGCGAGATGATTTGGTTGCGTGTTTCTTCGACCGGTACGGAATCGTCCGCGGGCAGTGTCATTGCCGTCGCCGCCCATGCTTCGGCTTCCCATAGCCGTCCAAGGTCACGCAGGGTGACGGCGATCTCGGTGGCAATTTCACGCGAAATTTCACCGGTTCGCTCAAACCGACTTTTCTGTTGATTGAACTTGCTGAGTAGCGTCGCCCTGCGATCCACCGATTCGATCGCTTGTTGCGGCAGTTCGCTGCCGGATTGCACCAGTTGTTTCAGCGATACGCTTAACTTAGTCCACGATTCGGCGACATCAGCGTCAGCCTGCGTTGCCTGCCAATAGGCCCGAGCGGCCTGCGGAACTTGCTGCTGTGTTCTCGCCCAATCCCCCAGGGCCAACCAGTAATTCGCATACTGATCGATCCCCGCCACGAGGGTCGCGGCCCATTGCTCGAGTTCTGTAAAACGTCCCGCCGAAGCCAACGATCGGGCCAGTAGTGCATGCGCGGGCACAAACTCGGGATGCGTTCCAATGATCTCTCGCAACAATTCGATGGCGTCCGCATAATTGCCTTCGTCAAACTGGATGCGTGCGCTGCCAATCATGGGCCGCCGATCCTCGGGGTTTCTCGACGCGACTTCTTCGAGCGGTTTCGGATCCAACGAGCGGCGGACGGTGTTACCGAGCGACTTCAGTAGTTCGAGATCAAATTGACGTTTTCGCACCAGCACGCGGCCATGCTCTAAGCTGGCTCGACGATTCTCGGTTCCCACGTACAGATCAAACAGCGTTCGCCGCATCTCGTGGTGATTCGGTTGCTTCTGGACCGCTTCGGACAACAAATCGATCGCGTCAAACAGCCGGCCTGCGGAGATCAATGCGACCATCGCTTGATGCACCCGCGGTTCTTGTGCAAAGGATTCGACTCGACATGCTTGGATCAATATGTCCGCTGCTCGCGATGGCTGCTCGTTGACATGGGCCACTTTGGCAAGGTCAATCAAGACATCGATGTCGTGGGGATAACGACGCAGTACGGCATCGGTGTACTGGTAGGCTCGATGCCAATCGCCTTCATCGATCGCCCGCTTCATCGTCCGCAGTGGCGTTTCATCGGTCTTCGGGTCGGGCCACCGCGTCGCCGCATCGCTGCAACCGACAACGCAGACGAAGAACAGCAAGAGACAAGAAAATTGCGACCAAGTTCGGATTGGGGTGGTTGAGCGAAAGGTGATCGTTGACAGCATACGTACCTATAAACCTCGGCCGTCCAAAAAAACTCCGTCGCGGTGAACGGGCACAGCGTTTCCGATAATGGATTGATTGACGAGCGGCTGCATTGTGGAAATGACCGGTTGATTCTACCGAGTCTCGCATTGACTCACAACGTTGCAGCAACGCAGACGAGGGCCGTTAACATCGCCAAACACATCGTAGGTGATGCTGGATTTGGCGGTTCGTGTTAAACTTTCAAAAGCGGTTCAATTGCCTCATTCGTGTCTGGATCAATGCGTTCCATGTCCTTCCTCCTTCGCTGTATCACATCGTGCTTGCTTGTTTTGTTGCTGATAAGCGTCGGCTGCAAGGATGCGGCGAATGTCGAAACGCCCCCCCATCGGTCTGAGACGCAGGATGTTACTGAATCGCACCCCGCTGCGGAATCCGAAACGACGGACTCACCGACGCTGAGTGACAACGAGAAGCAGACGTTCGTCAATCGGATGCGTCCCAAAGTCGAGACGTTTTGTGGTGATTGTCACTCAATGTCGCCGCCGGAAAGCTCGACCATCGAAGAGTGGATCGATGAAGTGGATCAGGGATTCATGCTCTATCAAACCTCGGGGCGCACGGATCTGGAGGTGCCTGATCGTGATCAGGTGGTGAAGTTCTTTCAGTATCAGGCTCCTGAGAAACTGATTCTCACACACGGAATCGCAGGCTATCCGCAATCACCCGTTCGGTTTGAACGTGTCGATGCCGACTATGCCGACAATCGTCCGCCGGGCATCACGCACATCCAGTGGATGGATCTGGGAATCAAATCAACACCGGCGCTAGTGTATTGTGACATAGGTACCGGGGCGGTGAAGGCGCATTGGCCGTCCGAATCGGATCGTCCCACCGTTCGACTTGGCACCGTTTTGCAACCGGTTCACGTTGCCCCATGTGATCTCGATCAAGATGGGATGGTGGATTTGGTCATCGCCGACATCGGCGAATTCAACGCCAACGAAAGCGACCTTGGCCAAATCGTATGGTTGCATCGCAAGTCGGAATCCTCCGCCGCGTCCGCAACCGAGACGGAGTCTGCGTCGGAAGACGCACCGGATCAAGCGAAATTTGAAAAGACGGTGTTGCTCGATGGTCTCAGCCGGCTTGCCGACGTGCGTCCAGCCGACTTCGATGGCGATGGTGACATCGATCTACTAGTCGCTGCATTTGGATGGCGAACGACTGGCAAGATTTTTTTAATGCGAAACGACAACCGATTCGACGACGGAGTGCCTCAGTTCACGGTCGAAACGGTCGATGATCGTCACGGGCCCATCCATGTTCCTCCGGTCGATCTGAACCACGATGGGCATCTCGATTTCATCGCCTTGTTTGGGCAAGAGCACGAGCGGGTGGAAGCCTTCCTGAACGATGGCGAAGGAAACTTTAGTAGCGAGCTGCTGTGGGCAGCGCCCAATCCTGCGTACGGTTCAAGCGGGATCCAGTTGGCCGATCTCGATGGCGACGGCGACGTCGATGTGCTGTACACCAACGGCGATTCGTTTGACCGGGGTGCCAAACCCCATCACTCGGTCCAGTGGCTCGAAAACGAAGGCACCTACCCCTGGAAACATCATCCTCTGATCCACATGCCCGGCGCGATGGCAGCCGAGGCAGGTGACTTTGATGGCGACGGCGACTTGGATGTGATCGCCACTTCGTTATTGGTAGGGGCCAGTCGAAAACAAGTCGATGCAGTGGATTCGTCGTCAATCGTGTTGCTGCTGCAGACGGCGAAAGGTGAATTCGAGCCAACCAAGGTCGAAGCGAAATCGCATCAACACTTAGCACTTGAAACAGCCGACTTCGACGGGAACGGCAAATTGGATGTCGCGGTCGGAAATTTCCTTCGCAATGGTCCCAAGGACCAGCGCAACCAGCCCGACCAGCCAGATCTGATCCTGCTGTTTAACGCGGGTAACTAAGGCATTCCTGTCGGCGTCCCAAGGATCGCGACTCCAAATCACGGTTGGATTTTCTCACCCGGCCTCGCCGTGTGCCCCGATCGCTTGAGCAACCAACCCCTCTTTGCCGTCACATTCTTGCCCGGCAGCATCACGGCAGACGAAATCAATCTCGACTAAGTCATGCGTTTCTTGCATGGATGCTATCTGGAGTATGCATTGGACGAATGCGTCTTTTGCACCGATAGTAGGGACGTGTTGACTTGCCGATCCGCCATAGTTCTATGTTGCCGGTCTGCGAGTCTGCACTGCGTAGGTCGAACATCCATCCCCACCTCTCAGGACAGATCACATGACAAACCGAACACGCTTCGCTCGCACATTGACGAGCTTCGCGATGCTCTGCATCGCCGCCCCTGGGTTTGCCCAGGTCAAACCAGACGCGATTCCGCTGGGCGAAATGAACACCGAGAAGGAAGACGCATCGAAACAGCAGCCTGCATCAAAATGCCCGGTGATGGGGGCGGTTACCGACCCGAGCCAACGGCACACTGCGGCGGGGGTCTACCAGAATGGGGATTGGTGGCCGAATCAATTGAATCTGCAGATCTTGCATCAGAACTCGGCCAAGAGCAATCCGATGGGATCGGATTTTAATTATGCCGAGGCATTCGAGGAACTCGATTTGGATGCGGTCAAGAAAGACATCAACGAATTGATGACGACATCGCAAGATTGGTGGCCAGCCGATTACGGTCACTACGGTCCGTTCTTCATTCGCATGGCGTGGCACAGCGCGGGGACCTACCGCGTGGCTGATGGCCGCGGCGGTGCGGGATACGGCACGCAGCGGTTTGCGCCGCTGAACAGTTGGCCGGACAACGGCAACCTTGACAAGGCACGTCGATTATTGTGGCCGATCAAACAGAAGTATGGCAACAAAATCTCTTGGGCTGACTTGATGGTGTTGACCGGAAACTGCGCGCTCGAATCAATGGGGTTCGAAACGTTCGGATTCGCCGGAGGCCGCGAGGACGTGTGGGAACCTCAGCAAGACATCTATTGGGGGCCCGAGACGGAGTGGTTGGGTGATGAGCGATACAGCGGTGATCGCGAACTCGAAAACCCGTTGGCCGCGGTGCAAATGGGGTTGATCTATGTCAATCCCGAAGGCCCCAACGGAAAACCCGATCCGCTTGCTGCCGCCAAGGACATTCGCGATACGTTTGGCCGGATGGCAATGAATGATGAAGAGACGGTGGCATTGATCGCGGGCGGTCACACGTTCGGAAAAGCGCATGGTGCGGCGGATCCGAGCAAGTACGTCGGTCCTGCGCCCGAAGGGGCTAGTATCGAAGAGCAAGGACTTGGTTGGAAAAATTCGTACGGCACTGGTAACGCGGGCGATACCATCACCAGCGGATTGGAAGGGGCTTGGTCATCCACTCCGGCCGAATGGTCGCACGAGTACTTCGAAAACCTGTTCGCCTATGATTGGGTTTTGACCAAGAGTCCCGCGGGAGCCCACCAGTGGACTCCGAAGGACGAATCCGCAAAGGGAACCGTCCCCGATGCTCATGATCCGTCGAAATCGCATGCTCCGATGATGTTCACCACCGACTTGGCTTTGAAGATGGACCCGATCTATGGTCCGATCTCAAAGCGATTTCACGAAAATCCCGACGAGTTTGAAAAGGCGTTTGCCAAGGCGTGGTACAAATTGACGCATCGCGATATGGGACCCTATTCGCGTCTGCTCGGATCCGAAGTGCCTGAGCCGCAATTGTGGCAAGACCCGGTTCCCGCAGTCGATCACGAATTGATTGACGATCAAGATATCGCCGATCTGAAAACCAAGGTTCTTGAATCAGGGTTGTCGATTTCGCAGTTGTTGGAAACCGCATGGGCATCGGCATCGACGTTCCGTGGTAGCGACAAGCGAGGCGGCGCCAACGGAGCACGCCTTCGTTTGGCACCTCAAAAGGATTGGGCTGTGAATCAGCCCGCAGAGTTAGCCAAAGTGTTGCAGAAACTCGAGAAGATCCAGAAGGATTTCAATGGATCGCAAACCGGTGACAAACGGGTCTCGTTGGCCGATGTGATTGTGTTGGCCGGCGCGGCTGCGGTCGAACAAGCCGCGAAAAACGGCGGTCACGATGTGCAGGTTCCCTTTGTGCCGGGGCGAACCGACGCGTCGCAGGAACAAACCGATGTCGAGGCGTTTGCGGTGCTCGAACCGACTGCCGATGGCTTTCGCAACTACGTTGCTCACGGCAAATTGGACCGAGCCGCCGAAGAGATGTTGGTCGATCGAGCGAACTTGTTGACGTTGACCGCCCCAGAGATGACGGTGTTGATCGGCGGAATGCGAGTCTTGAACGCAAATGCCGACGAGATGAAATTGGGAGTGTTCACGGATCAGACCGAAACGCTTTCGAATGACTTTTTTGTCAACTTGTTGGACATGAACACGGTATGGAAAAAGTCCGAAGTATGCGAGCACTTCTATGAAGGACGTGACCGCGAAACCGGAAACGTGAAATGGCGTGCCAGCTCGGTCGATCTCGTGTTTGGTTCAAATTCGCAGCTGCGAGCAATCGCCGAGGTATATGCCTCGGATGATGCCAAGACAAAATTTGTCAACGACTTCGTGGCGGCTTGGAGCAAGGTGATGCAGCTGGATCGCTTTGACCTGGACCGAAACGTTCAAAAGGGGACGCAGTACGCGACGGCGTCGGGACGTTAAGCAGCCCGCAGGGTTGCACGTGTGAGAGATGATTGCCCATTAGGCGGTTGATCTCTCGTGCGGGCGACCACAGACGGCTCGTCCGTCGACGTGATGCACGTTGAAAATCGGAATGTGGGATGAGGGTTCTATGCGGTCGCGGGTGGAGCGACAACCTGGAACTCGATCCCACATCTTTTCGTTCAACGCACACCACGGGGCCTCGTTTCGGCGGGCCTTTCGTGTCCTGATACCGACGGGAATTGAGTTTTTTTCCCGTAATTATTTGATTGCATCGCGGGTGGCCCCGATATAAGGGACAGGTTGGTACAGTCGTAGGGGTTATGAACGCCTCGATTTGAATGAGCAAGCAAACTCGAGGATTCAGGTGCAGAACTGGAAACTGCAACTATCGCTGCAGGCGGTCACGCTGTTTGCGACGCTGGCACCGCTGCACGCCGAATCTCCGGCAGTCCAACCTCCGGTCGCCCCATCGGCTGGTTTCGCGTCGATTGATCCGCCGGCACCTTCGCCGCCGCTGCTACAGGATCATTCGTTTTCTACGGGGCTCCAAAGCTCTACGAGGATCCAAGGTTCTACAGGGATTCAAAGCGACCCCTATCGAGCCTACGCCGCCTTCACCGGACGCGGCGATGAACACAGCCGGCTGCACACCGATCTATTTGTTCCGCTGATTTCGGACCGTCAGAATCTGTTGTTTTCGGATATCCGGGGGCAATTTCTCAGCGGTGGTGGTGCCGAGGGCAATGTTGGCTTAGTGTACCGGCACATGGTCGCCAGCGATTACATTGTCGGGGTCTATGGATTTTATGACGTTAAACGTTCCGCCAACGAGAATACGTTCCACCAAGCCACGATTGGCGGCGAACTGCTAACGGATGTTTGGGATTTTCGCTGGAACGGGTACCTGCCCGAAGGCGGTTCTGTGCACGCGGTCGACGCGAGTGCGGTCATTTCCAACGGCAACTTGGTGGTGCAAAACAACCAAGAACGCGCTTACGCGGGGACGGACGCCGAGGTCGGGTTGCTGCTGTGTCGCATCCCCAACTACTTTGACAGCGAGCTTCGCGGTTTTGTCGGGGCCTATCATTTCGACACGAATTCACCCACGGCCGAATCAATCCAGGGGCCGCGGGTACGTGCCGAATTGCGGTCCTTTGACTTGCCGTTTTTGTCGTTGGATTCTCGATTGACGTTGGGGGTGCAATATCAGCACGACAGCGTTCGTGATTCTCAGACCTCGGCTACGATTGGTGTGCGAATGCCGTTTGGTCCCGATCGCCGTCGTCATCGCCGCATGTCACGAATCGAACGACGGATGACGGACGTGGTCGTTCGCGATGTCGATGTCGTCACGCACACAACGCCAACCCCCGGCGGTCAAGAAGTTGCCGTCCACGCGCTCTATGATTTCGAGATCGGATCGGTGACGGTGCTCGATGCGAGCACTGCCGATCTGCCCGCCGCGGTGGCAAGTGCCACGACGGACTCGGTAATCATCGATGGCGGTCGCGGTAATATCTACCTGTCCCAGCCGATCGAGGTCCAAGACGGTCAGCAAATACTTGGCGGTGGGTTGCAGGTCAAAGGGGCCGATACAGGGATCCACGCCTATTACGGAACCCCGGTGAACTTGTACGGAACGGACGAGACCCAAGCGGTCATCCTAACAGCGGACAACAGCGTCATTTCGGGGTTCAATATCTTTGGCGGTCTGCACGGTATTTCCAGCGACCTGCCGAGCGGTTTGGATGACCTCGTCGACGTGCTGATTTTTAGTAACAACGTGACCGGAGCCGCCGACAGCGGATTCCGCTTTGGAACCCTCGATGCCGATAGTATCATCGCCCACAACCGCGCGACCGACAATGGTGCGCACGGTTTTGATATCGAACAAAACGAAGGCTTGTTTGTTCAGAACAATGCGCTTGGCAATGCCGAAAACGGATTCGATTTGTTCGACAACGACGGCGAGGTGTCGCTAAACCGCTCGCTACGCAACGAAGGGTTCGGGTTCTTCGCCGACGACAACTCAGGCAACATTGACGAGAACGAAGCGTACGAAAATGGACTGAGCGGTTTCGACTTTCTTGACAACACCGGATCGATCGCGGGGAACTTGTCGGCAGACAATGGGTTGCAAGGATTTACGTTCGCTCGCAACAACGGCGTTATCGAAGACAACTTGGCCTTCGACAACGGCGGTTTTGGATTCGACTTTGCCGACAACGACGGTACCGTCCAAGGAAACTTGGCGTTTGACAACGGCGATGTTGGATTTGATTTTGCCGACAACTTTGGCTTGTTCCAAGAAAATATCGCGACGGGGAACTTCGGTGCCGGGTTCGACTTCGTCAACAACTCGGGGCAATTCCTAGCGAACGAAGCGATCGAAAACAGCGGCAGCGGTTTTGACTTTGTTGAAAATACGGCTGCCGGTACGTTCTCGAACAACGTCGCCGAAGACAATGGCGAATTCGGGTACGACGGAACCAATTCGGGAACGGCGGTGAACAACACCGGTGCGGACAACGAGGACGGCAATGACACCTTTCCTTAACAGGTAGCGACAACAGCGTGGTTTCGCTGGCGAAGCTTGCTCAGTGTTTCGGTCCGCAGTCGCGGGTTGCCGATCATTGGATGCCAGGTTCGCGACGACGAAATGCCGCAAAACACTGCAGATAAAACAACACGGTCTTTGGCCGAACGGCAGCAACATGGACGGGAGTCGCGAGCACCGATGCCGCAACCAAGCACAAACATCACTCAGAACTCACTGCGATCACTTGCCGCATTCGGCGTGGTGATCCTGTTCGTCCTGAATTCATCGTCGCTGTTTTCACAGCAGCTCGCTCTGCCGCTGACGGATCCGGTCATGCAGGCACCCCAGATCCAAGCTCCGCAAATGCAAGCCCCGCAAATGCAGGGACGGGGATTGGCCGCCCCCGGACTAGTTGTTGACGACAACGCACCGCAACCCGGTGCAGCAACCGCGAAAAACGAGGCGATTGCGGCCGACGCCCGGGTCGCCCGTCTGTTTGGCGAGGTCAGCCAGGTGGACGAATTGCCGGCCGACCGTGGACCGCTGGCTCGTTCGCCGGCCGCCGACGCGGTGTTTCGTGACGAGGCACTTGGACGACGCACCGCCGATGTCGGCGATTTGCTGAGACGTTCCAAAGGTGCTCACGGGGTGTCGATCCAGAATCGTACGCCCATCGTCAGCGACACGCGTGTGCGTGGTCAACGAGTGGGGCAAGTTCTTGCATCCGGTTCTTACTGGGCACCCGCCCGGATGGACTTGGATACGATGATGAGCAAGATTGATTCGCGGTTGGTCGAGGATTCGATTTTGATCAAAGGTCCCTACGCCAGTCGATATGGACCTGGGTTTCGCTTTGTTGACCTCGAGTTCTTGCAATCGCCACGCTACGAAAACGGCTACGAAGGTCACGGTTCGACCAGCGGAACCTACACCTCCAATGGCGAGCAATTCTATGGCCGTCAATCATTCTGGGGCGGCAGCGATGACTATGGTTTTCACATCAGCTACGGTCACCGCACCGGCAACGATTACGAAACCGGACAGGATGGATTCTTTATCCCAGCGAGCTACAAGTCGCGAGACCTGTTTGTCGCTTACGGCTTCGATTTGAATGATCATGAAAAGGTCGAATTCAACGCCTTGCGATTGGATCAAACCGATCTCGAGTTTCCGGGGTTGGTTACCGATTTGAACTTTTTGATCACCGATGGTTACGAGATCACCTACACCAACGATGCCCCGTCGTTTGCAGATCGATTCACCAGCGAAGTTTGGTACAACCGAACGCGGTTCGAGGGCGACACGCGGCGCCCCGGCAAGGCACGGCAGATCCCATCGCTTGTCGATGCATTCCAGCCTTCGTTCCTCGGCGCTGCCGATGGTTCCACGACCACCGATGGCGATGCGCTCTCAGCCGGTTACCGTTTCGAGTCGACATTTTTCTCGTGTGGTTCTCAGACCTCCGTCGGGACCGACCTGATTTATCTGAACCAAGAACTCAACGAATACGACTACTACGACCCCGACCCTAACGACAACAACTTTCCGATTCCACGCAGCGATTCGATCGACGTAGGAGCCTATGTGGAGCGGATCATTCAGTGGGACGAGGACGTGGTCGTGACCGCAGGCACGCGAATTGACGGCGTGTTTACCGATTCACGTGACATCGTCGCCGGAGTCCCTGAACCGCTCAGCGTGCTCGAAGACACGACGCTGGACAAGGAATTCTTGTTGGGATCGGCCTACCTGACCGCAAACCGAAATCTTGGGGCGGGGTGGAACAGCAGCGCTGGGATGGGGTTTGCCATGCGACAACCCACGCTGACTGAAATGTATGCCGAATACACCTTCATCGGTTCGCTGCAGCGAGGGTTGACGTTTCTCGATGGCGATCCCGAACTCGAATCCGAGCGTTTGTACCAATTTGACCTCGGACTGCAATACACTTCCGACGATGTCACGTTCGGTGTGCATGGACACCATGCTTGGATTCAAAACTACATCACGTACGATTTGTTTGATCCGGCGGGAACCGTCGACGGGTTTCAACAAGGAGCATCGTTCGTCAATACGGATCTAGCGACCTTGAGTGGATTCGAGACCTATGGGCAAGTCGAGTTGACATCGATGGTGTCCACGTTCGGCATCTTGACTTATCTCGAAGGCCGCGATCACACTCGGCTCGAACCATCGCGGCACACCGGAGACACAGTTCGCAGCGGCAACAGCACGGTGGACGAAGAACCGCTGCCGGGGATCGCGCCGATGGAAGCCCGTGTCGGTTTTCTGATTCATGACCCCAGTGCCGAAGATCGCTGGGGCGTTGAGCTGGCTGCCCGTATCGTCGACAACCAAGATCGAGTGGCGACAACGCTACAAGAGATCGAGACGCCCGGATTCACGGTCTACGACATTCGTAGCTACCGACGCTTTGGCAACTTGCTGGTTACCAGCGGCTTTGAGAATTTGACGAACAAGTTCTACCGCGAGCATATCGATTATCGCTCGGGACTTGGCGTGTTTCGCCCCGGATTCGCCTTCTACGTCGGCGGCGAGCTCACGTATTAATGTGGGATAGGCTTCCAGCCTGTCGTCGGGTGCAAGGCATTCGGGTCCATATCGATTATCGCTCGGGACTTGGCGTGTTTCGCTCCGGATTCGCGTTCTACGTCGGCGCCGAGCTCACGTATTGATGTGGGATAGGCTTTCAGCCTGTCATCGGGTGCAAGGCATTCGCGTCCATATCGATTATCGCTCGGGACTTGGCGTGTTTCGTCCCGGATTCGCCTTCTACGTCGGCGCCGAGCTCACGTATGAATGTGAGATAGGCTTCCAGCCTGTCATCGGGTGCAAGGCATTCGCGTCTCGGGCGTCGACCTCTACAAACCACACCCAAACGATCCGCGACGAAAAAGACTTCCAATGATGACGGAGGGGAAATCTGGCCCATCACCGCACTAACCGCAGACGCGGTTACGGCCCGAGCGTTTGGCTTCATAAAGTTGTTGGTCTGCCGCACCGAGCAGGGCACTCGAGGTTTTAGGTTGGCCTGGGTTCAAGACCGTGAATCCAAAACTGGCGGTGATCGGCAACGGTCCCGCAGCGGTGTCAAAAGGAGTATCGGCCACCGCGTGGCGGCAGCGTTCGGACATCTCACGAGCATCGTCGTGTCCGGTGGCCGCCAACAGCAAACAAAATTCTTCGCCTCCATAACGTGCCAGCAGATCGTCGCTGCGACAGATGTCACCAATGCGTTTTCCAAACGTTCGCAGCACCTCGTCGCCGACAAGATGCCCGTAGGTGTCATTGATCGATTTGAAATGATCGATATCGACCATCACCACCGACATCTCCATTTGTGCACGAGTCGAACGAGCGATTTCTCGGTTCAACGCTTCCATCAAGTAGCGTTTGTTCATCGTTCCGGTCAATGCATCACGCGTCATCGCACTGTAGACGGTCTCGTGATATTGCGTCTCGACGCATCCCGCGGACAAGAATCGAAATAGGAAACTGCCGATTCGGATCGTATCGCCGCTCCGCAAGGGACAGCCCGAGTCGATCAATTTTTCGTTGACAAACGTGCCGTTGGTACTGCCGAGATCGCGAACCAAGTATCCATCTTGACTGCGAATCAACATCGCGTGTTGACGTGAAACGCTGCTGTCAAACAGCGGAAGATCGGTTTCAGGCGATCGGCCAATCGAAAACTGATCGTCTTCGAGTAATTGCATGCCCTCGATCACATCGGGCGGATAGATCTGGACTAAACAACATTCGGTTTCGCACGGGCTTGGATCGATAATCCGTTGTCGTCGCAGCGTCGCCTCGTTGTGATTTTCGCCGCTGGGGGTTACCGGGAATGCAGCGGCATCGATCGATTCGTGATGAATGGAGGCGGAATGGGGCATGATGGTTCGTTCTTAATCAAGATTACTGGGCAAGCGGATGAAAGGCCGTGACTTGCCAAGGTTTTGTTTGCTTTTCCAAACATGGGTCACGCGATGGCAAAACACGTGGCTCGATCGATTTCAATCACTCGCTCGAACGTGATTCGGTGTCGGTTGGCGCGATGTTATCGATCGTGCCGATCGCTCCTTGCGGGATCGCGTCGGTTTCGACCGTCGCTTGTTGGATGTTGGCCACTGCATCACGCAGCTGGCCGAGGCGTTGATCTTGCGGGGCGGTTAATGTTTGATCAGCGACCCAGCAATCTTGGCGTTGTACCGAATCCAAGTGTTTTGCCGCTGCATCCATGTTGCCTTGGTTTGTATGGTGGGCGGCAAGCAGCACTTCGGATCGCATCCAGTTGAGGGTGTCGTCGATCGTCAAGTTTTCGTAGTCCTTCAGGATCTCGAACGCGGATGTCGCCTTCTGGGCGTGTTCAATCGATTCGTTTGCAATGACGTTTGCGTTCTGTGCGGATTCCAGCGTGACCATCGCAAGGGCATGGTGCGTTTGGGCGTAACGGCGTAATCGGTCCGCCGTCACCTCTTCTCTCAGCAACGCTTCGTACGTCTGCAACGATTGTCGCAGCAGCCGCGTCGCCAGTTCGGGATTTCGAGGGTTTCCGTTCGCCAACAGTTGTCCCAAGTTGTTCTCGGCGGTTGCCAAGTTGACACGGTAAAAACCATCGTCATCGGTAAGCTGCCAAGCGGTTTCAAGCAGCCGAATCGAAGCTTCAAAATCGGCGGTCGCGTCGGCGTGACGTCCGATCGCAACCAAGCTGTTTCCGCGTTCTAGCAGTGCGTGAGCGAGCGATTGCATATAGTCGATACGATCCGGATCGGCCGTTAGCCATCGCTTCAAGTCGTCGATCAAGACCGACCAAGACTCTGCGGCAAGTTGATGTTGTCCTGCCTGTGTCAATCTTCCGCAGTGGTCGGTTTGAATATTTTCAGACAGTCGGCGATCTCCCACGGTGCCTCGCCGTTTAGTCAACCAACGCGCGACCTGTAGCGATTGTTGGTACGACGCTTCATTCCACTGCCAATCCGATGGTGGATTGTTCAGGATCGCAAAACGCATCGCCAACTCCAAACGAACAAACGCCGATGCCACGCGAGCTGAGAACGGGTCAAGCGGTGGAAGTGAGTCGTTTGATTTGGCGTGATAGTGTGGTTGGATGATTTGCCACAGCCATAGTCGGGCCGAGGTGATGCGGTCCTGCGAAGGTAAGTTGGCGGTGGATTGATCGCTGATCAACAACTGCCCTATCAACGATTGGATGCGTTCGAGATGAAACAAATAGTCAATGGATCCAGTTTCGATCGCGGACGATGTCGTGTTCGCCGCAAGTGAG
This sequence comes from Novipirellula caenicola, assembly GCF_039545035.1. Lineage (NCBI taxonomy): Bacteria > Pseudomonadati > Planctomycetota > Planctomycetia > Pirellulales > Pirellulaceae > Novipirellula > Novipirellula caenicola. The sequence goes on from NZ_BAABRO010000006.1 coordinate 314,137, forward strand.
ACAGGTGTCACGATGGAATCAAGGTTGCCGGACGGGGCTGATTGCAGCAGTGATTCGGCAGCGCGGTAATGCTGTTGTGCTTGTTCGGGTTTCCCGGTCAAGCGATAGAGATCGCCCAATCGAAGCGAGGCCTTGGCTCGTTCCAGCAATGCAATCCGTTCGGTGTTGTCGGTCGAAACGGACAGGGATCGACCGGAGGATGCGTCGATTACGAAATCAGCCGAAGGTGCGGACGCGAGATTTTGTTTGGTGATGCGGTCATACTGGTCAATCGCACGCTCTAATAACTCCGATCGCAGTGTCGCCATGCCGGGGTAGAATTGAAGCGATCCGCTCAGTTCGACCAACCATGTGTCGGTCGCATCACGGGCCTCGGCCAGACTCAGGATCGCTTCGCGATGCGCTCGCTGTGCCTCGATACGGGCGAGTTGCTCCGCGCGATGCGACTGTTTGATCACAATGGCGAATGCGATCGAAGCGATCAGCAGTACCGCGACGCTGATCGCGATCGTGGCAGCCATTCCTTGATGATGACGGCTCCAGCGAATGCTTCGCTGGATCGGGCTTTCACGATGCACCGAGACGGGATCGCCGGCAATGAACCGCCGCACGTCGCTGGCCAATTGGTCTGCGCTGCGATAGCGATCCTTAGCAGAGGCCGACATCGCTTTGTTGACAATCGATACCAGCGGCGATGGCGTTCGCGGCTGGATCGTTCGCAGGTCGGTATACGAGGCGTTTCGGACTTGTTCTAAAATCGTTTCGACCGACTGGCCGTGATAGGGATGACGGCCTGCGATGACAGTGTAGAGCACCACCCCAAGCGAATAGATGTCCGAGGCCTGGTCGATCTTTGAAATATCGCCGGCTGCCTGTTCCGGAGACATGTACGCGGGCGTGCCCACGATGGTTCCGTCCGGCTCGATCATCGATGAGACCTCGGCCTGTGTCTCGCAGACATTAGGACGTTCGTCGCTGTGCTGCTGAACGGCGTTTCGGTTCACCGACTGTGCCAATCCCCAATCCAACACGATCGTTTCACCGAAATCGCTGATCATCACATTGGATGGTTTCAGATCGCGATGAATAATGCCTCGTTGGTGCGCGTAGGCGACGGCGTTGCAGACATCGACGAAGCGTTGCAGCAGTGGTTCGAGTGATTCGCCGAACTGGAAACGCGTCTGACGTTTGGTGGTGTATTGCTGATGATGGTGTTGGATGAATTCGCGAAACGTCAAGCCGTCGAGCAACTTCATCACATAGAACGCATCCCGCTGATCTCTCATCTCGTGGACCGGAACGATCCCGGGATGTTGCAATTGGCTGGTCACCTTGGCTTCATGCAGAAAACGTTGACGTTCCTGCTCAGTCACGTCGTCGGCGTCACTAAAGCGTTTGACGGCAACTTCGCGATCCAATTGGCGATCGACCGCTTTTTCGACGATGCCCCATCCGCCTCGCCCCACCTCGCCGAGACTCTCGTAGCGTGATGGCGTGTGGCGACCCTCGTTGGCTAGTTTGGTTGGATTCGCATGGCCGCATGAATCCGGGGTGGGATTCGATCCGATCGTGACATCCGGGATCGAATTGGACGAGGCCGAGGGACGCTGGCGATTTCGTCGAGAGCGTGAGCGGCTTCGTTTTGCCGATGCGTCGCTTGGGTTCAATCCATCACTGCTAAATCCGTCAGAGCAAGTCGCGTCAGATTGGAGGCCACTCGATGGAGTGCAAAGCCGGCTTGTCGAGTCAGGGTGATTTGATTCAGAGTTTGTCATGCCGGCGGTTATTGCGAAGTCACTTGCTGCCCCGAGTCTGCGACCCGATATTCCTTGTTCCGCTGGAAACGTAGGTTGTGCTGTTGTGCCGGTGCGTGACGGTGACTGCGCAAAACGCTCATGTCTGCAATGAACAACTCGCCAACGAAGCGGTTGCACTAGTCCTAACGAATATCCGTATCGAAACGAGCAACCAAGGGACGCCCACGGCTTCAAAACACGCGTGCGTGGTATCCGGCTGCGTATGCGAGCGTCCGCAGCTGATTCGTTCCTCAATCGAATTGATTGATCACCGTGACGCCGGTGTTGGGATAGCGATCCATTGTGGTCAGTGCTTCGAGTGATTCTTCGAGCCGGATTGTTTTGCCCACCAGCTTTTCGGGCTGCAGTTTGCCGGCGGCCATCATCGCCAACATTGCCGGATAGCGATGCGACTGCATGCCGTGGCTGCCCAGGATCTCGAGCTCGTTCGCAATCACTTGGTCCATCGGCACCGGGGGCTGTCGGTGTTCGCCCAACATCAGCCCGACTTGGATGTGTTTACCACGCTTTCTTAGATTGGCGATAGAATTGAAACAGGTGGTCGGACTGCCCAACGCGTCGAGCGAAACATGCACCCCTCCGCGAGTGATGCTCTGCACTTGGGTAACGACGTCGTCCACGACCGCCGCGTTCACCGTTTCGGCCGCTCCAATCGCTCGTGCAAAGTCGAGTTTCTCTTCGTGGATGTCGATTGCAATCACGTTCGCGCCCAAGGCGTTGGCAATCATGATCGCAGACAACCCCACACCGCCACAGCCATGAACCGCTACCCATTGCCCGCCGCTGAGTTGGCCTTGGTCGACGATAGCCCGAAACGCGGTTGCAAACCGGCACCCCAGACTTGCGGCCGTCACAAAATCGATCGCTTCGGGAAGTCTGACCAAATTGGTGTCGGCGTAGTCGATTGCGACGTACTGGGCAAACGATCCCCAGTGAGTGAAACCGGGTTGAAATTGCCGTTCACACACTTGGTGTTCGCCCGCAGCACACTCAGCACACGTGCCACAACCACACACAAACGGCACGGTCACTCGGTCGCCGACTTGCCAACGGCCGACGTGGCGGCCAACTGCTTCGATCACCCCCGCCAACTCATGCCCAGGCACATGCGGCAAGCGAATATCGGGATCGTGCCCCATCCATCCGTGCCAATCGCTGCGGCACAGCCCCGTTGCTGCGACCCGGATCACCACTCCGTGATCCGAAGGCGTCGGGTCCGCCACAGTTTCAATGGTCAATGGAGAGGCGAATTCGCTATAGATCGCTGCCCTCATGCTGGCTCTCGCTTTTTGATTCACGTTTGAAAACGGGGTGTGGTTCGAGCGTTGTTTTAGCGAAACAAGCTAGCCTGCGTGAGCCCAATGCCGTCTGCTTTGGCACGCATCCGTTGCCCGCGGCTTTGCTACAATGCGGTCGACGCATCGGTTTCTTCGGTGCGAACACCGTCGCCGAGTGTCGCAGTTCGCTGCGGTGAAAAACATGATGCCTTCGACTTTGTCGTCTTTTCTCGTGCTGGCTTCCTCCGAGCCCTCTTCGGGCGGCGGACATGGAGTCACCGAACAGGTCGCGGTGATCTTCGCACTTCTTCTGCTCGCAGCCGCGGTACTCGCGATCTGCAATCGGTGGAAATTGCCATTCACCGTGATGCTCGTCATGATCGGATTGACGCTGGCGTTGATCAGCAAGCATGTGCCGACGTTTCGCTTGTTGGCCGAGTACACGATTTCGCCCGACGTGATCTTGTTCGTCTTTCTTCCCACGCTGGTTTTTGAGTCGGCCTACAACTTAGAAGTTCGGCAACTTCAAAAGAATCTTCTACCCGTGCTGATGTTGGCGATTCCGGGGCTGCTGCTATCGACGTTGATTATCGGTGGCATCGTCGCGTTGTTGACGGAGATTCCCTTGGCCGCGGCACTGCTGCTCGGTTCGATCCTCAGTGCGACCGATCCTGTTGCCGTGATCGCATTATTTAAACAGCTCGGCGCCCCAAAACGGCTGACTGTCTTGGTCGAGGGAGAAAGTCTTTTTAATGATGCGACGTCGATTGTCGTCGCCGGGATCCTGCTGAGCGTCGCGACGGACGGATTCAGCGGCGGAGCAGCACTGCAGGGACTGGCACAATTCTTTGTGGTGTTCTTTGGGGGGATTTTCGTTGGCATGTTACTTGGCTGGGTGTTCGGACAGTTGTTGCAACGCGTCCGCGCCAATTCGGACATCGAAATATCGTTGACGATGGTTTTGGCGTATGGTTCGTTTCTGATCGCCGAACATTATCTGCACGTCAGCGGAGTGATGGCGACATTGGTTGCCGGGCTGATGATGGGCAGCTGGGGACGCACCAAAATCTCGCCCGAAGTCGGCGGCTTTATGCACCACTTCTGGGAGTACATGGCGTTCGTTTGTAATGCCTTGATCTTCCTGCTGGTCGGATTAAGCGTGGATTTGAGTGACCTTTACAACGCGATCGGCGTGCTGGTGGTCGTGCTGGTCGCGATGCAAATTTCGCGAGCGGTCGTGATCTTTGGACTGGTGCCGCTGACTGGAAAATTCTCGCAGACGGTCAGCAAGGCGTACCAAATCGTGATGGGTTGGGGTGGATTGCGAGGTGCGATCGCATTGGCGATCGTGCTGTACCTGCCCGACAGTTTTCCGTACAAGTCGCAATTCACTGCGGTCGTGATGGGCGCGGTGCTGTTCACGTTAATCGTCCAAGCGACGACGATCGGTCGACTGGTGCGAACGCTCGGGCTGGATCAACCCAGTGCCGCCGACAAGCTGGCCAGAATCGAGGGACAGATTACTGCCAAGCACAATGCGCTCAAGCGAGTTCCGGAATTGCAGGCCGGCGGCTTCTTCTCCTCCGTCATCGCGAGTCGGCTTCAGGATCGCCTCCTCCGCGAACTCGATGAACTGACAAGTGAACGCGAAAGTTTACGGGCACATGAACTCAGCAGCGACGAAGAGCGAGCGGTGGTCTTTCTTCGCTGCTTCGGATTGGAACGAAAACTGTACTTTGACATGTTCACCAAGCGGCATTTGTCCGAGCGAGTCTATCGCGACTTGGCCTTCTCATTAGAGCTATGCAGCGAATCGATGCGGTATCAGGGCGAGTTGCCCAAGGCGACGATTTACGATCCCAAGCGTCAGGCGATACGTCAGAAAGTGACCCAAGTGATGCAGCAGATCCCGCTGGCACGCTGGTGGGCTAGCCGGATCGGCGTCGCTCGCACCAGCGGTGAGTATGCCCGCGCGTGGGGACGTTATCAGGGATGCGACCAAGTGCTCGCTCACTTGGACAAGATTGCAAAACAAGAGGATCGGTCGGTGGTCGAAGAGGTTCGCCGCCGCTATCAAGCGTGGCAAGCGTCGGCGAAATCGCGAATCGATGCGGTGGCCGAACAGTTCCCCGAATTCGTTCAACTGATGCAGGAACAACTCGGGGAACGATTGGTGTCGCAAGCACAACGCGAGGTCATCCAGAGCGAGAACATCGCTGGCACCATCCCCGATGGGATCGCCAGCGAAATCATCGAGAACCTGCGGCAACATGTCGGCCAACTCGATGCCAAAACGCTTAACGCACAATTGCACGTCGATCCCAGTGAGTTGTTGCGAAAGGTTCCGTTCTTTGAACAGACGCCGCGCGAGGAGTTCAATCGCGTGGCCAGCAAGCTGCGCGAGCACACGGTGCCCTCAGGACAAGACATCATCTGCGAAGGCCAAGCCGGTGATTCACTGTTCTTGATCGCCCGTGGCGTGGTGCGGGTGGTCAAAGACGTCGACGGCGAAACGAAACAGCTCAACACGTTGGTGGCGGGACAGTTTTTCGGTGAATTGGCGTTGTTGTTGCGTGAACCCCGCTCCGCTACCTGTCGCGCGGTGACGCCCTGTGCTTTATATGAACTTCGCCGTGTGGACTTGGACGCCGTGCGGAGTGCATGCCCTGCGATTCAGCATTCGCTCGAAGAAGTCGCTCGAGAACGCCACGGTCGCGACGGAACGTAGCGACATGGATGTGGCAGTTAGGCAGAGCCGTGGTTATCAGAAGCCAGTCCGCAACCGTCACCGATCCGTTGGGGCTTCGGAAGGGAGTTCGCTGGGCGGACTGACCGGTTGCGAGACGACACTGGCGGTCGAGGCATCGACTGGTTTTGCTGGGCCGTGCGATGCGTAGGCTTGCACTAACACCACTCCGATCACGACCGCCAACGTGCCAGCGTACTGCATCGGATGGGCCGAAAGCAGCTCTTGCTTCATCCACAGTCCGATCGCGACCGATACAAGCGTGGCTCCGCCGAACACAATGGGCATGACCAGATCCGGGGCCCGGCTTTTGAATAACGCCAACGTGAGTGTTAATGCTCCGAACGCGCCGAGTGATCCGGCGATAAACCCCCAACGAACGGTCACGGGGGCAAAATGAAAGTTATCTTTGGTCGCCAGGATGCCCACCACTCCGCCGACAATCCCAATCAACAGATAGGCGACACCGATCAAAATAAAGGGTTTGAAGGGACTCTGCCCTGACACACGCGACGTTTGCAATGCGGGGCCGTACATGCCCCAAAACAGACCGGTCAGCAGCGCGAAAACAATACCGTAAACCTTTGGACTCATGGTGACTCGGAGCGATGATTGGGGGGGTGGCGAGTGGATGCATGCGGATCAGGCAAGTGTGCCAGTCAACGTCATTGTCGCAATGGTTCCCCCCGCAGGGAATATGGCATGAACCATGGAACATGGGGATTCGATGAAAGATCCAACATGCCGTTTTTGCAGCATCGTTGCCGTGCCAAAGACGCATGTACTGTCGCAGCGTACTCGTTCACCAGCCGGCAGGCGCATTCACCAGAACGTCTGCTACCTTCTGATGACGATCGCTAACGCGTGAATCATGCTCGCACGTGTTTGCCATGGCCGACGTGTTTCGCATGCCGAGGACGCGAGGGAGTGTGCTTCATCCGTTCGGTCAGAATGCCGACCACGGCAATCGCCACCAGCGCTCCGATCCATAGCCAAGGCGAGGTCCCGGTCCACTGCGGAAGAGTGATCTCGCCTGCGTCACCCCAAGCTTTGGCAAACGCCGAGAGCTGTGGATAGAATCCGACAAACAACGCGGCTCCGAACAGCATCCCCACAACACCAACCATCGCGTCGCGGCGTCCTTCACCGCACGCAGCCACACTGGTTCCAGGACAATAGCCAAACAGAGCCATGCCCGCACCAAAGCAAATGCCGCCTGCCAGAACGCCTGCCCACATCAGCGGTTTAAGGTGTAGCGAAACCGCATTGGCTTCCAGCAACGCATAAACTCCGACCGAGCCGACCACGACTGCGGTCCCCATGATCTTGACCACCGTCCAATCACGGAACAGGAATTGACCGAGGATGACATGGTATTTCGCGACACGTCCCTTCTGCAACAAGATGCCGAAGACGATGCCCGTGATCAGTCCGAGAGCAAGTTTCCAGATGGGATCAAACATTTTCGCTAGCCCTCCGGCCGTAAAGTAGAAATGCGGTAACAATGGCAACCGTGAAAAAGGTGATGCTGAACACCCAGCTCGAGGCCGCAAGTTGCAACGTTCCGCTGATTCCGTGACCGCTGGTGCAACCTTTGGCTAGTCGAGCACCAAACATCATCAAACCCGCGGCAAAGAATGCGACGCTCATCCGAAGTGCGGCACTGTCGCCAAACCGCCGTCGCCACATCTCTGGAACGACGACACGCTCGCGATCTCCCGAAGCAAACGAGCTGAGTAGACTGCCCAACAACACGCCAACCACCAGCATCCATTCCCAGCCGATCTTGGGCGAGTTGTCTTGAAAGTAGGAATTCGACTCAGCAAATTGCGGCGCGACCGCCTGGATCCCCAGCGCTGCGGTGTGTTCAAACGCAGTCGTGATTCCTAGAGGATGGTCGGCACTCCAAAAAGCGAACCAACTCAGCACGCCAATGCCAGCGCCGACCAAGTAGGGTGACCAGGCGTGTTTTGCCAAAGGATTGTTCATCTCAGTTCCCGTTTTGGTTTGCAAATACCGTGTCTCGATTGGTGGATGCAATCGTTGCGTTGCCCCTTTTGCTGATCGCAAACGCTCCTTGCTAGTCGCAAACGAGCCCGCGCAAAACCTGGCACCGAGGCACGCAGCTAAACATCAATCATCTGTCTTTAAAGATCTGCAATTGCTGTTCCTATTTTGATGGCACGCCACAAGGCGTTTTGGGGCATTGCGGTCCGCTTCGCAAGACGAAGGCAAGACGAAGCTTGACGCCGGTACTCGATTTGCAAGTTTTCCATTTTTCACGTGTTTCTAGCTGTGCACGTAATCCAATGTTTCAAATCACTTTCCACACGATAGACAAAAGGGCTACCAATGGCTGAATGGATGAAAATGAACGACGAAATTACCGTAGGCCCACAACCGACGGCGAACGAGATTGAAGGTTTAGCGGACAAGGGCTTCGCATCGCTGGTCAATTTTCGAACAGCCGGCGAGGAGGATCAGCCATTGTCGCCGGACGACGAACAGAAGAAAGCCGAGGCGAACGGGCTGGAATATCTACACGTTCCCGTGGACATGCAGGGGATATCGCCCGAAGCGGTCGATCGGTTTCGCGAACAATACCGAAAACTTCCCAAACCCGTGTTTGCTCACTGCAAGTCGGGAAAACGGGCCGGTGCGATGATGATGATGCACATGGCGGCCGAGCAAGGAATGACGGGGGAGCAGACGCTCCAACAGGCCAAGGAAATGGGCTTCGAATGTGACCAGCCGGAGCTCGAAAAATTTGTCAAGCAATACGTCGACTCGCATGTTGCTCGCTAGGCAACTCTACGTTCGTTACGAAACCTTTTATGGTATCCCCAGAATGAACAGCTCTAGTCATATCAAAGGAAATGCATTCTCGCGTGATCAGTCCACCGGGCGTGATCACGCGGACCACCGCGATCAATCTCAAGGCGAACCCCATTCGATCGGCGAAACCTTGCAGCTGCTCGAGGAGGCGTCCGAGGATCGTGAAGAGATCTCACTCGGTGACGCTCTCGATGCGATCGGCCAGCATTCCTTTGCTCCGTTGTTATTGCTGCCGGGGTTGATCATGGCGCTGCCAGGGCCAGCCGATCTCCCCGGCGTTCCGGTCATTCTCGGCTTGTTGGTTATCATCGTCGCGGTCCAAATGGTGCTCAAACGCGAGCATCTTTGGATTCCCGGCTGGATGGAAAAACGACGGGTCCGTAGCGAAACGGTCAAGAAAATGGTGCGTTGGGGGCAACGTCCGGCCAGCTGGATCGATCGATTGACCAAGAAACGCTTTACCGCGCTGGTGGACCACGCCGGGTATGCCGCGATTGCCATTGCGTGCATCTTGATCGCCGCTGCGACCCCGGTGCTCGAATTCGTTCCTTTCAGTGCGAACATCGCCGGGGCGGCGATCGTCGTGTTTGCCTTGGCGCTAATGGCGCGAGACGGACTGCTCGCGGGGTTGGCGATCTTGCTGTCGCTGGGCGTGATCGCGATGATCGGCTACCAATTCGTATAACCGCTGGCCCGAATCCCTTTGCAGCTTGCTCGGCGGTCCCTCGAAACATGGATCGGATTGCCCTGTGCGCAATCGAAGATCGCTCGCCACAGAACGTCGCTCCGCGACTTGGTGTCAATTTCAGAACCGAAACCTTGGACTAAAGTCCAAGGCTATCCCACAAAGTGCCTCCGGCACAAAAACAGCAACTTCAGAACTCACGCGTCGGGTTGTCATGACCTGGCAAAAAACGACTCCGAAATGCTTCATCGCGTTGGAAAAACGGCTAATACGCCGAAAGACACCTGCCGACCTGCTTAGCGTTGTTCATCCGCGATACACCACAGCGCTTGGTCAGTCCGAATCAGGATGTCGGTGCCGGCTGCGACAATCGATGCGTTTGTATTTTCGTTCAATTCGTTCTCGGCCAATTTGTTTAACTTGGTTGTGTGCGGTTTGAAGACCGTGGTGGTACCCGACTTGGTCAACAAGAACATGCGACCGTCTCCGGTCTGCGTGATGCTAGACCATGTACCCCCACCTTCGGTACGAGCTTTCCAAAGTTGGTCGCTCGTTTGAACGTCGATGCAACTCAGCACACCATTCATGTTGCAGATGTAGATCGATCCATTGTCGACAACCCCGGTCCCCAACCATCCTTGGTCTTTGGGTTTGTGCCAGATCCGATGTGTCTCCGTGACATCACCACGGCCACCGGCCCGGACGGCCAGCGATGCACCACCATAACCGCCCAATGCAACGACGACGCCGTTGGATTCCATCGGCGAGGCGTAAGCCAAGGGGCCCGTTCCGCCGCAAGTCCAAAGTCGCTCTCCGCTGGCGGGATCAAACGCGCTGACTCGCCGAGACAGCGCGGCGACCAATTCAAAGTGGCCATCGACCTCGATCACGATCGGTGTGTTCCATGCACCTCGCAGCCGCTCGCTGCGAGGTTTGTTGCTGCTGAAATCATTGGCGTTGCCGTCATTCTCAGGGCCGCTGAGAGCGCGTTCGGCTTGATCATCCAGGGCGTCCACCTGCCATTGAGTTTCGCCAGTGGACTTGTCAACCGCGATCAGGAACTCGTTGTTGCCGGGTCCGAACAACAGGATGCACATATCTTTGTGCAGGATGGGCGACGTACCGTAGCCCCACATGTGTTCTTGCTTGCCAAGGTCGCGACGCCACATTTCGTTACCATCGACATCCCAACACACCAGCCCGGCGGACCCAAACCATGCAATGACATGTTTCCCATCGGTCACCGGCGATGCCGAGCAATAGGGATTCGTTTTGTGTGACGTTTCTTGCCTGTCATACGTGACGCTGCGTCGCCAAAGTTCGCGACCCGTTTCTCGATCAACACAGAATAGACTTCGTTGATTCGATTCGGAGATCGGTTGAGTGAAGAAGACACGGTCGTTCCACACGACCGGCGTCGAATTGCCGGCTTCGGGCAACTCGATTCGCCATTTCACGTTTTGATCGGGCCCCCACTCAGTTACCACACCGTCGGCCGACGTGACGCCTGATCCCGTGGGCCCTCGCCACTGCGGCCAATTCGAATCGGCTGCAAATGAGATTGAAACCAAGTTCAGAAAACAGAGGGCCATTGCTACGTAACAGGCTGTTTTCATGGTGATTCCTGGAACATGAGGGGATTTGAAGAAGCGCGGTAGTGGATCTTGCCAAAGATCCTGCATGCGGGATCGTGATCAAAATCCACGACGACCTGCGTCGTAATTCAATTTTTTGGGGACTCAACGCGACCGAAAGATGTCGCTAGTCAACGTTTCCGTCATCATCGTGTGCAGTCCGTAGTTCTCGGCTTTGACTCGATTCAATATATCATCGATTTCAAACTGGTCGGTCCGCTCCATATGTCGCCCCGTGGCATACATCAGCGATTTTTCAATCAAATTTCGGGCGAACAGGTCGCGGCGACTTTCCAGTAGCACCTTTTTGAATCCAGGAAAATCTTTGTAGGTTTCACCTGATGGCAGCTTGCCCGACGGATCCACGGTTGCCGCCGTCCCCTTGCCTTTTGGCTTTGGATATTTCTCGCGCCAACGTCCGATGGGGTCGAACGTTTCCAGTGCATAGCCGAGCGGATCGATGTTGCGGTGGCACACGTAGCACGCTTTATCCTCGCTGTGCCGCGTCAATTTCTCTCGGATCGTGGTCGCTCCGCTGACATCAGAGTCAATCGCGGGAACTTCGTCCGGCGGCGGAGGCGGGGTGATGCCGAGGATGTTTTCGAGAACCCAAACGCCGCGGGTCACCGGTGACGTGTCGACCCCATTGGCGCTGACGGTCAACACGCCCGCCATCCCCAGCACGCCGCCACGCTGTTTGTTCTTCGCAAGGCTGACTCGTTGGAATCCGTCAGCCAAACGAAGCGTCTCTCGCTCGGGTAATCCGTACAGCGTTGCCAATTTCTTGTCGACGAAGGTGTAGTCCGCATCAAGAAAATCGATCACCGATCCATTCTGATCAAGCAGGTTTCGAAAGAACAGACGAGCTTCCTGTTTCATCGAGTCCGGCAAATTCTGTGCGTAATACTCCCAGGCCGCGTTGCGAGGCGGAGGCAGATTGCCAATGTCACGTAGGTTAAGCCAGCTGTCGAGAAAGCCGTGGATGAATTCGTTGGATCGATCATCCGCAAGCATCCGAGTGATCTGTTTCTTTAACTCGTCCGTCTCGGTTAAACGGCCGGATTGCGCGGCGGCGAAAAGTTCATCATCCGGTGGGGCCGCCCACAACGCGTAGGAAAGTCGCGAGGCGAGATCGAACGGTCGTAGCCTGGTTTCGTCCTCGGCTGTGATTTCGCTGAGGTACAAAAATGAGGGCGAACACAGGATCATCTTTAGCGTGTCCAATGCAGCCTGTCGTGGAGTCGCATTTTCGGACAAACGCTTTTGATACATGGCCTCGATCCGCGTGCGATCGGTATCATCCAGCGGACGCCGGTACGCTCGTTGACCAAACGCGACTAACTGCTCGATCGCTCGGTCAGCCTGAAATCCTTCCTTCCCGAAAACCGCCTGTTCCTCTTTGCCGCCACCAGGTTCGGCAAGCGGACCATGGACTTTGACCTCGCCGATCTTGATATGCGGTAGCGCGCCTTCGCGAAGCAGTGCCGTGCGACTGACCCCGACCTTCGGTGCTTTGAATTCATCCTTGTATCGCTTGTTCAACGCGATCACCGTCGCCCGTGATTCGTACGGACCATTGGGGAAAATGAAACGAGGCGTCTGTCCGGCTTCCAACCACACACGAAAACTCAACCATTCGGGTTGGTCGTCGGGCACAATCGTGGTGGCCAAAACCGGTTCGATGGCTTGCGGGTAGTGGATGTGTCCCTTGGTGGCGTCGCCTGGAACCACCGCCAATTGAAACGGTTCGGAAAGGTCGATGCGAAAAATCTTCGGATCGTAATGCGTGTCCCGGTGCATCGCTTGCGCGTGAACTTGGATGTCGTAGAGTCCTGACACCGGGACTCCCTCTAAAAAATCCTCGATGTGCCCATAGCCGCCTTGCCGCGTATCGGTATTGGGTTGTTCATACAAACAGAGGTACTCGAATTTGAACACGCTGCGGTGGGCGCCGGTGAGTTCTTCGTACTGCTGGAAATTGTCGGTAAAGTGCCACGATTTGGGCTGCATCGCCGGTTTGCCAAGACGAGTCTCGACCAGCCGTGATGCGGCTTGCAGGTATTGGTCCAGCAGAAAGCCCGACGTCACCAACGCTTCGCCGATCGTGTCCATATGACCGCTGGTGTTTTCCTTTGGAAAGTCCGCTGTCAGCCCCAACGTATCCACGCGGCGGTCAAGCAGTGTCGCAAGCGTGTTTTCATACTCGCGATTGGAAAGCCGACGCATCACCGTGCGGCCACCCGAGCTCCTAAAGTTTTCGCGGGCCTCCGCGATACTACTTCGCAACACACTCAGCAGTGCTAAACGCTCGTCGTCGTTGGGTTGCTCGGCGTCCTCGGGCGGCATCACCTTTAACGTCACTGAATCGATGATCTCATCGGCCGTGATCAGTTGCTGCTCGGACGTGATCGGTAGCGTGAACGATTCGAATTCACGCTCACCTTCAGCGGATCCCGTGTCGTGGCATTGCAGGCAGAATTCGCCTATGAAGTTCGCCACGACCGTCTGTTGATCAGCCGCTGAGTCCGCGGATTGTTCCGGTCGAGGTTCCGCGTCCGCCGCGGAAACCTTTCGCGGCACGACAACCGCGAGAATGACTAGGCCGAGCATGACAAGCCCGACCGTAACGCAAACGGCAGAAAACGGACGCCGATTGATGGAATGACACAGATGCATGGTGATCGCGATTATGAGAAGGTGCCGGTGCTGGTTCCGAACGATTCCTTCTCGACCCCCATCCGTTGGGCGATGTCGACAAACAGATTGCAAAGCGGGACATTGCCCGACCCCTTCGATCCGGCCTTCTTGAACTCACCGCGTCCGTAGCCGCCACCCGCCATCACGATGGGTAGATCGGTGTTGGTGTGCGAGCTGCCGTTGCCCATGCCGCTACCAAACAGCACCGCGGTCGAATCGAGCAGGCTTTGTTGGCCATCTTGGATTCCGGCAAGCCGCGTGAGGAACTTTCCAAATTGTTCCAATTGGTAGGACTCGAGTGTAATCAGATGTGCAATCGTCTCTTCGTCGTTACCGTGATGCGAAAGACTGTGATAGGATTTGTCGATCCCTAGATTCTGGGGCAAGAAGCTGCCGCCGATTTCCAATGTGGCGATTCGCGTTGAATCGGTTTGCAGCGCTAATGCGATCAACTCGTACAACATCGGAAGATCGTCAACAGTGTTGGTGTTGGCCGGTTTCTCAAACGGGGCTTCGGGTTTGGGTTGGTCCGCCCAGCGTCGTCGGACTTGCAATCGTTTTTCGACGTCACGAATCGAACTGAAATACTCATCCAGCTTCGCTCGGTCTTCTTGATTGACGCGTTTGGAAAGCGCGCCGGCTTGTTCGGTGATCGAATCGAGAATCGAAGCATCGACCGCCGTGGCTTTGACCTTCTGCGCCCGTTGCTCTTGCGATTCGGTGACAAACAGCTTTTCAAACAACTCGGCAGGCCCGGTGATCGGCGGGACGCGGACGCCCGATTTGGTCCAAGACATTTGACACCCGCCATGGATGCCGCCTTCGGATCCGACGGTCAATGATGCGAATCGCGTTTGATCGCCAATTTCATCCGCAAGGAATTGGTCAATCGTGACGTTGCCGTCCGGACGATGTTTCGATTCGTGGTGCAACACCCCGGAAAGGAATGTGTGGACCGCAAAGTGCCCGCCACGCAATCCATGATCCAATCCACGGTAAACCGTGATTTGGTCACGATTATCGGCCAACGGTTTCAGCAGCGTGGTCTGCTCGAAATCCTTGCCCGTCGTCTCAGGGAAAAAATGCTTTTGTTGAAATCCCAACAAATTGCCCACGGCAACGAATCGTCGTGCACCCACCCCGGCGCCACGCGTCGTCTGAATCGCCGCATTGCTGCCAACCGATTCGGCCTTTAGCGAGGAAAGACCGGGCAACGCGAGCGATCCGGCGACCGAGCGGAGGACAAATCGCCTGCGATCAAACTTCTTTTTCTTTGGTTTTGACATGACTACATTCTAGCCAAATGGGGAGCGCATTCCAACGTCAACGGGGGTCGAGCGTTGCAAAGCGAATTGGGAGGGAGGTGCAGGAAGGGGGGCGTTCGCTACAAGCAAATCATCCATTTGACGTGCTTTTGGACGAACAACAACTGGCGTTAGAAACCATTATGCAATAATTCCCCTCGCTCCACCACAAAGTCCATAGATTTTTTTGCAGAGAGTCGGCCGCGATGAATGTCCCCCAAGGCTGAGTCCGGGGCGAGTTTTTCGGCGCGACTCGTGTCAAGAACTTGCTGATTTACTGAGCCGCGACGCGTCAGCGGCCGGGGCCCACGCACCACGCGGTGCCTTACGGCCAACGCGATTTACTTTGGCCTTAACCGAGTGGTTTTAATAGCGGAGCGGCGCGAGCCGCCCGGTCAAAATCGAACGCTCTACTCGCTGCAGCCGGGCGGATCGCGGTGCACCGCTACAAAAAATAGGTGGCATTGGCCTAGCAGCCCACGGCTGACCGCTGCGATTTGCATTGCGATTGAATCAACAAGCGGTCAAAGGATGCCGCCACAGCAGGGGGAGCCCGCTAGCCCTTTTTGACGAATTCGGACTTTAGCGACATCGCGCCAATGCCGTCGATCTTGCAGTCGATGTCGTGATCGCCGTCGACAATGCGGATGTTCTTGACCTTCGTGCCCACTTTGACCACGCCGCCATTGAACTTCAAGTCTTTGACGACGACGACCGTGTCGCCGTTCTCGAGCACGTTGCCATTGGCGTCCCGAGTCGCTTCCTCTTCCGCAGCAGCCGCTTCGTCAGCCGGTGACCACTCGTGGGCACAGCTGGGGCAAACCAGCAATGGTCCGTCTTCGTAGGTGTATTCGCCGTCACATTGGGGGCAGTTGGGGAGATTGTTCATCAATCAGTCGCCGAGTTTGAGTAAGGTTGCTCCGCGATTGTTGCAGATGAGCCTCGGATGAAAAGATGACGATACAAAAAAACGCTCACGCCGGATGGCCGCCTCGCAGCCCTCTCGGCGATACGAGACATCGGTGGATCGATGCAGGTGATCGCTTAGTGTGCACGTACGCACGGCGATGAACGCATGACGAAGCGTGTGTGACGAAGCGCGTGTGCGATCTTGAGAGCGAATGATGCACGCAGTGTCCTGTGGCGATCCTGTTGATGGAACAGTTCAACCGCAATGCGAGGAGGTTCAAGTTTGGCTCGGTTTGTGCCATGCACACCAGCGCAGTGAGACGGCAACCGCTTGCGGCTCGTGTCGACGTCAGATGCATGGTGTTGTTGCACGTTCGCTGGATTGGATGCCAGGGCTCGCGGAGGCTTCTGTTGTCGCTGTGTGTGTCGCACCAGACTTCGAGAGAGGCAGAAGACGGCTCCGTTTTGCTTGATCGGTACTCACGATTTTGCAGTCACGGCATCGCTTGCTCGCCGCACTAAGGCCCCCGGCTGCTCGTTGCAATCAAGCAGAGGGACGCGTCTCGACTTGGCATCGCAGCCAGATTGAAATCCAAGTCTTATTCTGCAAGTTCTTCGGCGTGCGGCGGATCGCAATCTATATTCTAGAGGGGCGCGTAGTAGGCCAAGGATTGGTTTGGGGCCGAGGATGCATTGTTTTTTATAAAGAATGTTGGCACGGGACGCGTTTAGACTCGGAGCTTTGAGTACGCAAATGCAGCACATTAGAATCGAATATACCGAAAATATTATCTCACGAACCATCCAGGGTGCATGGCAGGAAATGTCATTCATGGTTCGTGTTGATAATTTGACTTACCAGAAACAAGTGGCAATCCACTGGTGCGGTGAGGACGGTCAGTGGCATTTTGACGAAGCGGCCTACCGCTGCACGTTGCCTGATGGAACCGAGTTGTGGTACGCCTGTATACGTCGCCCGTTGACGTCCGAGCATTCGTTGCCAGGGAACATTCGTTATTCGGTCAGCTACGAGTGCGCGGGACGAACGTTCTGGGACAACAATCACGGTTTAGATTACAAGGTCGATGCGGACGCCGGTGTTATCGTTTACCGCGATGTCCCGATTCAGCATCTGTTCTATGATCCCGTTTTGCAGGGCGGCAAAGTCTCGCTGTCGATCGATTCTGCGGTGCGATCTTCCCTAAACGCCAAAAGCGTGCGAATCCACTGGTCCACGGACAAGTGGAAAACGAGTCACGTCACGCGTTGTTTTAAACGCCCCAATCACTGGGACTTGGTTCGCGGCAGCGTGGCGCGGAATCCGAACCGATACGGCTGGGAAATTTGGACCGGCCGTCTGCCGATTCATCATTCGTATCGCGTGGAATATGCGATTGAATCTGAGACGGATGAAGGTGTCGTCTGGGACAATTGCCATGGCCAAAATTATCAGTCACGGCGAAGTACGCTTCGCGTGTTGACGCTGAATCTGCACTGCTACCAGGAAAGCGATCAAGAACACAAATTCAAGCAGATTGCTCAGGCGATCCAGGATTTTCAAATCGATCTGATTTGTCTTCAGGAAGTCGCCGAGCACTGGAACGATGGCAATGGCGATTGGGCTTCCAATGCAGCACGGCGGATCAATTCATTCTTGCCGCTTCCCTATCACCTGCACACCGATTATTCGCATCTAGGGTTTGATCGATATCGCGAAGGCGTGGCGATTCTGAGCCGGCATGAGTTTTCGTCGACCGACTCGGGGTACGTGTCGGACAGCCAAGATGTCTTTGACATTCATGCTCGTCGCGTGGTCATGGCGCAGATCCATGTTCCGTATTTCGGGCCTGTGAATTTATTTAGTGCTCATTTGAGCTGGCCCGAGGATGGGTTCTACCCTCAATTTGACCGCACGCGACAGTGGGCCGACGAACGGCATGACGAAAACGTGACCGCGACGCTGATCTGTGGCGATTTCAATATCAAAGCCGGGTCCGAGGCTTATTGCCACATCGTCAATACGAGTGAGTATGAAGATCAATACCTCAAGACGGTCAATCGACCCGCGTTTGACCAAGTCTATCACGATCGTGTTCAGGATATCGCCGGCGCGATCGGTCACGATGGCCGGATCGATTACATCTTTTTGAAGAAGGGATCTCGGGTGCAATCACTCAATGGCGTGGAACTGTTTACCGACCATTCCTATGGACGTGTGTCGGACCATACGGGTTACTACGTCGAATTTGAACTAGCATAACATCACTGAAGAAATAGACGAATTTATGAGTTCATATTTTGCAGAGCGATATGCAACACCGGTCCACGCCCGGCTGGAGGTGCCCTTTGCGCGACGAAACGATTTTGATGAGCTGTTCTACCTGCGACGCGGCACGCTCGTCTTTGATGTGGATTGGGGAGTCGACCTCAACATCAAAGTAATCGTCAAGGTGTATCACGAGGATGGAAGCCATGAGCAGTACATCGCTCATACCGATCCCATCAACGTGCATGGCAACAAACACCAACGTGTAACGCGTGACATCTTTATCCACACCCAACCGATGCATCAGGGACGCGTCACTTGTGTGAAATTCTCGTATGTTTTGCATCACGAGTTCCGATCAGTGCCATCGGAATATGAATACATTTTTATGGATGGTCCGCAAGTCGCATTGCCGGGCGAACAGAATCATTCGGTTTCGCCTCAGTGGCGGACGCGGAATGAATACAAAACGCTCGAACTTGACGCTCGGTTACTGCAGAATGATGTGGATTGGATCAACCACAACTATCATTCATTGAACCTGATTCCAAAGTTCACCAAGGGGCAAACTTGGCATCCCTACCACCCCAAACGCTTTATTCATGATCACATCGACAAGGTGATCTGGAAGAAACAAACTGATCCTTCGGGGCTGCATACGATCAAGGTCTGTGTCGACTGCATCGACGACAAAGATTTTTGCAACCATCTACTGTATGCCCATCAATGCGGAGTTCTGGTGCAGGTCATCGTGGATTGGCGGAAGATGACGCTGACGAACAGCAAGAATTACCTCAAGCTGAAGCGGTCCGGTATTGAGCTGTTGGGTGAAATCTGTACTACCAGTGATCCGCTGGCCGAAGTCGCCACGGACATGCACAACAAATTCATCATCTTTGATGACGAAGACTGCATCATCGGGTCGTTCAACATCACGTTCGACCAATGGGGAGCGAATTGGGAATCGGGGATGACATTCCACTCCCGCGGAATGTGTCGGCTACTGCACAATATCTTCCAATCGATCCGCGGAGGGGTGATCCAGCGTTATGGCGTTGATCCTCGCAGCCCGTTTAATCTGTTCTACACGTTCGGACGTACTGCCATGCTCAATGGCAAGTATTATCGCCCACACCACGCGATTTTCTCGGAGATCAACCGCGCGCAACATTCCATCGATCTCTGCTTGTTTCTGATCGGGGAACTGCGAGGCGAGTACGGGGATAGCGTGATCGATGCCCTAATTCATGCCCATCATCGCGGCGTCAAGGTACGCGCGATATTCAACGGCCATTTAGCGTGGCAAGGGGATATCCGCAAACCGCGTACGATGGAGAAGGAGTTTAGTCGTCCGCTGCTGCCAGCGATTCAGCGACTCAAGGATGCTGGCATTCCGATCGCATTGGTTTATGGCGTGTTCGATCGTCCGGTTCCCTATTCGCCAATTCATTCGAAACAGTGTGTGATCGATCGCCGCATTGTCATCGACGGCAGTTTCAATTGGTATAACACCTCGGTGCTTTCGCACGACTTGCTCGTCGTCGTCAATGACGCAGAGGTCGCCGAGCACTACTTGCACGAAGCGCAGCAGATCCTCGATACCTTCCGCGTTTTCTGGTTGAATTAGGGTTTCTGTCACTCAACACTTGAACCTCTTCTGGCTTGTCGATCGTTTCGTTCTACCGGTTTCGTTCTGCCGATCGGGTTCCTCGAACAGCGGTTGGGTCAGGTGCTCCAGTACATCCTGCGGCACCGCGGACGTTGCCGCAATCTCGGGCCATCGCAGAACGGGGGAATCTTGGATCAATCCCTTCTTCAAATGGCTCGATGAGTGTTCTTTATGAGAGTCGAAGGATGGGATTTGCTCAAAGCGACCAATGCAGGCCCCGTATTCGATCTGGATTGCCGCCAGCACGTTTGGTTTTCCGAGTCCGATAGCGCCTGGTATGACGCCGTGTTGCAAACGTCCTGTACGGTCCAATCTGCGCCATCATCAACTTCGTCATTGGATTTTTGTTACCAATCACGCGTGTGTAGTGTCTTCTCTGTAGTGGACGAGGCAACGAGTCCCGTCGTGCCAATAAGTCGCTGGGACTCGTAGCCTGGGATGGTGAAACGCGACGAGTCTGGGGAGATTGGGAGGGCTGGGAAATGAGAAAACTGTTACGCTCCAGCGGATGAAGTCTCAATTTCAATCCGCCACGATGGAGCGTAACAGCGGTGTCATTAT